>JAUPUU010000010.1 GCA_030917395.1 Cyanobacteriota bacterium erpe_2018_sw_21hr_WHONDRS-SW48-000092_B_bin.40
ACTCCTCGGTGTAGTTAGCCGCCAGTCGCAGCATGCCGAACTACTCGAAATGCGCGCAAATTCTTTTGCCGCGAATTTTCTGATGCCAGAAAAAGGTGTTCGCCAGTTTCTCGCTAGCCTAGGAAAAGAGCGGGTGACGCGAACACAAGCACAAATATTTGACGGCGAGAGTTCTGTCAACGTCGATGTTCGCTCCGCTCCAAATAGAGCAATACAACTCTATGACGTAGTTCAGCTAGCCAGCCATTTTGGAGTTAGTCGGCCAGCGGTTCTCTATCGACTATTGAACTTAGGAATTATCACTTCTAACGAGCAGGCGAGCTTAGACCAGCAGAATGAGCTAGCTGGGCGACGATATGCGCACTTGATGGGCTTGAACGAAGACCCACAAGATATGGTGCATTTAGATTCTAATCATCGCTTCGTCGGCCTGGCACTAGAAGCACTTCGTCGCGAAGAAATTTCTGATGGCAAATTCAAACAGCTAGCGCGCATGGTCGGCATTGCACCCGACGAACTTGAGGCGCTGGCGCTTAAAGAGACCTAGTACCATGCCGCTGGACGCGGGTATGCATTTTTCTGCGGCCAACCGATACCGTTAGTCCTCTAAGCTGAAAGGGAAAGACTCTTTTTAGGCCACCTAGTTAAACTCTCCCCATATTTATTCGTGGAATGACCTTTTTAAATGCGCAGATATCAGATCGTTGAAATAGAAGATATGCAAGAGCCCTTCTGCGGAGTGCGTCGTAAAACCATAGTTCCACTTTGCGACGCTGAACCAAAAATTGCCGCGGAGTGGCTCTATAAGCTAAATGCTGGCTGGGGGCCAGAACATGTTAGCAGAGCGTCCGGCGTTAGAGCCTGGTGGCAGTGCCCAGACTGCAACAGACCTTATAAGGCTCAAATCAACAACAGAACCAGCAAGACGCGCAGCGCATGTCCGTATTGTGCAAGCAAACGCGTCTGCGACGAAAACTCATTCGCCGTCAATTACCCTGAATTAGCCAGCGAATGGCACCCTACAAAAAACAAAAAACTCAAAGCAACGGAAGTAACGTACGCGTCCGGTAAGCGCGCCTGGTGGCTTTGCAGCAAATGCCAACACTCGTGGGAAACTGCAGTTGCTGACAGAACAGTGCTTGAATCTGGCTGCCCTGCTTGCTATGAAGCTCGTATGGAATATGCGCGTCTTCATCCGAGTACCTACGAGACACCGCAAAAAGTTTTTAGCGAAGATACAGACGATGCAGGCCACTGGTACACGAAACCAAGCAGCGAAAACTTTGTTAGCCTGTACGATTACAGTAAAACAATTGCTCGGCAGTGGCATCCAACAAAAAATGGAAAGATCGGAGCCCTCGATATCTCAAAAGGGTCGAACGCAATTGCCTGGTGGAAATGCAAAAAAGGACCTGATCACGAATGGCAGGCCGCTGTCTATAGCAGAACCAGACAACGAAATAAGACCGCCGGGTGCCCATACTGCAATAACAAAAAGCTTTCAGTGACTAATTCAATTGCAGCAACCTCTCCAAAATTAGCAAAGGAGTGGCATCCGACCAAAAACGGAAAACTGAAACCAAATGAACTTATCGCAGGCGGCAAGCAGAAATACTGGTGGCAGTGCAAAAAGGACAAATCACATGTTTGGGAGTGCGAAAGTTACAGAAGGGTGAAAGGCAGCAAATGTCCTTATTGCACTCATCAGAGAGTAAGCAAAGATAATTGCTTAACGAAAGACTTTCCATACATAGCAGCCCAATTGCATCCAACCAAAAACGACGGAATTAAAGGCGATCAAATTGCTGCTTTCTCAGCTAAGAAATATTGGTGGTCCTGCAAAGTAAGCTCGGAACATGACTGGCAGGCGACCCCAGCGAACAGAACTATACATGGCTCTGGTTGCCCCTATTGCGCAGGCAAACTGCTCTGCTCAACTAATTGCCTGTCGACATTATTTCCTAAACAGGCTGCACAGTGGGATAAAAAGAAAAACGGCACCCTAACACCTGAGACCATTTCTCCCCACTCAAAAGAAGTTGTGTGGTGGAGATGCGACTACGGTCATAGCTGGCAACAGACTGTGAACAAACGAGTAAGGTCGCCTGTCCCTTGCTGGGAATGCACAGGCAAAACGTCACCAGAACTGGTAGAAAAAAAGCCAGATAATTTATCCAATACAAAACTGCTGGTTGGGTTCGACCACGCATTTGGTATTATCTACTAATGCAAAAAAGAAAGCAGAACCCTATACCAAAGAAGAATGGCACATCCCAAAAGCGCCTACGCAAGAAGATAGGTTACAAGCGAGGCTTGCTGGACCGACCGACACCGTCAATAGTAGAAAGTCATCCAGATAAAATCAAATACTGGAGTTTTGATTTAAACGAGAGTTCTCCCTCTGAATATAACTATGGCAGTTCTAAAATCGTATGGTGGATCTGTCCAGCAAATCCGAAGCACCGCTGGTCGCAATCTGTTAAGGGCTTCTGTTCGCGCAAGACGGATTGTTTGTTTTGCTCCAGAAGGCCGGTACAATTAGCTTTCCAAATATCGAATCGTTTTCCAGACATTGCCAAAGAATGGCACAAAACGCTCAACAACTATTTGACACCAGAAAATGTGAGCTGTCATTCAACCAGAAGCGTTTGGTGGCAGTGCCAGGCTAATGCAAAGCACCAATGGTGTTCGGCTGTGGATCGCCGCACCAAAGGTGATGAAGGCTGTCCCTATTGCGCTCAAAAAAGTATATTAAAGTCAGAAAGTCTAGCGACCCGGGCTCCAGATCTTAAAAAATTCTGGGACAAAAAAAAGAATACCGGTCTTTCTATGAATTCTGTTTCGCCCACTATTTCACTGATCGTCTACTGGAAATGTAACCGCGACGAAGAGCAACATGACGCCGACGACGAGCTGAAACCACACGAATTTAGAGATCGGATTGACAAAATATTCTTTGAGGGTTTCCGTTGTTCTGAATGTGATGCAAAAGACGCAATCGAACATCCTTCTCTAGCAATCGCACATCCGGCACTCGCTAAGCAATGGCACCGCACAAAAAATGGAACGTTAAAACCTTCAAGTATTGTGGCCGGTAGCTCATTTCAGGTATGGTGGCAGTGTCCTAAAGCAGCCGATCACCAATGGCGCACGCCAGTGTCTCAGCGTGCATTGAGCGGTAACGGATGCCCTTTTTGTTCAAAGCTGGAATCGTCCTCGACAAACTCATTGGCGGTAGGTTATCCAGAACTTTTAGGGCAATGGCACAAGACTAGAAATAAAGGCATTGACCCAAAGAAGCTAGCGCCAAGCTCGCACCAAGAAGTTTGGTGGAAATGCCCGGTGGCCAAAGATCATGAGTGGTCTTCTACAATTAATAGACGTACCGTCGGCGGTACCGGCTGTCCTTTTTGCGCAGGTCTCAGAGTTTCTGAAAGCAATTGCTTGGCCAAAGTAAAACCGAATCTGGCCAAAGAGTGGCACAAAAAGAAAAACGGCAAACTGACACCTCGAGATGTAACCGCCAATTCTGGTCTAAAAGTGTTCTGGCAGTGCTCTCTTTTTGAGGATCACGCATACTTATGCCCGGTCGGCCATAGAGGTACACGAAACCATGGTTGTCCCAAGTGCATACGGCATCGCACTGAAAAGGAAAAATCACTCAAAGCTTTATTTCCCAAAATAGCAAAGCAGTGGCATTCGGAAAAGAACCATCCGATTACGCCTGCAATGGCAAGTGCTTACACAAATAAAAGATACTGGTGGATTTGCCCGACAAATGACAAACATGAATTCCTCTCTCCAGTAGCTAACAGAACGTCGTCAAGAACAGGCTGTCCGATCTGTGGCAATTTTTTGATTACCAAAGAGAATTCTTTAAGGACACTAAATCCGGCGATGGCCAAGCAATGGCATAAAAGCAAAAACGGAAGTATCACAACTGCTCAAGTCGGTCCATTCAGTACAAAAAAGGCGTGGTGGCAATGTGCAGTGGCAGACGACCACGTGTGGTATGTCAGCCCTGCTATGCGCACACATTACAATACAGGCTGTCCATTCTGTTCGAATAATAGATTTTCAAAGTCGCAATCTTTCCAATCAAAGTATCCAGAAATTGCCAGACAATGGAATACCAAGAAAAATGGCGCTCTCAAACCCGACCAGGTCAAACCCAGCTACCCAGCAGCCGTATGGTGGAGATGTGGCACCAATAAAAAGCACGAGTGGCTGGCAAGAATTGCGACTAACATAAAACGCGGCGGTGAATGTATGGTTTGCCGAAAAGAGAAGTTGCAGTAGCTCCAAGCACGTTCAATTGAAGGTTCGATTGGTTATAGGTCTTCTCTAAACGATGCCGCAATTTCTTCTTCTAGGTATTTTCTGTCTTCATCACTTAGTGTCAGTCGTTTAAAGCCAGGCCAATCGGCGATTTGCTTTTGTGCTATTACCCAAAGATTTTTGCAATAGTCCGGGTCAATTGGGTGATCATCGAGTGTCAGTCCTTGCTGAAGCAGTGAGCGCGCGATGATAAGGCTGTTGACCAACTTGTATCCATCGGGTGACAATTCATCGGAGCGTTCGTCTTTCCAGAACAAGCAACCCCTCAGAGATTCGTAGTTTGGTTTAAGTGTTGGGTCATATTTCAATGACCTCATTACTTCTAAATCGTTACCAGTAAATTCTGTTTTCATTTTTTCTGCTGGCTCCGAGCAGGTTCGATTGGTTACAGGTCTTCTCTAAACGATGCCGCAATTTCTTCTTCCAGGTACAGACGGTCTTCATCACTTAGTGTCAGCCTTTTGAATCCTGGCCATTCACTAATTTGCTGTTGTGCCAAGGCCCAAAGTTCTTTGTAATACTCCGGATCGAAAGGAAGATCGTCGAGTGTCAAACCTCGATGAATTGGTGCTCGTGCAATGAGCAGGCTGTTTACCAGATCGTCAGCATCCAATGAAAGTCCTCTTGGCCGTTCATCTTTCCATACCAAACACCCTTTTAATGATTCGAAGTTGGGCTTCAGTGATGGATCGAATTTTAGCGACTTCATTATCTCTAGATCTTTTCCAGTAAATCCAGTTTCCATTTTCACCTGCTTGTCTCTATGATGATTCTAACGGCGCGTCGCACTTCCTCATATTTGAAATCAATGGGCTGAATGTTCAATGACTTCAAGGCTTTGATTGCACACTTTGCTAAAAGACTTCGTTCGGGTGGATCTCCAAGGTTGTAGGCTGCCAGTGTCGAATCATTTACGATTCGGTCGACTACTAGTTTCTTAGTTGGTGAAAGATTATGCAACCTTAGGCCTTCCGACATTAGCAAATTTCCAGTGCCCCGGGGTAGCGTTGCCTTGAATATTTGTCTAATAGTAACTTCGCCAGGGTTTTCGGTAGTTGCTTCGAAGTAAGCATCAGGATGGCCTTTCACTGTCGCAATGAACTTTTCGCCATCGCGTTCAAGTATCAATTCAGGCATCTCAAACGTTCGCAACCCATTGGCCGCCAGCTCTTCGGCCGACATCCTCTCAAGTCTTTCAACTCCGCCTAGAAGTATAATCTCAGGCTCTTTTAAAATCTCGTTGCGCGCGATTGGCATGTAAAAAACTTGCTTCGGTCTTCCAGATGCGCCGCTGCCTGCTACTGCATCACCAGCCACTGCGTCACCAGCTGCGCGCTCTCCGGCCTTCCCGGCATTGGCCAAGCCATCTCCAGCCGCTCCCTCACCAATACCATCTGATGACATGGCCATGGTATGGTCGTTAAATTTCGGCTTAGGCTGCGAAATAGGTGGCTCAAAGGCATTGCCCGGTCCGCCAGCCAGAGCTGGCTTCATTTGACCGTGTTGCATTGATTCAGCGATAAATTGCTTGGCTTCTTGTGCGGCTTCTGCAGCACGACTTGCCATTTTAGTTGAAGCTTCCACCGTGTGGTCAATTGCCTTTATTGCTGCGGCATCAACATGAGTTGCCACTCTGTCGGCAACCTTTAAAGCCGTGGCACCGCCCTCGGTGCTTCCTTCTGGATTGACAAAGAAGAACATTGCCTTGCCTATTTCAACACCTTTGTCATGCTCAGAAAGCCTATTGTATTTGTCATTGGCTGCAATCATCTCGTGACCTAAGCGTTCGAGCACATGATTGACTGTTTGCGGGTCTCTCTTCATCGCATCGAAACTTTTGCCAATGGCATGAAATAGCGGATCGTTAATTGCATTTGGTTGCGACAAGAACTTAGCGACGCTTCCATCTTGAAGCGCCTCCCAGGCTTTACGACCAGCATCTTTCATTTCTTCTTTGGCTATGTTCAAGCCATCGCCGATACCTTGAATTTTATCTATCTGGCCTTGAAAATACTTCTGTTGACCAGCTGGATCTAGTAACCGCGCCTCTGCAGATTGTACGAAGTTCGATAACTTTTGCTGAAATGTTGGTTCTTCCGGGCGAATATTGTTTTTAGCCTGAACGGTTTCTCGCACAGAACCCTTAAGAAGGGTTGCACTTTTCTCGTCGTCAACCAGTTCGAACTTAGCGGCCAAACCGCTCGCTTTTAACTGAGCAATCTCTGCTGCGCTCTTGCCGATATGTGTCGCCGATGCGTCTTGATCGCCATAGGCCGCCAGCTGCGCTCTTAATCTTCTGGCCTTGTCGCCGCTATCAACAACGCCGCTTTCGCTGACGCGATCAGACGCCGAAGGAGCCTCTGCCTTCTTTGCCTTGTCATCGCTGTCGTTAGCTCTGTCTTTGGTCAAGCTTGGTTCTCGGACAATCATAACTAGCTATGCCAATTTGGGCCGGAAATTAATCGTGGAGGTCACCCGGTGCCAGCATACAGATTGAACTAATTGTCGCTGATGGACGTATTAGAAACAGGGGGCCGCGAAACGCCAGCAGTAAAAAACAACTGCGCTTAAAGGAAAATAACTGCGCGTATATCAGAGCACGTTGCGCGTAAACCACAGCACATTGCGCGTAAACCACAATAACTGCGCGTAAACCACAGAACCTTGCGCGTAAACCACAGCACCTTGCACGTAAATGACAACAATCAGCCGGAATAGTTCTATCAGGAAAGAATCGCCAAACAGCTACCGTTGTAACTTTTAAGTATGCAACTCGCACAATTTCAGGTAAGATGCCAACAGTCAA
>JAUPUU010000094.1 GCA_030917395.1 Cyanobacteriota bacterium erpe_2018_sw_21hr_WHONDRS-SW48-000092_B_bin.40
TCGAGGTAGCGAGTAAGGCCAAGGCTGAGTTTACGTCTGTCACTATCGGTCAGCTCCTGAGCTGAATAGACTAGCAGCGGCTCGATAGCATTTGGTGCTTTTTGCAAAACACTATTTACTTCAAAACCATCTAATTTTGGCAGGCCCACATCAAGCACAATCAAATCAGGCACGAATGAATCAACTACATTAAGGGCTTCAAGACCGTTGCTAGCTTCCATACAAGTGGCACCGATTGCCTCTAATTGCCGAGCAATAACTGAACGGGTTGCTTGATCGTCTTCTACCAGTAAAATGCGCCGAGATGGTGCCGCAGCAATAACTTTCTCTACAGATTTAAGCAATAAATTCATTTCAAACGGCTTAAAGAAGCAATCAAGCACCACCGGATAGGCCAGGGAAAGTTTATCGAGAGCTACACCGGTTGTCACTATCACAGGAACAGCTTCATTGGGGAATTGTTCTTTCAAGTAGTGCAAAATGTCCAGGCCATTGCCATCAGGCAAATTAAGATCAAGTAAAATCAAGCCCGGCCGCGAGCGAGAGAGAATGGCAATCGCCTCAGAAATAGCACCAACACGCACTATCTGATAGCCCTGCTTAAGCATTGAAAGGCGCATAAACTGCGCAATGTTGTCGTCATCTTCCACCAGCAAGATTGTTGCAGCACCGAGGCTTGGTATAAGTGCGTCCTTCACAAACGAATCGACTACAGGCAAGTCGAACCAGAATGTGCTTCCTGTTGCAGGAGAGCTATATACACCGATCAAACCCTTATGTTCTTCTACAATTGCTTTAGATAGGGCCAAGCCCAAACCGGTGCCTTCTTTGGGTCGTGTGTCAGATGAGTCAACCTGCTGGAAGCGCTGAAATAAGCGCGATTGTAGGTGAACGGGAATTCCCGCCCCATGATCAGCAACACTAAAGCGCAATTGAGAATCAGATTGCAGATACAAACCAACAATCACACAGCCACCATCGCTACTAAATTTAATAGCGTTTGAGATCAAATTAGTGAGAACCTGAATGATTCTATCGATATCAACATCAACTGTGGCACTAAAGGCAATGTCTTGAATGAGTTGAATATTCTCGGCCCGGGCCAGACCATCCATACCGGCTACTGCTCTTGCTACAAGGGTAGTAGCATCAATTTTTTCAAGCTTCAGTTCTAATTTACCAGCTTCGATTTTCTTTATATCAAGGATGTCGTTAATCAAACGCACCAGTCTCTCCGAGCTGCTGCGCGCCACGCCAATCATCTCGTAGCACTCATCTGAACCCATATCGATTATTTTGTCGTCAATCAAACTCAGAGCGCCACGAATAGAAGTAAGCGGACTACGTAGTTCATGTGAAATAGTTGAGTAGAATTCGCTCAAACGCTTCTCTACTTCTTTGCGTTGAGAAATATCGCGATAAATTACAGAGACACCAATGGCCTGCCCTTGTTCATCAAGCATGAGAGAACAAGTCAAGGCGACATCAATGGCGCGTCCATCCTTGCAAAGCCTTACAGTCTCGAACTCTCCAACTTTCTCTCCCGACAAAACACGACTCAAATTGGCGGCATCTTCTTCCCTTTTATCATCCGATAGAAGTGGGCTAATTGTACTCCCAATCATCTCGGCACTAGACCAACCAAACAGCCTCTCAGCAGCAGGATTCCACGAAGAAATTACGCCCTGAATCGACTTACCAACAATAGCATCATTAGAAGACTCAACAATCGAAGCCAGCCGAGCCTGCACGAGTGCACGCTCAAGGCGAGCTTGCTCTGCCATAACTTGCTCCGTAACATCTTCTACTGTACCAACATAGGTCTCAACCCCATCTTTAGCAGCCACCACCCGTGAGGCCTTACTATGCACCCAACAAAGATTCTCACTATTAATTCTAAACTGTAAATCAAAATTGCCATCGCCACTGACGGCATCTAGCCAGGCTGTCGCCACATAGTCCAGCTGATCAGGCGGAACAGTATGACTCCAACCATCTCTTAGCGCCTCTTCATAAGTCAAGCCAAAAATCTCAGCAAAGCGCATATTGATATAAATGCACTTTCCGTCGGGAGTAGTTTGAAAAATACCAAGGGGAGCAGTTTCGCAGAGCACACGATAACGGTTTTCACTAGCATCGAGCTGCCCAGTTCGCTCAGTAACAAGCTCTTCAACTCGCAAGCGAGTAACTTCTAACTCGGCTTGTTTATTGGCATTGTTCATCATTGCACTGAGACTCTGGTAGCCAGCGCTAATCAAAAATACATCTTCAAAAAGCACCCACCAGATATGTTCAACCGAGCGCCAGGGGCTGGCCAACGCCACCCCGTAGATAGACTCGGGGATGTATATTCCTCTAAGGGCATGGTCGAATAGTGTCACCAATGACGCCACCGCTAGCACACGCCAATCTCGGTAGAAAGAAAGAAACGCCAGGGAGCCAAAAATATGGAAGTGGGTCTCGATACGACCACCGGTGAGGTGAATGAGCATGCCCGAATAGAGCATTTGACAGACCGCCATAACAAAGCGCGTGACCGGTTCACCGGCGTGTCGGAAAGCCAAATAGACAGGGAAAGCGGTGATAACTGAACCGAAAACAGTAACAAAAAAGATGTGCGGATGGATAAAGGCATCGCGACCAGCCCAGGTATACGGCGAGACAACAAGCGCGACCAAGATGCTGGCCAGCCATTGCATGATCATCAGCCAGCCAAACATCCGGTCTGTCTGCTGACAAAGAGATAAGCGCTCTTGCTTATAAATTCTCTCTGCTAAGGGCGAACTGGCAACCAGAGACTTTCTATCAGTCCAGTCAAAAAGCTTCACTCCGTTAGTTTTGGTTGTGTTCACCGACTAGACTCCAGAGAACAACCGAACACAGGCGTCTTATTAAGAGCAGTCTGTCCGTCGGCGATACATTGACGCAAGGCATCAACTCCAGCATTAGCACCAACTTCACCGCGGGCCGCTGTAATTCCTCCGCTAAATAGGCATTTTCCCTGGCTATCAAAAAGCAATGTTTGCCCAGAGGTTCGTGCGCCAAAGCGTTGCGACTCCAGATCATCCTTATCAATTATCAGTTGAACGTTCCTCATACTAGACAAAGAGTCAAGGATGGCACCCTGGGTAAAGTCGGAAGAACAACCATGTGGCTGTGAGACCACAGCATAAACTGTCAGGTTAGATGGAAATTTACTTTGAGCAAGTAGTTCTTGTAGCTCACTGACACTAGCTTTAGAACATGGACAGCGGGGATGCAAGAAGGTAACTAGAGTTAAGCCGCGGCCTCTGGCAAGCGCACTTTGCGCCGGGAACGGTCCAACCGATATGGCAGTTTTGGCCGGTGCCGTCGAGTAAAAAACCATACAGCCATATCCAATCAAAACCAAGACACCCCAGGCAATAGCAACACTCCTGAGCCCATGGCCCGAGTTGGTAGATTGCTTAGTCAAGCTATGATTGGACACTGGCTTGATTCTCCAGAAGGCCGGCTAATGTACTAGGTTACTGGTCTCCTGAACTCACCAACAAGTCGCTGCTCAGCTCGGCAGGAGAATCTGAACTAGCATTGCTTGCTTCCCAGCGATCACAAATACTGCGGACTTCATCAGCCAAATCTTTAGGATTGAAAGGCTTGCAAATTACTCCAGCGGCACCCAAGTTTAAATATTCATCAACCTCATGAGACATTACCTTGGCGGTCATAAAAATTACCGGCAGTTTCAAATTTGGAAATTGCTCTCTAACCGTCTGAAAAGTAGTTGGACCGTCCATCTCGGGCATCATTACATCAAGAATTAGCAGATCTGGTTTACCCTGCTTCAGAAGGGCGAGAAGTTCACGACCAGAAGCAGCCAATTCTACTTGCCATGGACCTAGCTTCTTTAGGCTTATTTCAGCAATGCGTCTGATATTTGGGTCATCATCGACCAAAAATATTTTCTCAATCTTCAAACAATCATCCTCAGGCCATACAGCTTTATGCCACGTTGCACAGCATACAAGCGCTAAAGTTAGCCCATTGCCAACCTCAAATCAATTAGTGGCATCGGCCAGCGCGCGAGGTAAACCTTCATGCTCAACAACAGCGAATGGTTCCACCCTGACGATATCAAATTTGGCCCCCTCGCTCGCCATATTGCTGTCAAGCTTTGCCAGGGTGCGAGCACCGGCTTCTTCATGACCAATTTGAAGAAAATTGACGGTGATTTCGCCAGGAGAGTTAA
>JAUPUU010000095.1 GCA_030917395.1 Cyanobacteriota bacterium erpe_2018_sw_21hr_WHONDRS-SW48-000092_B_bin.40
ATTTGTTGGATCTATCGAACCCCTCGGTGGCGCCTTATGCTGGCCGCTGGGAATGTCGTTTGCGAGTGGCTGCTAAAGCTGAGAATCAAGAAGCGGCTAAGGCACTGGCTGCTCCGGTTATCGATGAAATTAAGACCAAGAGCGGTTATCGCTGCTATGGCGTTGATAATGCCAGCCTTGAGTCGACAGTGGGCGAACTGCTGATCGCTAAGGGCTTGACCCTTTCTACGGCTGAGTCTTGCACCGGTGGTTTGGTCAGTGAACGGCTCACCGATGTACCCGGAAGTTCTCGCTATATTATGTTCAATGCTGTCACCTACAGCGATCAGTCTAAGCAAAAGCTCCTAAACGTAAGTAGTGAGGTGCTCTCAACTTACGGCGCAGTTAGTCCGCAGTGCGCTGAAGCTATGGCTCGGGGAATGAAGGAAGCCTCTGGCTGCGACATTGCTTTGAGTGTGACTGGCATAGCTGGGCCGGGTGGTGGTACTGAAGATAAGCCTGTCGGTACTGTCTATTTGGGTCTGGCCGCTCAAGATCGCTATTTTAGCCGCACTCTCAAGCTAGGTGCTAGGTTGCCTCGGGCTGAGGTGCGCTGGCGCACTGCTAATGAAGCACTGAATATGGTGCGACTCTATTTGATTAATCCCGATACCCTGGTTAATAATTGAACGGTTTTGTGCGATTATAGCCAAGATAATTTGGGTATTACCAATTTGGGCAGGCTGGGGCTTGCATCTATGCTTCGGTTTTGTACTTTATAAGACAGTCAAGTCTCACGCTAAGGCTCTTCAATAACTGATATGGCACAGCCTTCTAGTCAACAACCCGATAGAACATTCGTCAGAGACGGTATTTTTCACCGTAGTCTTTCGAACGTGCGCAACTCTGTTTTTACTGATGCTCGCAATAGGCAAGACGCTGCTGATGGCAAGGTCTCAAATGAACCAGATTTGTTTTCGCACTTGCGTGAAGAAGACGAATATGCCATTTGCGAAGAAGATCTTGAGCTTATTGCCTTCTATGATGGCCTTCCCGGTTGCTATAACTTCCGCTATTTGATGCGCCGACTCTCCCGAGAGCTGAAGCGCTCTAAGCGTTATAACCGACCCACTACTGTGGTTATTTGTGGTATCGATGGCTTTGACAATGTCGAGCCAAACTACGGTGAGCTGGCTGTTGATACTGTAGTTTTTTCTGTTATTCAATTTTTGCTAGACGGTATTCGCTCTGATGTTGATATGGCTGCTCGCCTGTCCGACGATCGCTACATTCTAGTTCTTCCTGAAACACCCGGTCGTGGTGCCGCTATTCTGTGCGAACGCCTGGCCAAAAAATTTGAATCAATTGAGCTCAAGCATAATTGGCACCGCATTCCCGTTACTCTTAGTTTTGGCATTGGCTATTATCCGGTGCATGGTGAAGACCCACGAGAAATCATTGCCAGAGCCGATTTAGCTTGCGAGTTTGTGCAGCAGCGTGGCGGCAATGGTTTTGCCTTTGCTCCTGAAGGGTAGCGCGCTGTCTTCTTGCCTAATAGTTGGCCTGTAGTCATTCTATCTATAGACACCTTACCAATGACTAGTATAGGTAAACTACTTGCTATTTCGTTTTTGCTGAACAGTGGGCGAAATTTCTGGATAGTGAGCAGAAGCTTCTAGGTATGACTCGCTCGCAAGTGCGAGCGGCGCTTGGAGAGCCAAATGTTGGAAAAGACACATTCGGTTATTCGATAACAGAGGCTCCTATCCACCCCAAGGAGCGCAGATATCCACGACTGACAATTTTCTTTCAAAACAATAAAGTGAGCAAATTTAGTGTCGAAGCTCAAGACTAGATATCTTCTGCGTGGCGTCCAGAGCGGATCCACTGCTGAATTAACTTCAGCATGTTTGATTGATCTCTATTGAAATTTAGAACGTAATCTGGACTATTTAATTTGCAACATGCGCTTAGCGCGCCAACGGTTCTATCACTGTCTGCTCAATTGTTGTTCTCTTTTCTCTTCTAATTTCGTGGATGAGAAACCCGGTATTTAGAGCCGTAAAGAATACGCCGAAAATCACGCAGGCTATATGTGTTGCGTCAAATTCTGCGTGGAAGCTGTTTTCAGGAGCGGTGAAGTAGTTAATGACAAAATAGGCAACATAAGACACTGGAGATAGGCAATAGAGTGGTCTCTTTAGAAAGCAAAGTGCTGCAACCAGACACATGGGTACCCACAGTAATGCCACACCTCCCATAAAGTAGTTGTTCGAGCCTGAGTCAGAATGAGCAAGCATGTCAAAGAGTACAGACGCTAAATCTAACCCTACAATAATAGAAATCAGGAATTATGCCTTGTTTAGAGTCATTGCATTTTCACTTTTCGGTATGGGTCAGTGGCTCAGTCCATCTGAAGATCTCGACGATAGTTCGCCTCGCACCCTTTTCTCCAATGGGTTTGTCCTGAAATTCATGCAGATGGTAGAACCATGAGTGCTGACCTGCGATATTCACGACTTGAAACTGAACATGCCTCGTCTATTTGCTCACAGCGATGGCCCTACCTGTGGTGCTTCAATTGCTTTAATTTCTTTCTCTTGATGACGCTAGCTAACTGGATTGTTGGTTGGCTCAGCAGCAGAATCAGTCAATATCAGAGAAGTGACGTTCTTGCCACCGCCGCAGTTACAGATTAATGCGCCTATGGTGTAGATCGGTCCAAAGGGAAAGCCCCACCAGCCAAAGAGCAACGAAATCAGCGTATAACCGAGGCCTTTTACAAAAGCGTTCTCGCCACTTTTAATAAAGTGGACGTCAGAGGAACGCTTAAATGTCATGATGAGAATTGAAATGCAATACTCGTAGCAAACGAGCTTGGCCCCGTTTTTCAATTCTTCGTTCAAAGCCTCTTCCGATAAGCCTTCCAGACCTATTATTTTCACAGGCAAACCTCCTCGGGCAATGCAAGTTTTAGTTTAGCGAGAGACTCGTATATCTTCATACCCCTTTAATGTTCTAATATTGCCTTGAATTTATGAGGTACGCCTGTGAATAAGCTACTTGAGAATTACACTAGCCAATTTAACAAAAATACTTTGACCATAGGTTTGTTATCACTAGGCATCGGCGCTGCATTGTTGTTCACCAATGAACGATTTGCATACAACGCCTTATTTGGGCCGTTTCCTATTTCTGGTAGCGAATTGGCACAGGTTAAAAAGCCAAACTCATTGCGTAAATATTTTGTGGTTGTACAGGGTCAGGCTGCTTTTGATACTGGTATTGCCTGGGTGAGAACAAAAAAGCGCAGAGGTAGTTCCGAGACATCTTCCACTGACGATTCCGCTGAATTGAAAGAGTCTGAATATGCCAAGGCTAAAGAACACTTAGATCTGCTCTTGGTGGATGGTTATTTGTTGCCTATCAAAGTTGCTAAGGCCCTTGATGGTCCAGTGCTCGTTGGTGAGCTGGGTGAGCTTGAGCCTGACGTGACAGCGCTTTTGAGAGAATCACTGACTAATTCCAAGTTGCTTCCTCGTTTGCTTCCGTTGCAACTTGAGCAGTCAAACAGCTTCAAAGCTGTGTTTTGGACTTTGTGTCTGCTACTTGCTTTTCTGTTTCTTGCTGGATTGCTCAAGCTTCTGCAGGTTCTTGTTTTCTGGAAAGAGCCTGAAAATCATCCGCTCGGTAAGGCCATTGCTAAACTTGGAAGCTACAACACCATTCGTCTTGCCATTGACGAAGACTTCGCTCATAACGGTGCGGCGCTTGCCAGCGGTAAAGTGACTATCGGTAAAAACTGGCTATTGTTGACGCAAAACTCGAAGCCGACTTTTATCAATTTGCGAGACCTAGTTTGGGTTTACGGTACCTCTGAAAAGAAAACAACTATGTTCATTCCTTCGACCAGCTATTCGGCAATGCTTTGTACTGCCGATGGAAAAGAGCTTAGTGTGCCACTCTCAAATCAAGAAACTGCTGTTCTGATACAAGCTTTAGCAGAGCGCGCACCATGGATACAAGCTGGATTTGACGGCAAATTAGTGATGCGCTGGAATGCTCATAAGAGCACAGTAATTGCTGAAGTAGCGGAAAAACGAGATCAATACTTGAGCGGTGGCTCCTAATAACTGAGCACTAAGAACTGAGCACTAAAAACTAAGTCTAGAATCTCCGGCTACGATTTTGAAGTCTGGCAGGCCATCGGTTTTCTTGGCGATGGTTTCAAACTGCGGTGATTTAGTGGTGTTGTAGGCTGCTTGTTCTTTGGCTGTTTGCTCTGGTGTGCGGTAAATTTCCCAGCTCTTCACCACTGGTTTTGCTACTTCAGTGCTGCCCATGATTTCTTCTTTTGCTAGTTGCTCAGGGCTTTTTGGCTTGACATAGGGTGAAGTGAGAAGCAGGTCGCCACCGACATTTGCTGCTTCTTGTTTGGCAACTTCTTTGAGTAGATTTTCAAAGTCGGCTGGTTGCATTTTTCTACCAGCGTCTCTCAGTTCTTCAGCGGCTAAGTGAAGATTGCCGTCGTCCATCCGGCGAGCAATGTGAATAGCTTGATTTTGCATTTCACTAACCGGGTCAAATGACTTCATACCGGGCTCGGTTTTCGCAACAAAAAGGGGTGCTCCGTGCCAAGGTGAATCACCAAGTGGTCGGTCTTTTGTCGTTAACTGAACATATAACTGATTTTCTAGTTTGGGATTTTGACGCATCTGGGCATAGGTGGAGCTGGCCACCATAAGGTCTGCTCCTACTCCTTTGTCTTCGCCCTTATTGATGGCTGCAATTAGTTGGCGCTTTTCGTCGCTGCTCATAGAGGGGGAGGAAAACTCTGCTCTTAGCATCTCTGCCGCTTTTTGAGCGTGTTGGTCACCAGTCTGATCCATCTCTTTAATGATGTCACGGGCCTTCTCGTTGATAGATTTGGGCTCGTTGTTGCTTCTTTCATAATTAGTCATTTTTGATGCCTCGGGATTCGGGGGATTTGGCCTTAGAGTTTGAGATTACGACTGCTAAATAACATCCACATAACGGCTTCGTGGCAATGACAGCGATTTAGCGGTGAAAATAGCGAAAATAAATAAGATTGACGATTAGTAGCCGACTCGTCTATTATGAAGCTATAGAGTGGATGGAAAGTAGCAGCGGGAGAGAGCTTATGGCCAGGCAGAGCGGTACAAAAGAAGTAACTAAGACATCTTTGTTGGAAGCAGGCGCCTGCATCATGGTGACCAAGGGCTACAACAACACTGGCATTCAAGAAGTTCTTGAAGCAACTGGAGTACCGAAAGGATCTTTCTACTACTACTTTGATAGCAAAGAAGATTTTGCAACTCAGATAATTGATCACTTCGACACTGCTCAAACCGAGAAGCTCAAGCTCTTTCTTGAAGATCGCAAACTCAATCCATTAGAGCGTTTGAAAGCCTATTGCAATGCCGGTCGCAAAGCCCTCAAAGAAAATCAATGTCGCAATGGTTGCCTCGTGGGTAATCTCTCCCAAGAAATGTCTGATCAATCAGAAGTGCTTCGGGCCAAACTAGAAGAAGTGCTCTCGCGCTGGCGTGGACGGTTTGCTCAGTGTATTAAAGAAGGGCAAGAAGCGAAGCTGATTAGCTCTAAGTTTGACCATAACATGATGGCTGAGTTCTTCCAGAGCGGTTGGCATGGAGCCATTATGCGCGCTAAGACTACAAAGAATACAGTGCCTCTTGATGCTTTCATGACAATGATGTTTGATAGTGTCTTGAAGCCTTAGTTGGCCTGTTCTAAATAATCACAATTTATAAAATCAACATGGCATCGCCGTAGCTATAAAATCGATAGCGTTCGGCGATTGCTTCTTTGTAGGCTTTCATAATCAAGTCTCTTCCCGCTACTGCTGAAACCAGCACCAGTAGGCTTGATCGGCTCAAGTGAAAGTTGGTAATCATGGCGTCTGCTATGGCGAATTTGTGTCCTGGTTTTATATACAATGCGGTGCTTTGATTTTCAGCTGCTTTGACTACACCACTAGCACCAGCGGTTTCGAGGGTGCGCAAGCTTGTGGTGCCAACGGCAATGACACGACGACCTTCGCTTTTAGCCTTGTTGATTGTCGCTGCTGTTTCTTCTGAAACTGTGTATAGCTCTTCTTCTATGGTGTGGTCATCGATTTCGGCTTCAATTGGTTTGAAGGTGCCCGCACCAACATGCAAAGTTAGCGTAGCAATTTCAATGCCAGCTTCTTTCAGGGCTGCAATCACCGGTGGTGTGAAATGTAGCCCCGCTGTGGGGGCTGCCACGGCTCCAGGTGATTGCGCAAAGACTGTTTGATACTGAAACAGGTCTTCTTTGCGATGGCTATTTTCGCTAGAATTACTTGGATCTGCGCGGTAGTCGCGAGTAATGTATGGTGGCAGTGGAGCAAAGCCAACACTGCTAAGCAGGTTGTAGACATTTTCTTTAGCCCCTAAATCAACCAATAGCCGTTTGAAGCCATCTGGCCCTAAGACAATGTCTTTGACGACAATGGTTGTCACTTTGCCGTTTTCATCAGTGACTTCTAGTTCTTGGTCTGGCTTGAGGCGCTTTATTGGTGTCACCATAGCTTCCCAAACAGCAACATTATTTGTTTGCGGTTTGAGTAGCAGCAGCTTCACTGTTCCCCCTGACTTGCGCCGGGCAATCAGACGTGAGGGCAAAACCTTGGTGTCGTTGACTATCAGTAAGTCGCCACGTTTAAGCAGGCCTGGTAGGTCGTAGAAGTGCTTATGCTGAAGATTTCCGCTCGCTCTTTCGACCACTAGCAGCCGGGCATTTTCTTTTTGATCCAGGGGCTTTTGGGCAATTAAAGCCGGGTCGAGATCGTATTCAAAATCTTCGATAGTAAGAGTTTTTTCTACCACTGGCGAATCTTTAGGCCTTTGGGTCGTGAGAGGGTGAGTACTTTAGTATAGACTTCTCACGTTAGCAGTAATGTCAAATTGAAGGGCTTTTAAGATGGCTCACTTAAAAGATAGAGTGAAGGCCATTGGCCACGAGCTTGGCTTTGATTTAGTGCAGATTGGTTCCCTCGCCCCGCTGGTTCAAGAGCGCCTGCATTACCAGCATTGGCTTGACCAGGGTTATTCTGCCGATATGGCCTATCTCCAGCGTGATCCTGAAAGGAGGGTGACACCCGCTCTTACCTTTCCGGCGGCTCAAAGTGTCATTATTGTCTCAGTCAGCTATTTTAGCCAGCCACCCGAGGTGCCAAGCGGCTCCTGGGGGCGGGTAGCGCGCTACGCTGTTGGGCGAGATTATCATGCTGTAATCAGAAGTAAATTGCGCGACTTCTGCGCCTTGATAGAGAAAGAGTTGGGGCGAAAGATCGCCAGGCGGCCTGTTACCGATGATGCTGCTCTCTATGAGCAAGCTCTGGCTCGGCGTCATGGTCTTGGCTTCGTCGGTAAAAATTCGCTGGTGATTGGGCCGAAGCTTTCGGGTTCATACAATTTTATTGCCGAATTATTTGTTGATTTTGAGCTAGAGCCCGATATTGAATACACCGGAACATGCGGCAACTGTGTGCGTTGTATTGCCGCTTGTCCGACTAATGCTATTAAAGATGGTGCCGAAGCGGCGATGGTGGATGCTAATTTGTGCATTTCCTATCTCACCATTGAGAACAAGGGTGGCATAGCTCTGCCTTTGCGTAGTCAGCTTGGTGACTGGGTCTATGGCTGTGATATCTGCCAGGAAGTTTGTCCTTATAACAGTAAAACAAGAGCGGCACCGTGGCCAGAATTTTCTCCTGAAAATGGTGTTGGGCACTATTTAAATTTGCCTGAGTTGCTGTATTTAGATGATCAGAGTTTTGCTCAGCGCTTTGAGCTTTCGCCCCTGAGAAGGCCGAAGCGCCGAGGTTTGGTGCGCAATGCTTTAGTGGTGATGGGCAATCAATTGGCTGCTCACCATGCAGATAGTGAGAGGATTGTCGAAGAGGTTGCCGCTTTTTCTGCTCGTGAAGACGATTTGCTTCTTGTTGAACATGCCGCTTGGGCTCTAGCTCAAGCTCAAAATAGCAAGGGGCGGAGCGCCATCGATAAAATTTTGGCACGGCAGCTAGGTGATAGTGTCGACTTAGAGATAGAAAAATATGTCTAAACCGGTGGCTGAGAAAATGCCTTTAACAGTCTGGATTTTAGGCTTTGCTAGTTTGCTCACCGACGTTTCTACTGAGCTAATTCATTCAATTTTGCCGAATTTTATGTCTTCAGTTTTGCACGCCAGCTTCATTGATATTGGCTTAATTGAAGGCTTGGCTGAGACAGTGGCATCGATATTGAAAATCTTTTCGGGGGCCTGGAGCGACCGCATTGGCAAACGCAAAGGCCTTTTGCTTTTGGGTTATGGTCTATCGGCTCTGGTTAAGCCGCTTTTCCTTTTTGCTAATTCTGTTCTCATTGTACTCATTGCTCGCTTAGCCGATCGAGTGGGCAAGGGCATTCGCGGCGCCCCCAGAGATGCACTGGTGGCTGACGTCACTAGCTCAGCTAATCGCGGTCGTGCCTATGGTCTAAGGCAGTCGCTTGATACGGTTGGCGCTGTGGTCGGCCCTCTTATGGCTCTGGCTCTGATGTGGCTGACTCAGAGCAACTACCAACTGGCCTTTGCTGTCGCTCTCATTCCTGCTTTTGCCGTGCTTTTCTTGCTTTACTTTGGCGTTAAAGAACCAGCGCACAAGAGCGTTTTGAGTAGTGACAAGTTATTTGATGCCAAGCTTTTGACTGAACTTAAAACTAAGATGCCGCCGCAATTCTTTTTCTTGGTGGCCACCGTCTTTCTTTTTAGCTTGGCTAATTCGTCTGACGCTTTTTTGATTTTGAAGGCTAGAGATTGCGGTATGTCTATTGCCACCTGCCCCCTTGTGCTTGTGGCCATAAATATTAGTTATGCTCTTAGTGCCTACCCTGCAGGAATACTTTCAGATAGGCTCGGCCACGGTCGTTTGTTGACTGTGGCTTTCTTTATTTACGCTTTTACTTACCTGGGCTTTGCTTTGGTTGGTCAGCAGTCTCACATGCTTTTGCTTTGTCTGGTTTATGGTCTCTATCTTGGTCTCTCGCAGGGGGTGCTCTCGGCTCTGGTTTCGCAGCTAACACCGGCTCATTTACGTGGTACCGCTTTTGGTATCGTCAATTTTGCCGTTGGTCTAGCGCTTTTACCTGCTAGTTTGCTCACCGGCTTGCTCTATCAGCACTATGGTGCCTTGGCTGCCTTTGCCACCGGTGCCGCCATTGCCTTGCTTGCGGCCCTACTCTTGGCGATACAGTTGCCGTCTTTGGCTAAAGCTCGGCAAAACTAGATTAATTTGCCAGCGGAGGTTGATTTTGCCGTCAGCTAATCTAAACTAAGCGCATGACTCATTTACTTGTTTTCATTGGTGCTGGCTTGGGGGGCTTAATGCGCTTTCTTGCCTCCACGGCAGTGCAGAAAGCCTGCAATGGTTGGGTCTTTCCTCTTGGCACTTTTGTTGTCAATATCACGGGCTGTCTGGCCATTGGTTTTTTAGCTCAACTAGCTGAGAGCAAAAATTTGCTTCAGCCTGAATATCGCGCTTTCTTTTTGATTGGCATTCTAGGGGGCTATACAACTTTTTCTAGCTTTGGTTATGAAACATTTCAGCTAATTAGAAGTGGTGAGTTTGTATACGCCACAGCTAATGCTGTGCTGCAAGTTGTCTTGGGTTTGTTCTTTGTCTGGCTCGGTACGGTTCTGGCGCGTCTTTTGTAATTAGATTGGGGAAAAAATGAATACAGGTAAGGGTGTTCTGCTCAGGATATACATAGGCGAAAGTGACAAGCATGGCAATCGCCCCTTGTATGAATGGCTTGTGCAAGAGGCCAAAAAAGTTGGTATTGCCGGAGCTACTGTCTGGCGCGGGCTTGAAGGCTATGGCGCCCACCATACGGTGCATAGCAATAAAATTCTCGATATTTCAACCAATTTGCCGATTGTGGTTGAGTTCATTGATACCAATGAAAAGATTGCGGCCTTTATGCCTTTTCTTGATGCCAATTTAGTTGAAGGTATGGTTGTGACGAGCGAGGTTGATTTGCGTTGGTACCGCAAAGACTAGCTAATAGCCTAAAGAGCAGTTAATTACTTGTCGTCAGCTTTGTCTTCAGCTTCAGCTTCTGCATTCGCCTCAGCATTCGAATGATGTTGATACATCTCAGTCAGGGCTTTAATTATCACCTGGTCGGTTTTATGTTGCATGTCTAGTGCTTGCAAAAGTTCTTGGCCTGTCATTAAGCCGCGAGCAAGAATAAGTTTGCCCAGGGGCTCGCCCGACTGATTCTGTTCCTCAATTAGCTCTTCTAACTGAGTCAGCGAAATCTTGCCGCGCTTCAGCAATAATTCGCCAAGCTTTTCTGGGCGCGTCAGTAGCTCCCATTTTTGTTCTTCAGATAAAGGTTCTTGATGTGTCATTGTTTTCCTAGCTCGTTAGCTCCTCAGCTTGCTGCCGGTAAGCGCTTTTGTTGCTTTCTTTCCCGCCACCAAACCAATAGACAACTGGCGTTGAAGATGGAGGAATAAGTACCAGATATGATGCCAATTAACATGGCTAGAACAAAGTCTTTGGTGGTGCTGCCGCCAAGTAGATAGAGCGATAGCAGGGTAATCACAACAGTCAGTGATGTATAGAGTGAGCGAGCAAGGGTCTGATTGACGCTGTCGTTAGCTACATCACCAAAGGTTTTCTTGAATTCTAGTTTGGTTACTGGATCAATTCCTTTGCTACCAACAAACTTGGCGTTTTCTCTTACTCGGTCGAAAACAACAATGGTGTCGTGCACCGAAAAACCAATTACTGTCAAAATTGCAGAGATAAACAAGCTGTCTACTTCGGTGCCAAAGGCTAGACCCAAGAGGGCGAATATGCCGCAAAGTACGAGCACGTCGTGCACTAAAGCGGCAATGGCGCAAATGGCATAGTCAAATTTGAAGCGGTAGCTGATATAAGCCACCATGCCACCAAAGGTCACCAGCAGTGCCAGTAGGCCGTTGCTGAGTAGCTCTGGGCCAATGGTTGCTGTAACTTTATCGACTGATATGGCCTTAAATGGTCCGAGGGCTTCAGTTAATTTCGTATCTAACTCAGTTTTTTGTTTCTCACTATCGATCGCTTTGGTGCGCATCACCACAGCTTCTTTGCCAGCAATATAAGTCTGTTGCACTTGTGAGCCGGTCAGGCCAGCCTCTTCTAAAACTTTGTGCACAGCTTCTAAAGTGGTTGGCTTCTCAAATTGATATTGCAGAATTGAACCACCGGTAAAATCAATGCCCGGCTTAAGTGGTGCGCCAAACTTGGCACAGCAAGCGGCAATCCCGATAATACCCGGCACGGTTAAAACCAATGAAATGGCAAACCAGAGAGTGCGATATTTGACAATATCTACTATGTTTTTGCTCTTTGCCCCTGTCATACGGCCTCCTTGGTCAAAACTTTGTTCGCTTTCTTTTCAGTCTTATGGCCAAACAAACCGAGGCTTGATGGAATCAAGTGCAACATCGTGCGAGTGGCAGTAATCGCTGTAAACATTGATACTGCCACACCAATCGCCAGGGTAACGGCGAAGCCTTTGACTAGCGACGTACCAAAAAGCATCAACACACTACAAGCAATCAAGCTATTGACGTTGCTGTCAAAGATTGACGACATCGCTCTGGTGAAGCCGTTTTCTACAGCTACCCAGAGATTTTTTCCAGCATTCAATTCTTCTTTTGTCCGTTCAAAAATAAGAATGTTGGCATCGACGGCCATACCAATCGATAGAATAAATCCGGCAATACCGGCCAGAGTCAAAGTTACTGGCACTGTTTTGAAAATGGCTAGGGTAGCCAGTGTATACAGTATGAGAGCTAAGTCAGCAATAAGACCAGGTAGGCCATAAATCGCCACCATGAAGACCATAACTGCAGCAATTCCCACACCGCCAGCGATTAGACTTTTGTGAATCGAATCTTGGCCCAGGGTTGCTCCCACGGTGCGCTCTTCCAAAATTTCAATTGGCACTGGTAGAGCACCAGCATTGAGTTTGAGTGCTAAATCTACGGCTTGATCGCGGGAGAAGCTGCCTGTAATTTGGCCACGGCCGCCCATGATTGGTTCATTGACGCGCACGCCCTGGTATCTTTCGATTGGCACAGGTCGGCCATCAGCACCGCGGTCAGTAGGTTGGCCATCAAGGAAAATACCGATGCATTTACCAACCAGGCGCGAAGTTAATTCACCAAATTTCTTAGCACCACGATCTTTGAATTCAAAGTCAACTTGCCAGGTGCCGCCGGCTGTAGGTGTGCCCTGGGCTCTCTTGAAGTCTGCACCAGTTAAGCCTACGGCTTTCCAATAGGGAATACCTTCGGAGGTGAAGTCGAGTTCTTTGAATTCAAGCATGGCTGTGGTGCCGATGCGATCTTTTGCTTGTTGTGGATCTTTGATACCAGGTAGTTCCACGATTAAGCGGTCTTTGCCTGCTCTTTGCACGAGTGTTTCAGAAACGCCAAGGCTGTTGATGCGGTTGTTGATAACAGTAAGCACACCGTCCATCACCGGAGGCGTAATTTCTGGCACCTCTGGTGGTGCTGGTATAGCTTTAAGCAAAAGTTGACTACCACCACGCAAGTCAAGACCAAGCTTGAGGTTGGTGAACAGGGCGTAGCCCTTGTAGTTGGCCAGTACCTGAATATTGTTGCCCATACCGGCATTGTCATATTCGGTTTTGATAGCATCTTCACGCTGGTAGTTGTTCATCTTGTCCCAGCCAGGAATCTTCTCAACTCGCTTTAGAACTTCTACTTGAAGATCGTTACCGGTGAGGTTGGCAAGCCGCTGCCACTCTGCAATATTGCCTTCTGGCACAATTTGAAAGAGTGAGAACAATGACCAGGCCAAGACTCCTAAAACCGCAAAGGGTTTCCAGTCTCGGAAGAAATCTTTGGAGCTGCCTTTGTGGGAACCGCTCTTTTGTCCGAATATGCTCATGGTTTAAAAATTACAGCCTAAATAATGACCTACGAAGGTCAAATTCTAGCGTAAAAGTGCTCTTGAAAGCCTTCTCTTCTGCCTTGGCGTGAAGCTTTGACGCCATTAAGCGCTGAAATTTCTTCTTATATTGATTGTTATTGGCTGGTCTAGGCTGTTATGACCTGGTCGCCACCGCGCTGTACGGCTAGTTCTAGAGCCTGAATGGTGCGGGCTAGAAGCTCATCGTGTTCTCTGGCGTGGGTAGGGAAGGCTGCTAGGCCTACACTGGTAGTCACTTTTAGGTTGTGCCAGTTATGGGTAATGCCATGGCTAGCAACGCGATTGCGAATGCGCTCAGCAACAATGGCTGCACCAGAGGCGTTGGTTTCGGGCAAAATAATGGCAAATTCTTCTGAGCTGTATCGAGCTGGGATGTCAACGTCACGCACAGCACCGCGTAGTACGCCGCCGATTACTTTCAAGACAGCGTCAGAGGTAAGAGCGCCATAAGAACGTTGAATATCTCTAAAGCCATCAACTGCCACCATGCAAAGAGAGACAGGGCGCTTATAGCGCTTGGCTCGCTTCAATTCGTCTTTGACTTCTTTGATAAAAGTACGCGAATTATAAAGCTCAGTCAGGGTGTCAAGCAGAGCTAGTTTCTCGATTTCTTCGCCATTGGCGCTCGATAAATTAGTTTGACCAGCAGTCAAGAGTGAGCGCTGCTCAAGCTCTTTCACTCGCTCAATTACCTGGTTATCCATAAAGGCTCTTGTGCCCGCAAGCTTGGCTCTTTGTGGATTGTCCAGCACACGACAGAACATACAAGTTCTTCCGCTACATATGTGGTCCGTGCGTCCTGCCATTTGAAATAGACCCTTTTTCTGGAAATTACAAATCAAAATTCAGTGAAATCAGTCAAATCAGTATAGATTAATCTCTTCTCTTGCACTAGGTATCGGCTAATAGTTTGCCCTGGCGAACTATAAATTTGCCGTCTACCATCAGCTCGCTAGCGTTTGGTGCGCACTCTAAGAGTCTGCGGGCAATGGCTTCTTGATCGTGATCGCTTTGCCAAAAAACACTGTCGAGAGGAAATGCTGCCAGGTCGGCTGCTTTACCTACTGCAATTGAACCCGTTTTTTCGGCGATATTAACGGCCTCTGCTGCTTTTATCGTAATCAGGTTAAGGGCCTGGGTGGCGGTTAATTGGGGCAGCCAGGCCGCTGCTTCTTTAAGCATGCTCAAATCACTATTAGAAGCCAGGCTGTCGCTGCCAAGGCCAAAGGCGATGTTGGCGTCAACAAAGCTGCTTAGAGTGGCCGGTCCGGTTAAGAGCCTCTCATTGCTGCGGCGGCAGAGGGCGGCAGCAGCACCGCTCTTTGCAAATATTTCAAAGTCTTCTTGATTGAGCTTCACGCAGTGAGCGGCAATGAGGTTGTCATCGAGCAGGCCAAAGTGCTTGAGGTGCTGGGTTGGCGTTCGCTTCTGCCCGCGCCAGAGCAATTCATTTAATAGAGTGGGGAATGGCTTATTTACATTAGGCGGCATCACCTTGGCCAAATACTGATCTAACACGCTGCAATCGCTGCTAATCCAGTCGGCTTCTTCTTGCGACTCTGCCAGGTGGGCTGTCAGCATTAGTCTGTGGCTGCTGGCCCAGTCTTTGGCTTTGGCCCAGAGGCCCGGGGCGACAGTATAAGGAGCGTGCGGGGCAACGGTGATTGCTATTTGACCGCTGTTGATGGCCTTTTTTAATGCACCACTGGCGGTGCTGGTTAAGGATTGATAACGTTTCAGCCAGATTTCAAAGATGCGTTCCGCTAAAGTTTCGTCCAGGCCAAATAGTTCAAGACCGACCAGACCTTTCTGTCCAACTTTGGCCATCGCCTCAGCAGCTTGACCGGTGTAAGAACTATCTACTAAATAGGTAGTGCCAGCTAAAGCTGAACTTCTGGCCCCAGCCATAGCTGAACGGGCAAAATCGTCTGGCAACCATGGCCTCGTGCTGGCCACCAATTGGGCCATCCATGTAAACAAAGAGCTGTTCTCTGGGATGGCTGGCGCTTGCGAATAATCAAGGTGGGTGTGAAGATTGAACAGCCCGGGAGTGATGACGCAATTAGGTAGGTCAATCACTTCAATTGCTGAGAGCGTTTGATCTTGCGACTCAATCAGCCTTTCGCTTTGCTCTTCGCTGAGAATTGCAGCGATTTTGCCAGCTTCTACCAATACGCTGGCACGGGCAAACGATTGTCCTGTGGCCGTCCAGACCGATGAGGCCTTAATTAAGAGTTTTGGCGATGTACTATAATTCATTTTCCTCAAGCATAATCTATAACAATGACTAGAATCTCAGTCGACGATTTGAAGGAAACTCCTCAACGGCGACAAAATATTGAATTTAACGAAGTATTGCCAGTGGACGAGGCCGTTAAGCCTGTGGTTGGCGATCTGGTTTTGAGTTTGGCCGCCGGTGGCGTCAAGCTCACTGGCAATGTCAAAACTTTACTTAAGCTGCAGTGCCAGACCTGCCTTAAACCATACTTTTACGCCTTGAGCGTCGACCTCGATGAGTACTTTGTGCCCCGTCTTAGCGCCATGGCCGAATTTGAAATGGGCGCTCCCCGGGACAAAGAATTACTTAAAGATGATTTTTATGATTCGATTCCTGAGGATGGATTCATTGACATCAGTGACGTTGTGTATCAAGCTGTAACGTTAGCTTCTCCAGTATTTAGTCGTTGCGGCGATGAGTGTCCCGGTCCTCCAAAACCGGAAGGTGCTCGTGGTAGCAGCGTTTCGGGTTCTGACTCTGAAGGGGGTCAAGACCAAAAACCAATCGACCCTCGCTGGAAGAACCTAAAGACTCTCTTTCCTAACCAGGAATAGAGGCTTTTTAGTAGATAATAATTAGTCCGGAATATGGAGGATCGATACAGCAATGGCTGTTCCGAAGAAGAAAACATCCCACCAGAAACAACACCAGCGCAGAGCGCACTGGAAGGCTTCTGCTCAAACTGTCGGCACTTGCGCCAATTGCGGCGCTCCGAAACGCAGTCATACTGCTTGCGGATCGTGCGGATACTACCGCGGTAGACCAGCCAGACTAAGAGACGCTGTCGTTTAGTTGTTGCAATAAACATGGGTCATTAGACTTAGTTATTCATTGGTGTGATTAGTTTGACAACGAGTCAAATCTGGAGTCTGGCATGATTCGAGTGGCCATAGACGCGATGGGCGGTGATTATGCTCCTCGTGAAGTTGTTCACGGCGCCGTTCTGGCAGCCCGTGAATATGGCATTTCGGTTCAATTAGTCGGTCAGTTGCCGGCAATCGAAGCTGAGCTTAAACGCCACGAGATTGCTGGTCTAAACATATCCTTAGTGGCTGCCTCTGAAGTTGTGGCCATGGACGAGAAACCAAGCAAGGCGATTCTTCGTAAGAAAGATTCGTCTATTGTTTTGGCTATGAAGCAAGTCAAAGAAGGCCACGCTGACGCAGTCGTTGCTTGTGGCTCCACCGGTGCAGCAGCTGTAGCTGCCACCTTTAATATCGGCCGCTTGCCCAATATCTCGCGCTGCGCCATTGCCTGTGAGATGCCGACAATTCACCCCAATCGCTGCATTGTCGTCGACGCTGGCGCCAATACCGATTGCGATGCCCATATGTTGATGCAGTTCGGCTTGATGGGCTCAATCCTTTATTCTGGTTTGCACAACGTTAAGCGCCCAAGAGTGGGCGTTCTTAATATTGGCGCTGAAGAAACTAAAGGCACCCAGCTGGTGCAAGACGCTTATCGCCTGCTCAAGGCTCGCGAAGATATCAACTTCATCGGCTTTGTCGAAGGTCGCGACTACCCCATGGGTAAAGTTGACGTTGTTGTCACCGACGGCTTTACTGGCAACGTTTCGCTCAAAACGGCTGAAGGCATTGCCAAGATGATCAACCACATGCTCAAGCAAGAACTTTTAAGTTCTCCTCGGGGCAAGCTTGGTGGCGCCATTGCTAAGCCAGCCTTCCAGGCTCTGAAAAAACGAGTCGACCCCGACGAGTTCGGCGGTGCTTTCTTGATTGGTTTAAAAGGTGTATGTGTCATCGCCCACGGCGGCTCACGTCATACTGCTGTCAAGAATGCTATTCGGGTTGCATGCGATATGGTCAAAGCTGACGTTGTCTCGAGAATCGAACAATCTTTTTTTCAAACCAACCTAAAACCAGTAAAGACTGATACGGCTGAACCGACAGTCACTATCCTGTAAATTAAGTAGCTTTTTAGAAGGAATAATTGCCATGGCTAAGCTTGCTTGTGTTTTCCCGGGGCAGGGATCTCAGAGCGTCGGTATGGGATTAGACTTGTTCAACAATTTTGCCGAAGCTAAAACCACTTATGGCCAAATTGATGCCGTTGCTGGTCGGGCCCTCAGCACTCTTTGTTTTGAAGGGCCAGAAGCTGAGCTCAAGCGCACTATCAATACTCAGCCAACCATTTTGGCCACATCGCTAGCAGCATGGGCCTGTTATGAAAAACTTGGTGGACCAAAGCCTGATTTCGTTGCTGGTCACTCATTGGGTGAAATTAGCGCTCTAGTGGTGGCACAAGTTTTATCGCTAGAAGATGCCGTTAAGCTTGTAGATAAGCGCTCTATTCTTATGGAAAATTGTCCTAAGGGCGCAATGACTGCTGTTCTCGGTGTTGCTCCAGAGGCACTGGAAAGTCTTTGCGCTGAAGCTTCTACCGCAGATGAAGTAGTGGTTGTAGCAAATTTCAACACCAAAGATCAGTTGGTTATATCGGGCAATCCTGAAGCTGTCGCCCGCGCCGGTGCTCTAGTGAAAACGCGCTCTGGTAAAGCTATTCCGCTACCAGTTGGTGGCGCATTCCATTCACCTTTGATGTCAGGGGCCGCCAAAGAGTTTTCGCAGGCTCTGGAAAATTGTGAGTTTGCTGATGCTACCTGCGGTGTGGTGCAGAACTTCGATGCCCAAGTATCGAAGCAAGCATCTGAGCTAAAAGCGAAGCTCGCTAAGCAGATGGAGAGCCCCGTGCGCTGGACCGCTACTGTTGAGTTTCTCGTTGCTCAAGGCGTCGACACTATTGTCGAAATCGGACCAGGCAAAGTTTTGGCTGGCCTGGTGAAAAAGATCGACAAGTCGGTCAAAATCTTAAACGTCAGCGATAGCGAATCACTAAAGGCTACTATTGCGGCCCTGCAAGCTGTGGCTCAAGCCGTTTAATCGTAATATTGCGCTTCTCTAGTTCGCTGAAGAAGAGATCTGGGTCTAGAGCCACTTCTGGAGCTAGCACACCTTTCTTCTCGACCTGATTGGCGATGATCATTTGTGCCGCTATAGATGGTGGCACTCCTGTGTCTAGTGCGCCACAAGAAACTTGCCATTTCTTGTCTGATACCACAGTCGTTTCCATGCGTACTAATTTTTCTTTGCCGTCCTTGCTGCCTTTAATATCAACACGAATTACTTCGCAGTCGTCTGGCTCGGCGGCT
This sequence comes from Cyanobacteriota bacterium erpe_2018_sw_21hr_WHONDRS-SW48-000092_B_bin.40, assembly GCA_030917395.1. Taxonomy (GTDB): domain Bacteria; phylum Cyanobacteriota; class Vampirovibrionia; order Obscuribacterales; family Obscuribacteraceae. The sequence goes on from JAUPUU010000095.1 coordinate 18,484, forward strand.
GGAACGGGGAATTTAGCAATCATTTCGGCTAGCAATTTGCGGGGAGTGAAGTCACCTTCTTTGGTGGCAATTTGTTTCTTCTCGCCAAATCCGAGAGCCATTAAAAATTTGATTTTTTCGTGAAATTCGAGGGGTAAGCCGAGGCGGAAAGTGACGCGCTGGATACCTTTGTCTTTGTAAGTCATTGGTATGGTCAGAACTTCAGAATGTAAGGTGTAGATTGCTTCTTGCTTGCCTACTGGTTGTGGGAAATCGACCATCAGTGCCCCAGAAAGTGGTGCTTCTGCTTTGTAATCGCCGTCTTCGAATACCATCGGGCTAAGAGTGTATTCGTCTATTAAAGTCTCAATTGAATATGGTGGCAAAAAAGGATGGTCGATTTTGACATTGTCGACTGAGCCTACCAAAATGTCGATTGACTCTACAGTGTCTAAGTCTCTCTGACCGGCTTCGGCCATGATATTGGTCATGCCTGGAGCGGCACCCATACCAACAATGGCAGTCAAATTCTTTTCTTTGAAGCGCTCATGCAGCTTCAACTGCTCTTTGGTGACGTGAAACAATCCGCCTAGATCTATATAGTTGGTGCCTGCTTCAAGAGCTGCTTCCATAACATTGACGTTGTGATAATAAGGCGTGGAATTAATTACGCAAGCCGCTTTGGCTAAAATCTTGACCATGATTGGTCGATTGGTGATATCGGTGAAGTCACCTCTCACTCTTTCTGATTTGAGTGATTCAGCAAATTGATCGGCCTTGTCGCGATCGTAGTCGGCAATCACTACTTCAATTTGCTCGTTTTCTAGTAAGTCTTTGACAATCACCTGGCCCATGGCCCCAGCGCCGCCAATTACAACTACTCTTTTCAATTCAGTCATTTGCTATAGCCTCTATATATGGCCAAAATTCTAGCACTGCAGAGCAAGGCTAGATTGAGCCAATAGAGATGCTATTAGTTAAAAGAGCGGGGGATTAGGTTTTTAGTAGCCTTTGTATGAACTGGTGCTGCTTGAGCTGCCATAGGTGCTAGTGGCTGTGCTGGCCGCACCCGAGCTATGGCTCTGCGCGCTGCCGCTGCTGCCATAGGTAGCTACAGCTGGCTTGGTGTTGGGGCGCATTCTAATTTGGGTTGGTATAGTGACGTAGCCGTTGTGCATCACTTCTTGTTTGCGCAGGCTGTAGTTTGGATTTAAGTCAGAGCGCATGTAGTCGCCGGGCATGCCCACGGTGGCACCCATTCGAGCATTGGGCAGACCACCCATTTGCTGACTGCCTTGCTGTTGGTTATTGGCGGCCTGGGCCGGGGTTAGATAACCCTGCGGATAGCGCGATTGCGGCTGAACAGGAGCTGAGCCATAAACGGGTATTTGGGCTGAGGGGCTGAGAGTGCCTCTGGTGATGTAAGTGTCTGCCGGCCGAGCAAGGTTCGAACCCTGGATTACTCGTGTGCCACCTACCTTATAGCTTTGTTGGCAATCGCCAGCTGGTGCGAGGAAAATGGCGGCAACCAGTGCCAGCGCAAGGTTTTGAAGATTTAGTAATTTAGTCACTGCTTGTCGAAGCCTGCTAGTAAAAGAAAAGGGGCAAAAAAGATGCCTGTTGATACGATAATAGCTCGCAATTTTCCACTTTACAAGTAGCTGCAATACTTAAAGAACCAATACTGGCGCAGATTTAAGGGCGGCAAATGTAATCGATTTGTAAAACGGTATAGATAGCCTTAGTTTCAAGTTAGTCTGAAAAGCGGAACCTAACCAGGGCCATAACCGCCCAGATGCCGTCTTTCCAGGTAATTTTCTTACCTTCGGCATAGTCGCGACCGTAATATGAAATAGGCAATTCGTACAGTCTTACGCCTTGCTTCAAAACTTTCGCTGTAATTTCAGGTTCAAAGTCAAAACGGTCGCAGCGTATCTGCACCTTTTTGAAAATATCGGCCCGAAAGACTTTGTAGCAAGTTTCCATGTCGGTCAATGTGGCGTTATATAGAATGTTTGTGATCAGACTGAGGAATTTGTTGCCAAATAGGTGCCAGATCTTAAATGCGCGGGTAACTTTTCCGCCGCATAGACGGGAGCCATAAACAACGTCGGCGCGGCCCTCTAAAATCGGTTTGAGCAGTTCTGCGTATTCTCTCGGGTCATATTCGAGGTCGGCGTCTTGTATCAAAATGACGTCGCCTTCAGCGTGGCCTTGGGCCGTGCGCAAGGCCGCACCCTTGCCTTGATTTTTGTCGTGATAGTAAATGCGAGCGTTGTATTTCGCCGCATCAAGTTTGGCGAGAATGTCGCGGGTGCCATCGGTGGAGCCGTCATCGACAAGAATTATCTCTTTTGTTAGTCCGCCCGTATCAGCCTTTGAAACCATGTCTAGTACGGTGATGAGCGTTTTTTCTTCGTTGAAGACCGGTATTAATATTGAAAGTGTTTTCACGAACTGTATTACATTCCTTATGTATGCGTTTTTTTGTTCTGTTATCTAAGCAGACAGATGTTTATGCCGGAATGTAGCTAGGCCGGCAGATATTTATGAAGGCAGGCACTTATGCCGGCATCTCCTTATGCAGGAAGAACGAGGGCGCGCTTGTGAGCTTCAGCCTCAAGGCTATCGTCAAGAGGCTTTAGCTGAACCGCTCCGTACCGTCTTTGCAAGGCTTGGCTTAGCAATAAATCGGCGAAGGCCGGATTTTTAGGCAAAAGTGAACCATGCAAATAGGTACCGTATACGGTGCCCTGGCAGGCGCCCTCACTTTTGTCTTCACCATTATTACCATTGCCGACCACGATTTTCCCTAGTGGTTGCACATCTTTTCCCAGGTAGGTCTTGCCGCTGTGATTTTCAAAGCCGACCAGGGTGGAATTATCGTCCCGCTTGATAACGACGTTTCCAATCATTCTTCTGTTGCCAGCCACTGTATAGGCGTCTAATAACGATATGCCTTTAAGTTCTGGGCCTTCGTGGGGCCGATAATAGTGACCTAGTAGCTGGTAACCACCGCAAACGGTTAAGACTACCGCCCCGCCGCTTACAGCGGCCTTGAGAGTGGTGGCGCGCTTGACCAGATCTTCGGCGATGACAATTTGTTGCTTGTCCTGACCGCCGCCGATGAAATAAAAGTCGTAATAGTCGGGATCGGCTTCCTGACCTATATCTATTGCGTCTACCTTGACTTCTATGTCGCGCCATTTAGCTCTTTGACTGAGCGTAATGATGTTGCCGCGATCGCCGTAAATGTTGAGGAAATGGGCGTAAAGATGGGCAATTCTGAATTCCATAACATCCTTAGTAAGAGATTTTTTTCTTGTTGTCTCTGATTTTATTGAGCTGGTATATCGATCTTTTTACTGCACTATATATGGTGTGCTCTTGGGTTGTCGTTTGGCAAGCTATTGTCGCAGTAGCGTGTGAAGTTTGAATAACGACTGAAAAATCGCCATTTATGGGCTTCTTGCATGGGCCAATAGCAGTGCAAATTATAGAAAGAATAGCGGTTGCAAATGACCGATAAAGCATGATTATTTCAGGAGGTTGCAATTCTTGACTAGGGGTTGCCATGAAGCCTCGTCGTGTGGCCTTTTGCGGATTTGCGTCTGATATATTTTGGGCGACCAATTTGTAAAATATTAGCGTTTTTTAAGAATCCCCCTTTATGCACCACCGGCGGCTTTTCGCAGGTTCTGAGTTAAGCGAAATTGTTTTATGGGTTTCACTACTACTAACCGCTGGAATATGTAGGTTATGATGGCGTACGTTAGAGTCAGGTCATTGCTGAAGGAGTGATTACTATTATGAAAAAGGGGTTTGCAACCATTCTTACTGCACTTGTTGCTGTAAGTGCGAGCACCTTGATCAATGCAAATGTCGCAAATGCTCAAGGTGCTACTAATGTCAGTGAATTGACAGACGTAGTTGGAAATGAGTGGGCGTATAATGCACTCAAGGAACTCGTTAATAGCGACTGTCATGTACTGGTAGGTTACCCAGACAGAACATACCGTGGTCAAAAATCGACCACACGTTTTGAACTGGCTGCCGCTCTATATAAATATGAGCAGTGCATACAAGAGCGTCTAGCTAAAAAAGCTGACAAAGCCGATTTGGAAAAATTTGCTGCTTTGTTGGAAGAATTTCGTGGTGAGTTGAACCAACTGAAGGCCCGTGTCGACAGTTTGGAAGCTCGCATGAAAGCTGTTGAGGAAAAAAATGCTGAGCAAGACATGCGCTTGGCATATGCCGAAAGACAGAAAGGTTTCATTTGGGAGCGTCTAGTTAAGGGCACATTCATTGATGTCCGTGACATAGGCGTAGGAGTTGGTCGTGGGGCGAGAGCCATCTACGAGTACATGTTCTAACCGAACCTCCCTGCGCGAGCTTGGACCTGACTGAACTACTCGGAACTCCCGTCGGCTTTGCGGCTGCCGGGAGTTTCGTCATCAAATATGGTGGCAAACTTTGAGTAATTTCAGAGAGTAGTCAGTCGGTCTTCTGCTCAAGTAGCTTCAAATTGAGGACTTTCTTTTGTCTCATCCTTTTGCTGATGAGCTTTCCTTTGCGCTTACCATAAGCGAAGAGGTAGAAAAGCTTGCCATGAGCTACTTCAATAAGGGTATTGAAGTAGTGGAAAAATCTGATGGCAGCCCTGTAACAAGGGCTGACAAAGAAGTAGAGCGTTTTATTCGCGATGCTTTGGCAACGAAATTTCCCGAGGATGCAATCTTAGGCGAAGAAGAAGGCCCCAGCGACGGTGCCGCTGAGAGTAATGGACGTACCTGGATTGTTGATCCAATCGACGGTACTTACAACTACGCTCGCGGCATTCCTATTTGGTCTACCTTACTTGCCCTCGAAGTTTCTTCTGAGATCGTTCTAGGTATGATTGTTGCCCCAGCCATGCATGAGCTTTTTTATGCAGTGAAAGGCCAGGGGGCATTTAAAAATTATTTGCCAATCAAAGTTTCGAATATCGACCGTATCGAGAAAGCGATGATCAATTTTGGTGGCCCCAATCGGATTCTTGAACATGGTCTCTGGCCAGAGCTAACTGAAGCTGTGCGCCTTACTGATAAGCAACGGGGCTTTGGTGATTATCTTGGCTTCTCTTTGGTTTTTGAAGGGAAGTCAGAGGCGATGCTTGAAGTCGGGGTTAAGCCCTGGGACATCGCCTGCATGAAAATTTTGGTTGAAGAAGCCGGTGGCGGTTTCTTTGATTTGTCCGGTGGAAATTCAGTGCACACGGGCTCTTGCATGGTGACAAATAAGCACTTATTGCAAGATTTCAAGAAAATGTTCGTCAAAGAAAAAGTATCAAAATAATGGAGCGGGAGTGGTCTAAATCGATAAAGGCTCGAATGGCTCTAGTCATGACAATGGCTGGAGTGGTGCCGATTGTGATTTGCCACTTGATCGTATTTAGCTCTAGCGGTTCACCACTAGAAGATTATTTTCGCTATATACCACTCTATATTCCGCTGCTGTTGATATTGCTTGGTGTTAATTGGTTTTTGTCAGACTTGATTCTGCGACCAATTACTCAACTGTTAACGGCTACTACCAAACTTGTTTCTGAAGATATTCGTCAACGCTTAGAAGTTGACCCCCACGAGCCCTTAGAAACTCTGGAGTTGAGAAAGTCATTCAATAAGCTGCTCAATCGCTTAGAAGAGTCACTCAATATTCAGTGCCAGTTCGTCGCCGATGCCAGCCATGAACTGCGCACTCCCTTGACTTCAATTCAAGGCTATACAAAGCTGCTTTTGCGGCGCGGTGGCAATATTGATGCCAACTTGCTGGCCGAGGCCTTGCAGACCATTTCAGACGAGTCTGGCAGGCTAATTCGCTTAGTTTCTGACTTGCTTCAATTGGCACGGGCTGATGCCGGGCAAGCAATTATCAATCAACAAGAAGTGGTTGATCTGCGCTTGGTATTGACCAGTGTCGAAGATACGGTCATGGTCATTGCTCCTGAGCAAATTGAAGTTCAATTTATTATTCCGCCCACGCCAATTTATGTTTTTGCTGATTCGGATCGTCTTAAGCAGGTCTTTCTCAATCTGACCAATAACGCTATCAAGGCTACTCAAGCGGGTGGCAAGGTCACAGTTACACTGCGCTTTACTAATAATCAAGCAATCATTCGCGTAATTGATACCGGTATTGGTATCGCTCCGGCCGATCAACAACGTATTTTTGACCGCTTCTATCGTGTGGAGAGATCGCGCACCAGAAGCCGTTTGTATGGTGGTGGCACCGGACTTGGTTTGGCCATTGCTTTGACTATCATTAAGGCGCACGGTGGTGCCATTGAGTTAGAAAGCGAACTGAACAAAGGTTCTACTTTTACAGTGCGCTTGCCTGTCACCGATAAAGACGATAAGTCTGGTTTGCCACCAGCTGCATTGACTCAGATGACACCATCCGAGCGACGCAATAACGAGCGTATTGCCGAAGCTGAGCGTAAAAATGAGAGTGCTCAACCTCAGCCACAGTCTTCATTTGCCCCCGAGCCATCATCAGCGAACAACGTAGCTTCGATTGGTTCGAGTTCTAGTAGTTCTAATTCTAGTTCTAGTTCAAGTAATTTAGCTGCTTTGCCAGCGCCGGACTCAACAGCAAGCGCTTCCACCGATTCTTCGGCTAATTCTGGCACGGGTTCTTCAAGCGCTAATTCAAATTCGTCTCCGAGTTCAGGTCCGAGTCCGTCTCCAAATCCTAATCCGAGTCCTAATCCAAGGCCCGAGCGCGTATTTGGTCCACCACCAGAAGACGACGACTAAAGATTGATGCTGTTAGTCTTGAAAGTTATTCAGTGAGTTAAACTGCGTTTGTGGTGGCAATCTCGCAAGCTAATTCCTGCAATGATCAATGATTCTACTTTGCAGTCTGCTTCTCAATTTTGGGAACAAGAGACTTCGAATTCTCATTTGTCTCAGACTTCGGATGTTCAATTGGCTTGAAATTGCGAATAGCAATTTCTTGTTTCTCTTTAGCCAAGCGCGTTTTAGTTAATCGTTCTACCCTGGCCTTTACGAAAGCCATATCTTCCTTTTTGCACAATTCCGGATGTAAATCAGAAAAAGCTAAATAGGCTCGCAAGGCTTTT
>JAUPUU010000096.1 GCA_030917395.1 Cyanobacteriota bacterium erpe_2018_sw_21hr_WHONDRS-SW48-000092_B_bin.40
ATAAAATGCGCAGGCAAATCGCACTGTGCTAAATCGCTCGCCAGACTAGCCGGTGACTTAGGCCAAAGACGCGAATATTGCTCAAGTACTTTGGCCGAACTATCGTGCTCACGCGCTCGCACCATGGTGCGAATTGCCTCTCGATCTATATCAAATTTAGCGCAGAGTGCGGCGACAACAGCGGTATCAGAAAATTCTACAACGATGTCGTCAAAAGCAAATTGCCCCGAACTAAGTTGAGAGACGAATCGAAGATAAAAATCGACATGCTCAAGAAGCGCACTCAACTCATAAGTAAATGAACCAGAATCACGACCAGCACTGACCATAGCAAAGAGTTTGAAGTGCGAAGTAAAAGCCGGATTGGTTGGTTGGGGAAAACGTAGAACGCGCTGAGCAGTGCAAAGTTTGGTGGTGCTTCTTCGCGCAGCATTCTGCTTGCGCCGGCGAGCACACTCTAAAGCCATGCCTATAGTTGGATCAGAAGCACATTCAAAGCCTCTGATAGTACTCAATACATTACCCTGATCTAGTTTTGCCAGCCTGGAAACCGCTCCCAGAGGCATAACCGGCGCTAACTCAATGGCGTCAAAGGCCGCAGCTTGAGCAAAGGCGATGGCTTCAACCCGGTTGATTAGCCGAGCGTCTAAGTCACAGGCCTTGCTAACAGAACTTACTTCCACCAAGCGCGCGGGCTCGACCTTAGGCAACCGCCGTTTAATCACAGCCAGCAAGAGGGAGTGGAGATCAGCACCGGAGAGATTATCGGCCAACAGCTCGCTGAGGTTGGCTACACCGAGTTCCCTGGCAATGCGGTCACTTACATAATCTTTCATAGCTGCTCGGTCATGGCTGCTCGCTCATGGCTACTCTCTGCTCAATACATTCATCAATACGTAATTCAATTCTTGCCCTAGCCGACAACCGCTTAGATTACCCTTTTATGTGAAACATTTGAAGAAAGGCCAGTTGATTGATAGTTACATCTTGGTAAGTTAGGTGATAAGATATTGATTGACCGACCGGACGGTCAGCTAATAAATTCACCATGGGACTCAAACAATGAAGAAGTCGCAAACTCAGGCTAGGGTTATTGATCCGCCAACAATTCCAGCGCCAGAAGATGTGCACAAGCGCATCGGCAAACACATTTTGCCTCCCAATCTGCTCGAAAAGATGCCTGACCCTGAAGAGCTAATCCTTCAGAGCGAAATTGCGCCCATCATTAAAGACCGTCTCAATCTATTTCCCTTCGACTGGCGCGTCGAGACCCCACGTCTCATGCAAATCTACGAAGATTCGCGCAACCCCGGCTGGTCACCAAGCAAATTGCCTTGGGAAACCCTAGACGTTGAATCAATGACCCTCGATCAGCGCTACGCCGTCTCTTATTGGTTCGCTCTCCTTTCAGTCTTTGACGCCTCTGGACCTGCTGTATTTGCCAGAGCGATGATTCATGCTTACGAAACCCACGAAGAAGATGCCATTCGCAAATGCTTTTTCAGCGTAGCCCGCGATGAAATGAACCACGAAGAAGTTTGCGGCCGCGCCATCACATTGCTGACGCCTAACGGCCCACTCAATCACGACCCACAGACAACCTTGGGCAAACTCGCTCGCAACAACATTCAATGGCTCTATCACAATGGTGCCCGCTATTGGAATGGCTATAAAAAAGCAGTTGAACACTACCCCATGGCCATTCTCTTCAGCTCATTCTTATTTGGCGAAGTGGCTTCTTCAACCCTTTTCCACAGCATGTATGAATCGACCACCATCCCAGTATTCAAAGAAGCATTCAAGAACATTGGTCGCGATGAAGGTCGCCACCTCAGCTTCTGTCTAGCATTGCTCAAAGAAATGATGCCAAAGCTAAGCGAAGAAGAGAAAGACACAATCACCAAGCAATTCAGAGCTGGATTTATCTTCCTCTCCGGCATTCTCTTCGAGCCACCAGCAGAGTTCTGGGATCTGCCTGCGACCTTTATTCCCACTCAACGTTTGTTGGAAGAAAAGGCCCGCGAAGTTGGTTTCGGTGTGCTCTCACTAGAGCAGCGCAAAGCCAACTGGCGCACAGCTGTGGTACGCCTCAAGACTATTGTGGAGCCGCACGGTATCAAATTCCCTGCTTTGCCAGAAATTGATGTTGATGGCGAAAGCGTAGATTTTGATATCGACAAAATAATTCCAATCTTTTAGTTAGATGGTCAGACCACGGGCCGAGAACTATCAAGAGAGGCGCTCGGAAATACTTGATGCAGCTGCATCGATATTTGCCGAGCGCGGCTTTGATGGCACTTCTACCTCTGCTATTGCCTTGAAGTGTGGAGTGTCAAAAGCACTGCTCTATCACTACTTCACATCAAAAGAAGAAATTCTTTTTGAGATGTTGGTAGCCCATTGCCAATTTCTGGTAGCATCGGCCCAAGCAGCACTAAAAGAAGGCGACAGTGCAGATGTGCAGCTAGCCAGCGTCGTTGGCGAGTTGCTTAGCCTCTATATGAGTTCGCAAGATAAGCATATTGCCTTGATGAATAATCTGAAGTCGCTTTCCCCAGAGCAACAGAAAGAAATCAAGAAGTTAGAGCGCACCCTTGTACAAATAATCAAAGGGATTGTGGCGCGCCTAAGACCAGAGCTATCCGAGCCGCTACAGACTTCGCTGGCCATGTATTTAATGGGAGCCATCAACTGGACCTATACTTGGTTCAAGCCAGAAGGCCCGGTATCTTCAGAGCAATTTGCTCGCCTGGCTAGCTCGATGTTTTTGGA
>JAUPUU010000011.1 GCA_030917395.1 Cyanobacteriota bacterium erpe_2018_sw_21hr_WHONDRS-SW48-000092_B_bin.40
CAGCCACCGACTGCTCATAAGTCTTGCCAGCTGAACCCGCCGAGGCGGCCAACTTTGTTACTGCAAACCAGGGGTGGTCTTTGAGCATGCGGATCAATTGCTGACCGACCATACCGGTGGCGCCTACAATTCCAACCTTGAGCGGTTTACCGTCCAGCTTAAACTTCGCGTCGCTAGTATTGGTTGTTACTGTTGCTAACTCAGTTGTTTCTGACATGGCATGCTCTCGCTTTTAGGTGAAAAATTGGATGAGGAACATGTTCCGCACCCTACTTCTGTCAGAGTATAACAGCGCTTTGTTGTGCAGAAGCCGACTGTGAAGGGATTTTGCCGCGCTTTAGTGCGAAAAATGACTATGTGGATGCTAAAAGATTGGCCTTGGGCTTGCGTTTAAACGCGAGGCTGGTGTTTGGACTGTTGCGCTGTTGGCTTGATGAAAATTATGTAAATAACGCTTAGCCACTGCCAGCTCGATAAGTCTGCTTATCTAACCTCTTTGGCTATTGCTTGTCGCTCTGAGAGCTTATTGCGCTTCCTCCGGGAGCAAGCAATTACGAGGCCAGTTGGGATTGATCTTTATGCCAATATTCCCCCGAAGGAAGACGATATTATTTGGGGGTCTTTAAATGATCCATCGATCTCGTCTTCGCCAATGGGGACAGACGCAAAATTCTTTTTCATAAGCAAAAATTGTGCTTTGACTTAGTGCGTCGAGAATTACCCAAGATTTTGCTCGAGACTAGAGATGTCCGGAAATGCTAGCTATTGCATCGTTTCTGCCAATGGGCAATGAAGGGAAATGGGCTGTTGCACTAAATATTTGGCTTAGCGTGGGAAAAACCACAGTTTCAAGTCTCAAGGATTGAGTTAATCTGCTATGGTGAATAAAGATAGACTGCAGAGGGTTCGTTTTAATCTCTCAACTTAAGTGCTGCAGGGCAGAAGCGAACAAATCAGTCACTAGTTGACTGAGAGGGGGCATTGATGAAACCGTCAATCTTGCAACGGTCATTCTGGCAAGAACTGTGGGACTCCGTAAGTTCGTGGCTGCTTGGGCCTGAAGCTCGACCAGTGGTGATTCCTATCAAAGTTAATGAGCACGATAGTCATGCTCGCCGCAATAGGCGCTAACAAAAGGCCTTATTTCACTCTATTTGGCTGCTAGCTTGTGGCTACGAAGGTAGCGCGCTGCTCCATCGGAAAGCAAATCTCGATGCATGCGCCAGCTGTCGTCAAAGAACGATTGGGCTATTTTCTTATCGAGCATGTGGGTGTGCAGCAAATTTAGGGCGTCATTTTCCTCGGCTGGACCCTCGCTGTAGACGATTTTGTCGCCCTCACGTTTTACCCCTAAGACTTTGCAGAAATATTGAAAGGAAGCGTTCTGCTCTCTGGGCATATGACCGCCAACAATCACTACTTTGAGATTGTTCCAGGCTGGGCCTAAGTCAACTTTCCACTGTGCCACTTTTTCGTCTTGTTTTTCTAGCTGGGCACTGATTGCCTCATAGGCGTTTTCGAGAATTTCGGGGCGCAGGGCTTCAACAAAGCTATTTAGACTTTTGCTTGAGACCTGGCCTGCTGCCAAAATTGAGTCAACGAAGTTCATACTCTTATCAATGATGACGTTCTGGCGTGCCATAGTGGCTGCTGGATAGCGTTGACTGGGCAGTTCCGGCCTGGCTTTGGCAGTTAGTTCCTTAAGTTCGGCCAGATCTGCTTTGACTTTGGCGCTCAAGGGCTTATCTGTATTGTCTTGCAGCAAACTAAAGATGGCCAGGGGGATGTGGTCAATCACTTTTAAGGCAGTGTATGAGGCGGGAATGAACGCAATCTGGTCCCGCTTATCTCCGAAGATTAGCTGCATATGGTCGCCGTAGCAGATTATTACAGGAGTGCTCTGCGTGCTCAGTACTTTTGCTTTGGCTTCACCATAAAGTAGGCGAAATTTTTCGTTGAGCTTGGTTAGCGCCGTCATCTCTGGGGCTTGGGCCTGTTCTTTTGCCGCTGTGGCTTCTTTGGCCGCTAAAGGCTGGGCCCAGAGCAAAATAAGTGCAGTCAGGCCGCTGGCCAATGTCGATTGGAAATGAGTCAAAGTATCCTCCGCCCGGGGTAAGTCGGCGCTAGCCTTTCGTTTGCAGCCAATATTGTCTCATTTTTGGGGTGACTTGACGATACTAGACGACTGGTCTATTATTGTCGTATGGTCTTGCGATGAAAAAGTAGCCTTAAGAACAACGGTTTAACTGGCTGGCTCTTTCAAAACAAATAGGAAGACTGAAGCGAAAAAATGAACTGCTAAAAAATGAATATTGAGTAGGAAATGTATGTGACACTACCAACGGTGTCACAGGCGGCAGCTTGCCGCAAAATAGGAGCAAAGTGATGTATAGCAATTTTATCAATCACTATTATTTATCGAATGTGCATCATGCAGCGGCACTTGCGCAAACAAGACAGCATCTAACTAAAGTCTTTTTGGGCAAGAACGACAGCACAGATTCTTCTGATGAGAGCGAAATAGAGAATGCCACCCTTGTGGAACTAGATCGCGTTTGGCTTCGTCAGTTGAGTACGACAGTGAAGACGAAAGATGATTTGAAATAACCTAATTATCGAAATGGAATAAATGATCATGGCTAAAGTAGTACAAAAAGAAGGAACCAAGCAGGAATTGCTTGAAGCTGGCACTAAGTTGATGCTAGAGAAGGGCTACAGCAACTGCGGTTTGCAAGAAGTTTTAGAGTCGGTTGGTGTACCGAAGGGTAGCTTCTACTATTACTTTGATAGCAAAGAAGAATTTGCTTTGCAGATCATTCGTCATTTTGATCAATGGTATACCGATCGCATTCTCTCTTGTCTTAGAGATGAGTCGTTGTCACCTTTGGGGCGGCTCAAATTATATTGTCAGAAGAACAAACAGAATATTGAAGAGCGCAAATGTACTCGAGGTTGTCTGATCGGCAATCTCAGTCAGGAGATGGCTAGCCAAAGCGAAGTATTGCGCGAAGAGTTAGAGAAAGTATTTCAACGATGGACTGATGTTTTTGCCGCTTGCATTGAGGCAGGGCAGAAGTCGGGAGAAATTCGTCGCGATTTTGATGCCTTGCCTCTGGCTGATTTCTTTCTTAGTGGCTGGGAGGGGGCTGTTCTTCGGGCAAAGTCTACGCGCAGTACTAAGCCAATAGACAACTTTATGGATTTGACCTTCGCCTTCATGACCGTTTGAACTTAAGAGTTTTACTTGTTACTTGCGCCTTTGAGCGCCAATAGAAAAAATGGAGAAAATCATGTCAGCAACAGAAACAGAAAAAAAGGACGAACTCAAGGTAAAAGTTGAGGGCACCACATGCTCAACTAAGACGGCTGAAGAGAAAGCCGCCGAAGCAAAAGCAAATGCTTGCTCAACCGAGGCAGCAGCAAAGCCGAAAGAAGAGAAAAAAGGCTCTTGTTGTGGTTAGACCCAGAAATTGACTTTGAATTGAGAAAAAATGAAAAGAGGCAGCACAATGAGGCTGTCTCTTTTTTTTCAGCCAAAGCGTTCTTTTGCAAGGACAATGCAAGGAATTAGTTGATTTCTGACAAAATTTGGGAATGTCAAGAATGGAATTGCAGTAGA
>JAUPUU010000097.1 GCA_030917395.1 Cyanobacteriota bacterium erpe_2018_sw_21hr_WHONDRS-SW48-000092_B_bin.40
CATTCTGTGGTTATGGCTCCGTCACTTTCACCGCGCGTTATGGTGAATTAGATGATGTTGAGCAAGAATAAAGCGAAAACTACAGCCAAGGTGATTGGTGTTCTTGGCGCCAAGGGTGGTGTCGGTGCTACCACTTTAAGTATCAATCTGGCAGCAGCTCTTGCCTCAACGGCCGCAAATAAAACTATTTCTTTGCTCGATGCGAATCTTCAACAGCCCGATGCCGCCTGTCTCTTGAATTGCACTCCGCGATACTCATTGCTTGATCTGGCACGGCGCTCAGCTGTTGACGATGAAGTTATTGCAGCTTGCGCTGAAAATATCGTTCTAGAGCCCGCTAAATTGGCCCGGCAATTCCGTTTATTTAGCCCGCCTTTAGACGCCAATTTGGCTCTACAAGTATCACTAGCTGAAGTTGTTCGCCTACTTAGCCTTTTTAAAGAACTTCCCGGTACGTGCGTCGTTGATTTGCCTCGCTCGGTCAATCTCGACTTGGTATCGATGTTGGATCTCTGTGATTGTATAGTTTTAGTGCTTGAACCGACAGTAACAGCTCTTGCTGCTGCTCGTCGCTGGTTTGATGTTTTTCAAGATCTGGGCTTGGCTAACGATCGCTTGGTCGCTGTGCTGAACCGTTCTGGCGGCAAGTTGAAAGAGATTGAGAAACAACTTTCAAGCGAACTTAATGGTGTGTCAATGTTGCGCTTGCCAAATGCTTACGAAGCCTGCGAGAGCGCCTCTATTGAAGGTGTTCCGGTTGTGGCCAAATATCCACGCAGTCCTTTCTCAAAGGCTATAGATGAGATTGTACTGGCTTGTCAACGCGACAGTCTAGATTCTCCGTCGGCTAATTTTAATTCGCAGCAAATCAGCTTGGGGCAAGAAAAATAGTATGTCTAAGCTGCGCAAACTACTGACTAGTCAGAGTCAAGTTCAAAGTCAGAGCGCCACTGCTTCGCCAGCCGTGCCTTTGGCTAGCAGCCAGGCTGTCGAAAAAACAATAGTGACCCCGTCAACAGTTTCTAGCAACCCTGAAGCTTCCGTCGAGAAAAAAGCAGGCTTGTCACTTAGCCGCCGCCTTACCAAAGTTTCGGCTGCTGAAGCTAAAGACGAGCACGAGGTTGGCCTCTATCATGATCTCAAATCGAAGATTCACGAGCGCTTGATTGAGACGATTGATGTCGCCGTTCTCACTCAATTAGATGGAAGTGAAGCCCTAGAAGAGGCAATTGAAGGCACTATTCGCTTGCTTATTGCTGAAGAGAGACTGCCACTTTCAACCAGTGAGCGCGATAATCTGGCCCAAGAGGTGCTCTACGAAACCCTGGGTCTGGGCCCGCTTGAGCCACTCTTGTCTGATCCAATGGTAAATGACATATTGGTCAACGGCTCACAGAGTGTCTGGATTGACCGCGACGGTAAGCTGGTTGAGACTGCTATAAGATTTAAAGACGATCGACACTTGCTGCATATCATTAATCGAATTGTCGCTCGAATCGGTCGTCGCATTGATGAATCGTCGCCAATCGTCGATGCTCGTCTGCCCGATGGCTCCCGTGTTAATGCCATTATTCCGCCCCTTTCTCTCGATGGGCCGGTTCTTTCAATTCGTCGTTTTAGACCCGTTCCATTTGCTTTTGAAGACTTGATTGGGCGAAATGCCCTGACTAAAAACATGGCTGATTTTCTGCAGCAGGCTGTAAAGGCTCGGCTTAATATTCTCATTTCTGGTGGCACATCGGCCGGCAAGACCACTTTGCTCAATGTGCTGTCGTCATATATTGGTGATACTGAGCGAATTGTCACTATCGAAGATACTGCGGAGTTGCGCTTGCAACAGCGCCATGTCATACGCCTTGAATCGCGACCAGCTAATACTGAGGGCAGTGGTGCTGTCGGTCAGCGAGAATTAGTGAAAAATGCGCTGCGGATGCGACCTGATCGTATTGTGGTTGGCGAAGTGCGTGGACCAGAGGCTCTCGATATGCTTCAAGCCATGAACACTGGTCACGAAGGCTCCCTCACTACTGTCCACGCCAATAGCGGTCGTGATGCGCTCAGTCGTATTGAAACTCTGGTTTTATTATCAGGTGTGGAACTTTCACAACGCAGTATCCGTGAACAGATCGGTTCTGCTTTTGATCTGGTGGTTCAAGTTAAGCGTCTTTCTGATGGAACAAGAAGAGTGGTGAGCATCACTGAAGTCACCGGAGTGCAAGAAGGCGTTGTGGGCATGCAAGATCTCTTTGAGTTCCGCCAAATTGGTGCTGGTCAAGATGGTAATTCAATTGGTTTTCACAATGCTTGCGGTATCAGGCCGCTTAAGTCTGAGCGTTTCGTTGAGCACGGCTTGCCTCTTCCGTCTTATTGGTTTGAGCCAGTAGATGAGAGCCGCTTTGACCTGCAGTTTCAGGAGGCACATGAGGCAGAAGAAGAAAGATCTTCTATTCATGTAGACCCATCAGTAAGTGATGGTGCCCGATGAATACAACCATAATTGCAATTTTGCTCTTTTCGATACTGGCTGGTGTGCTGGCCGTTCGCGTTATTAAAATTTATAAGCGCAGAAAGCAAGTTGCCTTGCGTGTGCAGCAGGCTCTGACGAGTTCAGCTGAGAGAAGAACAGAGCAGCCGATGCTTGTTTCTGCTTCAGGTGAGTATGGCGATTCATCTAGTAAAAGCATTGGCCTCGCCTCTAAGAATACTGCTTCTATGTTTGTCTCTATTCTAAAACCCCAAGTCGTTATTCCTCGGTTCGCTCGTGTTTCTGCCCCACTTTGGCTTGTACGTTTAGTTGAGCAGTCTGCTATTGAAATGAGCATTGCTGACTTTGTTCTAGTATTGCTCTCGGCTGCTCTGGTACCGGGATTAGTTGCGTATTTGTTTGCTGTACCTGAGTTAATCTGCCTAGCTCTCTCTCTCGTTGGCTGTTCTTTGCCGCTAATCTATATCGCTGTGTTGGCCGCGCGCAAGCGCACCAAGTTTATCGAGCAACTGCCTGACGCCATCGATTTGATGGTGTCAGTTTTGCGTACTGGTCATAGCGTGCCTCAGGCTGTACGCTCTGTTGGCAAAGAGTCGGCCCAACCACTGGGCGAAGAGTTTTCGCAGATTTTGCAGCGGATCAATTTAGGCCAACCCTTTGGTGAGGCCCTGAGTTACACCGTAACTAAGTACAAGTCAGACGAACTTGACTTGATTAGGCGTGCAATCACCATTCAAGCTGAAGTGGGTGGCAGTTTAGCTGAGCTGTTAGAGAAGACCAATTTGACTCTACGTCAACGGCTTAAACTAAAAAGACAGGTGCGTGTTTTGACAAGTCAAAGCCGCTTGACCGGAATTATCGTCGGACTCTTGCCTCTGATGTTGGCTACAGCTCTTGAAATGCTCAGCCCCGGCTACTTAGAGCCGCTGTTTACCAGTGATATGGGTCGTATGTTGTTGGTACTAGCGGTAGTGCTTGAGATTGTTGGCATAGTTTTGATTAACAAGATGACTGAGGTGAAAATTTAAGATGTCTTCACTGACTCAATTTCTCACTACTTACCCAGAGCTGGTGGCCGCTGCAGTTCTTCTGCTTGTGCTCTTGGCTGTTGCACTGAGGCCGAAAGCCAATAGCTCGTCTAGCCAGTTTCTATTACCGGCTTTCTTAACCGAGCCGGCTGTCTATCTAATGCGATTTGCTCCAGGCAAATATCTAGTTTGGTTGCAGCAGCGTTTGGTTTTTGCTGGATGGCGCAACAATCTGTATTTTGGCAGTCTTTGTGCTGCTAAAGTTTATCCTTGCTTACTGACTGTGTTTTTGCCACTCTTCGTTCATCCTGGCTATGCTCTTTTAGCGTTATTTTTCTTGTTTTTCTCTCCCGATTGCCTGTTGGCTGTCATGGCCAAGAAAAGACAGCAATCACTGGCTGAGAGTTTGCCTCAAGTAATTGACTTAATGGTGCTCTGTGTTGATGCCGGATTGGGTCTTGATGCCACGATTCAGAAGGTGGCAAGTGAAAGAACTGCGCTTTCATCAGCTATTAACGACGAGCTGTTGACATTGAGTCGCGACGTCTTGCTCGGGATGAACCGTGAGAAAGCCTACCAGGAGCTATATAACCGCACTGGTGTGGAAGAGTTGCGCTCGCTTTCGGCTTCTCTCAACCAGAGTGCACAACTTGGCATCAGTGTTTCTAAGGTGCTGCGTAACCAGGCCGAGTTTTTGCGCAATAAATTGGGTCAGAAGGCTGAAGAAAAGGCCGCCAGGCTTCCTGTGCTTATGGCTTTCCCTCTTTGGTTTTGCATCATGCCTACCTTGATGGTGTTGGTTCTTGCTCCCTCCCTTATAATCTTCTTTGAGCAAGTTCGACCGATGACTGGCTTGGGCATGGGTCCGTAAATTTAGAAGCAACATAGAATAAATAGTTGGAAAGCACTTGAAAATTAGTATCAATAAAGAGAGCGCCGTTCCAATTAGAGATCAACTAATTGAACAGCTCGGCTTGCAAATTGCTTCGGGCACCCTGGCTGCCCATGAGAAATTGCCCAGTATCAGAGCTCTAGCTGATCGCTTAGGGGTTCACTACAGCACCATCACTGCTGCTTACAACCATATGGCTGAGGTTGGCCTGCTTGAGGTTCGACAGGGCAGTGGCGTGCGCGTGGCTTCTACTGGACGCAAATCAGAAGCTCAAGATGCGGCTCTCAATCTAGATGAGATGTTCAGCGAATTTGTGGCTAGGGCTTCAGAGCGTGGTTATTCTAATGAGCAAGTGCAAGCCTGTCTTGGCGGTTTAAAGGCGCGCAAACCAGTGAAGCGCATCTTGGCTGTGGATGCCAATAAAGACTTTCACAAAGTAATTGTCGGTGAGTTGGCACCACATTTCAAAATCCCGGTGGAGACAATTACTCCCCAGGAACTTTTGGCCGATCTTGACCAAATGAAAGAGTCTTTGCTGGTGGCAAGTCTCTACCACTTATTTTCTTTTCAAAAGCATGTTAATGACTTGACGAGGCTCGTTGCTTGTAACATCGAGCCTGCCAGGGTTGAAATGGAAGCTGTGGCCAATCTGCCAGCGCAGAGTTTAGTCGTGTTGGTTTCAGTTTCTCCGACATTGTTGCACATGGCATCAAATCTGGTGGCAGCCATGCGCGGCGAGGAAGTAGCCGTTCGCGCCATTGAGCGCGATGAGCAGCAAGAGCTTAAATATATTGTCAAACATGCCAATTTATTTGTTTGCGATAGCCTCAGTGAAGAGACCGTGGCCGCTCTAGCACCGCGCAACAAGATGAAGGTATTCACTCTCTATTCACCTTCAACCATTGAGCTAATTAAAGACCGCTTGGCGAAGTGGGGCTAACTAGTTATTTCTCGCTATTTTCTTTCGGCGACGCCGAGGCCCGGGCCTTCTGGCAGTCGCAGATAGCCATCTTCGTAAACGGCGCCTTGATAGGGGTCGTCGCGCAAAAGTAAGGCTCCGTCTAGGTCTAAGTAGTCACACAGGCTAGACAGATGGGCTGCAGCTGTGACGCCAATTGATGATTCAATCATCATGCCGAACATCACTTTCATCGAGTGGGCACGGGCAGTCGAAATTACTCTAATAGCCTCGAGCAGTCCCCCGCATTTAGCTAATTTGACAACAACTCCATCAACCGCACCGGCTAGTCTTGCTACGTCACTGGCGCGGCAGACACTTTCGTCGGCAAATATAGGAATAGCGGCATTTTGTCTGACCAGGCGAAAATCTTCAACCAGGGCGTTTTTCGGCAATGGTTGCTCGATAAATTCAACGCCATGGTCGGCCAAAAATTTAGACATTTCAATAGCTTGTTTCACTGACCAGCCGCCGTTGGCGTCAACCCGAAGCGGTAGATTAGGTGCCATTTTTCGCACGCTTTTGATGATTTGATGATCGTAGTTGGTGCCTACTTTGACCTTGAGCATTTTATAGCCTGCTTCAACAGCCTCTTTAGTTTTTCGCTCAATCATTTCGGGTGAATCAATGCCAATGGTGAAATCGGTCATCGGATAAGCATGGCTAGAGAGGCCGAGCATCTTATAAGTTGGCTGACCGCAAATTTTCCCGGCCAGGTCATGCATTGCCATTTCGATGGCGGCCTTGGCTGAGTAATTTCCAGCGATCATAAGGTCCATTTGTCTGGCAACTTCAACAGCGGCAAAAGGGTCGTTGCCCAAAATCTTTTCTTGCTTAGAGCCAATTTCGCCTAGCACTGCCAGCACCGTGGCTGGGGTTTCGCTGTGATAGCTGGCGGGGGATGCTTCGCCGAGGCCGACGTGTCCGTCGTATTCAAGTTTGACTAAGACATTGTGGGAAGTGCTAGAAGTGCCGTAAGAAATGCCAAAGGGGTAGGCTAGGGTAAGGTCAAGCGCCTCAAAGCTGAGAGTAATTGACTTTGATTTTGTATTTGCTGCTGATTTCACAGACTTTCCTTATTAGTGAATGGATGGAGTAAGGGAAAAATCTTCGATTGCTTGCCAGAGTATATCGGCAGAGAATCTTACCGGGTCTGTCGTTGGCAGTTTGGTCTGAGCCCCAACTTCGGCTATGGCTGCTTTGGCTTCAGATTCGCTCAGGTCACTGGTATTTAGCGCTACGCCAATAACTTTACTTGGTCGCATATAGGCTGCTATTGACTCGTAGGTAGCTATTAGTCTGTTCAAATCTGAAATAGCAAAGTTTGTGCCTTTGATATGGGTGCGACTTGGTCGATGGCAAATAATCATGGCCTGAGGGCAAGATCCGTGCACCAGAGCCATGGTTACCCCGGAGAAACCTGGATGGGCCAATGAACCTTGTCCTTCGACCAAAACCACAGGGGCCTCTTGAACTGCTTCTAACACCATCATCTCTGTGGCACCGGCCATAAAGTCGCCGATTACTCGGTCAATAGCTATGCCGCGACCGCAGATCATAATTCCGGTCTGGCCCGTGGCAACAAATGCAGCTTCTTTGCCTTTTCTATTGGCAGATCGTTGAATTTCAAGGGCCACGGTCATCTTGCCTACCGAGCAATCACTGCCGATGGTTAGCACCACAAGGCTGTCTTTACCTTTGTATTTGCCGTTTTCTAGTACTCGGCCTGCAGCCACCGGTAGGTTTTCAGGCGGTTTGCGCACATCGAAGAGACGCTTGCCGTGTTTTTTTGCTGCGGCAACAATATTGGCATCGTCTTCAAGGAAGTCATGAAGACCGTTGATGACATCTAAGCCTCCGGCTAATGCCTTGACGATGTCTTGCCGCCAGTGGTCGGGCATAGCGCCGCCATTCCAGGCTGTGCCTAAGAGTAGAGCGTCTGCCCCTAGTGCTAAGGCTTCTTCTACGCTGCCAACAATTGGTGCTTCGGCATCGATTCCTGTAACAGACTTAATTGACTTGCCAACTTGACTTTGGTCAATTACGCAAGTTATTGGATTTTTGCCATAACGTAGTACCCCTTCGGCGGTTTTAGAGCTGCCTTTGCCGAATTCTCCAGGGGCGTATAGTGCCAAGCGTGCGGTTTCTTCGATATACATAAGTTTTTTTAGTTTTGTGTTTTTAAGTTTGCGGTTTTTAAGATCGGCGAGTAATTCGCATTATTGCCCGCCAAAGGCATTAGAATTATAAGGCTCGCGTTTAAAATTAGAGTTAGTGATTTATACCGCTTGGCATTTGTCAAGATAGTTGGGAGACCTTTTCTGGGATGGCTATTGACGATAACGACGCCCTGACCCCTCCAGCAGAGGAGTCACCAAAAGAAAAAGAAGATCGCCAGTCTAAGGCGAAGGCTTTTTACCGGGCTATGTATGCAGGCGGTGACACTCCGGACCCTGAAACTTTTGGCCTAGACTTGGGTAAAGCTCCGGCTGGCCAAAATGATAAAGGTCATCAACTGGCAATCAACAATCTTGAGAACGCCTTGCGCGACGCTGAAGGTAAGGCCAGTGAATGGGAAAATTCATACAAGCGCTTGGCTGCCGACTTTGAGAACTATCGCAAACGTATTGACCGTGAGCGGGAAGAATTCCAAGCGGTAGGTATGCAAAAGGCTCTCGAAGCGATTTTGCCAGCCTTAGATGACTTAGATATGGCTCAGTCAAAATTGACTGAGAAGACTGAGCCAAAAGTGATGTTGGACAGCTTGAAAATGGTCTGCAACCGCTTCGGTCGTTGCTTAGAGCAAGTTGGTATTAAGCAAATGCAGCCGATTGGCGAACCGTTTGACCCGATGTACCACGAACCAGTGCAAGAAGTGCCTACTAATGATGTTCCCGATGGTTGTGTCGCTCATCAGTTGCGCAATGGATATATGTTCCGCGATAAAGTTCTAAGACCGGCTTTAGTTAACGTCGCTGTGGCACTTACCGGTGAAGCGGCTGAAGCTTATGAGCAGGCACAGGCTCATAAAGTTGCTGCTAGTGCTGAAGTTATTGATATTACTCCAGTGGCAGCCGCTGCAGTTGCAGAAAAGGCCGAAGAGGTTATGGTTCCATCTTCTGGTACAGAGACTTCAGAGAGTCTTGAGTCAATTGGCAATGAGAGAAGCACTCAAGACATCCCTTTTGAAGAAATAAAGGCTGCTTACGAAGCTTCCCTTTCTGCTAATGATGCTTCCAGCCAAGCCGGCAGTGAGACTAGTAAGGATGACCAGGCTGCCCAAAGTGCAGGCACAAGTAAGGTCTACGACCTCACTGACGTTGAAGAGTAATAGGCTCTTATTGTATGAATTTGGATTCTAGACTCTGATGAGTGATGACAAAATAATCGGCATTGACTTGGGCACCACGTATTCGTGCGTGGCTGTGATGGAAGTCGGAAAGCCGGTCATCATAGAGAATTCAGAGGGCGCTCGTACTACACCGTCTGTGGTGGCGTTCACCAAGGGTGGCGATAGGCTTGTGGGCCAGTTAGCTAAACGACAAGCTGTCACCAATCCTACTCGCACTGTGCAGTCGATTAAACGTGAGATGGGTAGTAATTATCGCGTTCAGGTCGATGGTGTTTCTCATAGCCCTGAACAGATTTCAGCCATGGTTCTGCAAAAAATCAAGGCCGATGCGGAAGCTTATTTGGGTGAGAAAGTTACTAGAGCAGTAATTACTGTTCCAGCCTATTTTAATGATGCTCAGAGACAAGCTACTCGGGACGCCGGCCAAATAGCCGGTCTTGAAGTCATGCGCATTATCAATGAGCCCACTGCTAGTGCTTTGGCCTACGGCCTTAACAAGCTTAGCGAACATGCAGTTGTCTTGGTCTTCGATCTTGGTGGTGGCACTTTCGATGTCAGCATTCTTGAGATCACTGATGGCGTCTTTGAAGTGCAGGCAACCAGCGGCAATAATCGCCTAGGTGGTGATGACTTCGACCAGGCGATCATTGATTATTTAGTGGACGAGTTTAAGCGTGAAACCGGGCTTGATATTGCTGGCGATTTAATGGCAGTGCAAAGGCTCAAAGAGACTGCTGAGAAGACCAAAATAGAATTATCCACCGCTCTTGTGTCGGAAGTGCATTTGCCCTTCCTAACCGCTGATCAAAGTGGGCCGAAGCATTTAGAGACAACCATTACTAGAGCTAAGTTTAACGAAATTACAGCAGGCCTTGTCGAAGCTACTATTGGTCCATTGCAACAAGCTCTAGAAGATTCGGGCTTGAGCCCGCAAGATATTGAACACATAATTTTGGTTGGTGGATCAACTCGCATACCAGCTGTGCAAGATATGATTCGTCGTTTCTTCCAGAAAGAACCTTCTAAATCTGTTAATCCAGATGAGGCCGTTGCTCTGGGTGCAGCTATTCAAGCTTCAATCTTGGCCGGTGATTTGCAAGATGTACTGTTGCTTGATGTCATTCCGCTATCGCTGGGAATTGAGACAGCCGGTGGCTTGTTCACTCGCATAATAGAGCGCAACACAACTATTCCTACCAGTCGTACTATGACTTTTACCACCACCGAAGATGCCCAGACTTCAGTCGAGGTGCATGCTTTACAGGGTGAGCGCGAATTGGCTGCTGACAACAAGTCTTTAGCTAAATTCCATCTCACAGGCATTCCTGGTGCTCCACGGGGAGTGCCAAAAATTGAAGTTACTTTCGATATTGATGCTGATGGCATTGTTCATTGCTCGGCCCGCGACCATGGTTCGGGTATCAAGCACTCAGTCACCATTCAACGTACTACTGGTTTGAGCCCTGGTGAAGTTGAGCATCTTCAGCGCGAAGCAGAGGAATTTGCTGATCAAGATAAATTGGTGCGGGAGCGCATTTCTACTCGCGTACAAGCTGAGTCTATGTGTGCCGAGGCTGAAAGGACTGTAACAAAATACGGCGACCGAGTCGATAAAGTGCATGTCGATAAGGTGATGAAGGCTGTAGAGCTAGTGAAGGAAGCCCTTGTTCAGGACAATGCTGCTGAATTGAAGCAGTTAGTTGCCGGTCTTGATGTATCGCTGCTTGATTTGGGTCGCGTTATTCACTCTGGCAATCGTCAATCGCAGCCCCGTAAAGAAGAGCGTCAGGCGACAGCGCCGAATGCTGGTAAAAAGAAGCCAAACTATGTCGAAGATCGTCCCATTGAGCTAGGTGAGGTGGGCCGTCCAAGTCAACAGGTATCAAGCTCATTGATCGATAAAGATTCACTGCTCGACCATGATTTAGCATTAGATCAAGATTCTCGAGATTCTTCTGCGCAAATTGTGAATAGTGATCCTGAATAGTGAAGAAAACTGATTAAGGCAAAGAAAAATTTTGCGACAGACCTTCTATTTTGACCTTTAATTAGAAGAGCTGTAAAAAAGTGAATGGATAAACCAAAGGTGCTCGCTTGGAAACTATGGCAAAACGTGATTATTATGAAGTTCTAGGTCTAGCCCGCGGGGCTTCAGCCGATGAGATCAAGAAGTCTTTTCGCAACCGCGCCAGACAACTTCACCCAGACAATAAAGAAAGTGGCGACGAAGCAGCATTTAAAGAGCTTGCTGAAGCCTATGAAGTACTTTCAGATGAGCAAAAGAAATCTTCTTACGATCGCTATGGCCACGAAGGTGTGAAGGGTTCGACCCGCGATTTCGATAACGTCGATTTCAGTTCCTTCCAGGGCTTTGGCATGGAAGACATTATCGATGCACTCTTCGGCGGCGGCATGCGTGGTGGATTTTCTGGTGGAGGCGGCGGCAGTCGCTCAGGACCACGCCAGGGTGCTCACTTGCGCTATGACCTTGATTTAGAGTTTCTTGATTCTGTCTTTGGTTTAGAGAAGAAGATTACTGTCAAACGACTAGAAGATTGCACTACCTGCGAAGGTAGCGGAGCCGCTCCTGGTAGCAACCTTTCTACTTGCAATACTTGCCAGGGCCAAGGTCAAGTCAAACAGTTGGTTAACATGCTGTTTATGCAGAGTTACCAGATTATTGCCTGTCCAGATTGTGCTGGCTCAGGTAAGAAAATTGAGAAGCCTTGCAAAGATTGTAAGGGTGCTGGTCAAACGAGAAAGTCGCGTGAATTCGACGTCAAAGTTCCAGCCGGTGTTAAAGATGGCGATCGCCTTAAGCTCCAGGGAGCCGGTGACAAGGGCCCTCGTGGCGGTGTCTTTGGAGACTTGTTTGTTGTATTGAATGTCAAAGACCATCCTGAGTTCGTCCGAGATGGTTTTACCATTCACGTTAAGCAACCAATCAGCTTCTCTATGGCTGCCCTTGGTGCCGAAATTTTGGTGCCGACAGTGGAAGGGGCGAAGGTTTTGAAAGTGCCTGCTGGTACTCAATCTTCAAGCCAATTGGTGATGAGAGATTTGGGTGTGCCGCATCTAAATAACCCATCGAGGCGTGGTGATCATGTGGTGCACGTGGTTGTTGAAACCCCAACCAAGCTCAGCGGCGAAGAGCGTAAATTACTTGAGCAGCTAGCTGAAATTCGCCATGAGAAGTTAAAAGTTAGCGCTCCGGTACCTGATAAGTCAGATGCTAGCAGCGAGAAAGAAGCTTCGGGGGCTGATCATAAAAAAGACTCACAGAGCAGCAGTAGTAAGAAGAAAAAATCACACGAGAAAGAGCCTGAACCAGCTGAAGCTGAAGATAAAGGAATCTTCGATAAGATTGTCGACGTTTTTAGGCCTAAAGAGTAATTCTTGCAAGCTTTCTATCCTAGCACCACAAATGATTGCTTTGAGCCCCGGCTGGCAAAGTCTTCCTTTGTTTTGAGGAGGTTTCTTGCTGTCGCCCTTTTGCTTGTGGCGTTCACTCAAGCGCTGCCCGCTTATGCTACGCGACAAAGTCCTGAGCTCGTTTTAGCCCTTAAGAGTATCTTTCCTGAATGTCGCATGCGCCTTGATGGTGCCTTGGAGACAAAAGAGGGTGATCTGTACTTGCCGGTGATGCCACCACAAGTGCTCAAGAAACCACAAGTGAAACTACTTGAAGTTTACCCCTTGCAGCAGTCCGTCAAAGTTAAGCCACAGGTGCTTTTCTTTGACAATGGGGTGACTTTTATTCGGGTAATTGTCAGCGGTAAGAGCAGAACTTTTTTACCCCTTGCTTCCCTTAGCGAGAAGGCGCGAAAGACAGTTTTAGCCGGACACCTGGCCGAAGACTTGATTGTGCCTGAAGGTTTTATTTTGCCAACTACATTTAAGACTGTTGTTGGTCAGACTGCTGTGCCTCTGGGGGAGCCGGCAAAAGAGATCGCTAGCGCTAGTGGGCTTCTAGTGAAGCCCAGAGACTCCCAAGCGAAGTCTTCTAGACAAGGTATTTTTCTGACATCGCGTAATTCAGGAAATATCACTCTAGTTGATCAAGCGACCTGGAAGAAAATTAGCGATTTCCCCACAGAAGGGACGCCGGCCGGCATGGCCTACGTCTCTGGACGACTCTATATTGCTGATATGAGCAAGAATCGCATTCTCATTCTCGATACTAAGGCTAAACAGTTCGTTGGCCAGATCGATTTGCTACCTAAGTCTGCACCAAAATCGGTGGTTGCCCTTGCTAACGGCAAACTACTTTATGTATCAGAGAGCGGAACTGCTGATGTTGCTGTGGTGGAAGTTGATACCAGTAAGGTATTACTGCGCACAAAAGTTCCGCCGGGCCCTGGCCGCATGGCGATGACACCCAATGGCAACACCGTATTAGTGCTCAATACCATTACTGGTCAGGTGACTTTTATATCGACATTGAACCAGCGGGTTTTGGGCAGCATTGTGGTTGGTGCCAATCCAACTGCGGTTGTGGTTTCACCCGATGGCAAGACTGCCTATGTATCATGCCGTGGTGCACTCAATCATATTGCCGTAATCGATATTGCTAAACGGGGCATTCTTGCCAATATAAAGACAGGCAATGGACCAACTGGGCTTGCTATATCAGCTGACGGAGCCACTCTCTATAACGCCATTGCCAAAGACAATATGATTGCAGTTTTTGATACTGCCAGCAAAGCTTCAGTTAAGCAAATCAAGTTACCTCTCGATATTGATTTCCCCGGCAATATTTTTCTCTTATCTGACGGAAAAAAACTGATTGTTTCCAGTGCCACTACCACAGCCTTTGGTGTGCTCAATATTGAAAGCGGCGAATTTGAATGCCAGCCGGTAATAGGCCACAGCTCTGACGAAATTATTTCTGCCCCAGTAGACTGAGTTAGTTACTAGTGCTTACTTTTTTGCTGCTGGATCAGATCTGATTCTTTTGCTCTCAGAGCTTCATCATGAGCAGTTTGATTGCTTGTTACAAGCATTGTTATCAGCACGGCGAGGCCGATGATAAATATGAGCATGATTGTCGGCGGAATCATTATTGGTGGTCGTTTGCCACTGACCCACATAGCAACACCTACTTATAAATCACTAGTCGCGATTAGGATTCGGGGCGCCATCTGTATGCACTTTGTTGAGGAAGCGTGTGATTGAGCCTTGATAGAGCAAATCGACTGTGCCAGTGGGGCCGTTTCTTTGTTTGGCGATAATGATTTCGGCTTCGCCCCGCTGTTCAGTTTCGGGGTTGTAGTACTCATCGCGATAAATGAACATAACTAAGTCGGCGTCTTGCTCGATTGAGCCCGATTCTCTCAAGTCTGAGAGCATTGGTCGCTTGTTTTGGCGAGCTTCTACTGCCCGGGAGAGCTGGGAGAGTGCGATTACTGGCACTGATAATTCGCGGGCCAGGGTTTTCAGCGAACGGGAAATTTCCGATACTTCTTGCACCCGGTTATCGGTGGCTTTACGGCCTTGCAACAACTGAATGTAGTCGATGATGATCATTCCGAGAGCTTTGTTTTCAGCTTTTAATCGGCGACACTTGGCGCGAATTTCAAGGACGTTAACCATGGCTGAGTCATCAATAAAAATCGGTGCTTCGCCAAGGCGACCCATGGCCATGGCCAGGGCCTGCCAGTCGTTGGTGTGCAGGTGCCCAGTACGTAGACGGTTAGAGTCAATTTTCGCTTCAGCACAGAGCATTCTCTGTACTAGCGATTCTTTTGACATTTCTAGGGAGAAAATGGCGCAAGGGGTGCCGTGTTCGACAGCACAGGCCTGGGCGATATTGAGCACGAAGGCCGTTTTGCCCATAGAAGGACGAGCGGCAATGATGACCAAATCTGATGGCTGAAAGCCTGATGTCATGGCATCAAGGTCGTAGAAGCCAGAGGGGGTGCCCGAGAGTGTGTCTTTGTTTTCGTAGCGTTCTTCGATCTTTTGGAAGGAAGCTTCGACGATGTGCTTAATATGCACCATTTGCTGCATATTGCGGCGCTGGGCCAGGTTGAAGATCATGTGCTCGGCTTTATCTAAAGCTGTGTCGGCATCAGTTTCTTCATAACAACTGCCAACGATTTCAGTACCTGCCTTAATCAAGCTGCGCAGTAGAGCTTTTTCTTGCACTAACTTGGCGTAATACTCAAGGTTGGCTGTTGTGGCCACAGATCTTGAGAGGTCAGTAATATAAAGGCGGCCGCCCACTAGCTCAAGTTTGCCCTGGTCTTGGAGAAAGGCTGAGATAGTGACGATATCGATGGGCTCGTTCTTTTCGTATAGATCTAGAACAGCGGCATAAATGACTTGGTGGGCCTTTCGGTAAAAATACTCCGGCTCCAGTACATCTACAACTCGGGAGACTCCATCACCGCTGACGAGGAGGGCCCCGAGAACGGCCTGCTCAGCATCAAGAGACTGCGGTGGCAATCTCTCCATGGTGGAATCGGTCATAGGTGATAGTTCTGCGCTCATGAATACCTAAACGCTCGCATAACGAAAATAGTTCAATATAAGGTGATTGCTTCAGTCTATCTTGAGTTTATCCTGAAGCACAGCGAAAGTTTGCCCTTGCTGCCTAAACAAAATAAAAGTTAGGGGCCGTTTTATAGGCCCCTAATATCTTTAATATATGCGCAGCGCCCCTTGGGCTATATCAGTCGTCGTCGAGGGACGACATATCACCGGTTGGCAAGCCCAGCTCCCAGGCCTTCAACAGGCGCCGCATGATCTTGCCAGAACGGGTTTTGGGCAAGGTCTCCTTAACTTCGATTTCGCGAGGATAAGCATGGGCAGCCAATGTCTTTTTGCAGTGCTCTTTGATTTCGTCAATTAGCTCATCGGTTACTTTGACGTCGTTAGACATAACTATGAAAGCTTTGATGATTTCGCCGCGCTCATGGTCTGGTTTGCCAATTACGCCGGCTTCAGCCACGGCGTAGTGCTCCACTAGAGCTGATTCAACTTCAAAAGGACCGACGCGGTGGCCGGAAGTATTGATAACGTCATCGGCTCGACCAACAAACCAGAAATAGCCGTCTTCGTCTTTCCAGGCATTGTCGCCAGAGAAGTACCAGCCAGGAATTTTGAAATATTCATGGAATTTAGGCTCGTTGCGCCAAACCGTTCTAAGCATGGCTGGCCAGCCTGGTCTGACCACCAGGCGTCCTAGTTCACCGGCTTCTAGTTCTTCACCGTCATCATCAACGATGGCGCCATAGACACCAGGCAAAGGCTTGCCCATAGAGCCCGGCTTAATGGGGTTGCAGGGCAGATTGGCAATAAGTTGCATGCCGGTTTCAGTTTGCCACCAGTTATCGTGGATGGGCAGTCCGTAGACTTTCATGCCCCAGCGCACAACTTCAGGGTTGAGAGGCTCACCCACCGAAAGGATATGACGCAGGCTTGCCAGTGAATGTTGGTAGACAGCTTCGTCGCCAGCCTTCATCAGCATGCGCAGAGCTGTTGGTGCGGTGTACCAAACTGTCACTTTAAGCTTGTCGATTACTTGATACCAGCTGGCGGCATCAAAACGACCTTCATAGCTGACACAAGAAGCACCGTTTGACCAGGGGCCAAAGATACCGTATACGGTGCCAGTTACCCAGCCTGGATCGGCTGTGCACCAGTAAATATCGTCATCTTTAAGATCGAGCACCCACTTGGTGGTCATATGCTGACCAAGAATGTCGTTATGTACATGCACCACACCTTTAGGCTTGCCGGTGGTGCCAGAGGTGTAGAGCAGATAGAGTGGATCTTCTGGATCCATCGGCTCACACTTAAGCTCAGTTGACTGGTTAGCAACTAAGGAGTTGTAGCAGAGTTCGCCATTCTTCAAGTCTTTTTCGGTGGCATCTACCACAATAATGTGCTCGAGGTCGGGTAGTTCTTTTTTGATGCCGTCAATTTTGTCTTTGAGGGCTGGATTAGTGATCACCACTTTGGCTTCAGAATCTTGCAAGCGATCGCGTAGAGCATCTGGGCCGAAGGCTGAGAAAAGAGGTCCGGCTA
>JAUPUU010000012.1 GCA_030917395.1 Cyanobacteriota bacterium erpe_2018_sw_21hr_WHONDRS-SW48-000092_B_bin.40
AAAAACATCTGGTACGGCGTCCTGGCGATGAACTCGATATTCATCATCTTCATCCAGCTCAATTGCTACTTTATAGTGTTTGAAGCTATCTGGCAGGGCCAAACTCCAGGCAAAAAAGTAGCCGAAATAAGAGTAATCGAAGCCAACGGTCAACCAATCGGCTGGGCCGGAGCGATCATCCGCAACCTCATTCGCATGGTAGACCAAATTCTCTTCCTCGGCCTATTAGTAATGCTTTTCGACAAGAATGAAAGGCGCCTGGGTGACATGGCAGCCGGAACAATTGTCATTCGTGAACACAAACCAGACATCTCCACCACCCAGTTACTACTGGCAGCCCCAGCCGGTTCAGCCGACCTGCTCGATATCGGTCGAGTGACCCCAGGCGAATACGATCTAATCGTAGACTTCCTTAAGCGCCGCAAGTCATTAGCAAAGGCCTACCGCCCACTGGTAGCGCAAAAGCTGGCCAAATATTTCCATGAAAAGCTAGGCTCCACGGGCGACGATTCAGCTCCAGAGAATTATCTAGAGCAAGTATTTCATTCCTACCAAGCAAGAGCCAACGAGTAGCAGGCTTCTTACTTAGCACTGCTTACTTAGCACTGCTTACTTAGCACTGCTTACTTAGCACTAATTACTTAGCGCTATCGCTCAGAGCTGGAACTTGACGCTTGTCGATTTCAACGTATTTGAGGTCCATCTCGCCGATGTACTCAGCGCGAGGGCGGATCAAGCGGTTGTTAGCATATTGCTCAAGTACGTGAGCAGCCCAACCAGACATACGGCTAATGGCAAAGATTGGCGTGTACAAGTCGTTTGGAATACCGAGCATGTAGTAGACCGATGCCGAGTAGAAGTCAACGTTAGGATTTAAGCCCTTGTCAGCTTTAACAATCTGCTCAATCTTGTAGGACATATCAAACCACTTGGTATCACCAGCGCGCTTACCAAGTTCTTGAGACATCTTGCGCAAGTGAGAAGCTCTTGGATCTTCAGTCTTGTAAACGCGGTGACCGAAGCCCATGACTTTTTCATGACGCTCAAACATTTTGTCGAGGTGAGCTTCAACGTTATCGAGAGTGCCCATCTCAAGCAGCATTTTGATTACTTCTTGGTTGGCACCGCCGTGCAGTGGCCCCTTCAAGGCACAGATACCGGCAACGATGGCCGAATGCATGTCAGTCAAGGTTGCAGCAGCAACACGAGCAGCGAAAGTGGAAGCATTTAATTCATGGTCAGCATGCAAAATAAGAGCGATGTCGAGAGACTTAACGCTCACTTCATTTGGCTCTTTGCCGCCGCTGAGCATATAAAGGAAATTGGCGGCCAGTGAATTGTCTTCTTTAGGCGCAACAACTTCTTTGTTGTTTCTGATCAAATCCCAGTAGGCAACGATTGTAGGAATCTGAGCTGTGAGGCGAATGGCCTTGCGAATATTAGCTTCGCGGACATTGTCTTCAGCATCAGCGTCGTACATCGAAAGCATTGAAACGGTTGTTCTCAAAACTTCCATCGGCAAAGCTTCTTTAGGCATTTGCTTCATGGCCTTGACCACATCAGCTGGCAAGCTACGATTGGTGCGCAAGCCTTTGCTCAAAGTTTCAAGTTCGCTCTTGGTGGGCAAGCGGCCGTACCAGAGCAAATAAATGGTTTCTTCAAAGGTTGAATGTTCAGCGAGATCGTGAATATCGTAACCGTGGTAGATAAGTCTACCTTCCGTACCATCGACAGCACAGATTGCCGACGACGCGGCTACTATGTCCTCAAGACCTGCCTTACCCATGACCTGATCCCCAAATTAAGTATGAACTGTCAAGTTTTATACACCAAATGACATCAATCCCCAGGCAAATAATAGCCTTATCTTCATGGTGTTGCCCCAGCAAAGGTATTTAGCTCTTGGCAAACTTGCAAAATCTGCTCCCGAAATTGAGCGAAGAAGGGCCACCCAAGAGCCTTTCAGAGTTTAATCTGGCATTTTTGCGAAAATTAGCGAAAAAGCTGGCCGATAAATCACCGAAGCAAAGCGACGAAAGCCTTCATTTAGCCGTCAAAATAATCGCACACATTAATCTGGCCGAGCGCAATCTCTTTCCCGGGCCATTTAATAAATCCGAGCTGAGCACCGCTCTGTTCAATTATTTCAGAGCAAACTACTTCAGCGAACAGAAACCAGAATCACAGATAAAAGGAAGTCAAAAAGACAGCTCCGCCTTCGCCGAAACCTTGACTTCCCCGCTTACCATCAACACTTTAGACTGGCCTGGTTCGCCAGACGAACTAACAAACTGGGTAGGCCAGACACTAGGCGAGCGCATCAAAAAGAAGGGCGGTCAGGAAGGGGCGAAGCGAAGCAGCACTAAAACGAACTCGCCCTGGCTGGATGAAATAAGAGCAATCGGTCAGAGCACCTTATCGACAGGATGGGCTCAAGAATTGTTTGGCCTGAGCACTCAGGTCTTTACCCCCGAAAACATTGCCGAACACCTGGCAGCCGAAGTCTTTGAATCAGAAAACAGTGCACCAGCTCGACTTTTGGACCCTGCCTGTGGAGCCGGACACTTGCTTATTCCAGCAGCTGAATTGTGGTTGTCGCGCGCACGCACAGACTCAGACTCAAACTCAGACTCAGACCCAGGCATAGACTCAGACCCAGGCATAGACACGGGCGCAGGCATAGAGCAGCTAGACAAGCTGTTTACTGAAGTAATCACCGGCCTGGATGTAGACCGCAAATTACTGCAGCTATGCGGATTTGCTTTCTATCTTCTCGCCCGAGATCACCTAGCGGGGCTAAGGCAATCGCCCAGTAAAACCGCGGGCAAATCGCTGGCTGAATTAACAGATAAATCACCAGAGCAATCGCTAGAGCAATCAAAGTGCGAACTACCTTTGCCTCGCCTATTTCTCAGCAAATCTTCAGCCGGAAGCCTCAACCTTGGCTTACATACAAATAGCAATCAGGTCAAGGAAAAAGACGCAGACGACTCAGGAGACAGAGAAGAGCCAGAAGACTCAGAAGACT
>JAUPUU010000098.1 GCA_030917395.1 Cyanobacteriota bacterium erpe_2018_sw_21hr_WHONDRS-SW48-000092_B_bin.40
GAGTTTGAGCGAGCCAAGCGCTATGAGCATACTTTGTCATTGATTATTGTTGACCTCGATTTTCTCAAGAAGATCAACGACAATTTCGGCCACATGGCTGGTGATGAAGCTATTCGAGCCATTGGTCAGGTGCTGCGCCAGTCTTCTCGCTCTATCGACTTTTGTGCCCGTTATGGTGGTGAAGAGTTTTGTTTGCTCTTGCCCAATACCGAAATTGATATGGCCGAGCAGCTAGCTGAGCGTCTGCGCCGCTTGATTAATGAAATTGAGGTAGAAGGCTATGGCAATATCTCTGCCAGCTTAGGCGTGGCCAGCTTCCCTCTTCATTGTGATTCGGCCGATGATCTCTTCCATAAGGCAGACGAAGCACTTTATTGCGCTAAGCAAGGTGGTCGCAATTGTGTCAAAGTCTCTACGGCACAAGGCTCTGGCCATAAGTCTGGGGCGTCCGAAAATACAACTG
The DNA here is from genome assembly GCA_030917395.1 of Cyanobacteriota bacterium erpe_2018_sw_21hr_WHONDRS-SW48-000092_B_bin.40. Taxonomy (GTDB): domain Bacteria; phylum Cyanobacteriota; class Vampirovibrionia; order Obscuribacterales; family Obscuribacteraceae. The sequence goes on from JAUPUU010000098.1 coordinate 464, forward strand.
AAATTACATCAGAAGTTGCATCTGGGGGTGCCCCTGATAGCACTCCTGAAATCGTCACAAATTAAGTCTTAAAGCAAAATGTAGTCAGGTTCGCTTTTTACCTGGCAAGGTATAAAGTGAAGTAAGAGCCGTCTTTACTGAAAGGGAGAGAGCCCACTGTGAGCATCATCGATAATGTCATCAATACTGTTACCAAAGAGGTAAACAAAGTTCAGTCTCGGGCCCAAGAAGGTATTCAGGCATTCAACTTAGCTAATCAAATCAAAGAGTTAGAGCGCAAGAAGCACGCCAAGATGGCTGAGATTGGTCGCCTCATCTTTGATAAGCATCAAAACAACAAAGACGTCAGCGAAGACTTGTTGAAAGAACGGTGCAGCGAAATCTCGGCGATTGATCATGAAATCTCTGTGCTTCAATCAGAGCTAGATCAAATCAAGATTAATCATGATCCCGATGCTACGCCTTCGCAGAAGGCTGAAGCTAAGGCTGGTTACAGCACTTCGGCTGGGTTCAATTGTCACAGTTGTGGTGCACCGGCTAATCGTGAGAAAGCTTTCTGCCCAGCCTGCGGTGAGTCTCTCAAGGCCTCTGATGAAGCCGAGAAAGATAGCAAGAAGCCGAGTGCTGGCACTGACGAAGTTGAAGTTGAGCCAGAAGACGATTTGCCCCATACTCCAACGGTCTAGCTTTTGGTCGCAAGTCTTAAGTCAATGCTTAAGTTAAAGCTCATTGCCGAACAACCAGATTATTCTAATAAAAGAAATTGAACTTTTATTCCTTCCAGGGCGTCCAATACTATATGGATAACTCTTAGGAAGTCATGAAGTTAGTTCTGAAAAGTTCGTTTGCCGTGTTATTGCTTGCAGGTAATTGCCTGCCTGCATTGGCACAGCTTCGCTCTGAACCGGAGTCTTCTGCTCCTATCGGGCTTACCGATCCGCCGGGCAGTGCTTCCCTCGACCAGCTCTATCCTGAGCCAAAGGGCGGTGCCCCCTTCTCTTCCAGTACTCCTGATATGGTCTTGACTGGTGCCGAGCTAGATAAGGCCCGTTCCATTTCGTTGGGCCAGATTAATATGTCTGAGCTTTTGCCCATAGGCCGCGGTAAGTTGCCGCCAATTAAGCTAGAAGCAGCCTACAACGAGCAGCTAAGTCTTAAGCAAGCCTTGCTTTACGCTCTGGGCAACAATTTGCCCATTCGTATTTCTCAAGCGGGCTATGACGCCCAGCGCTATCAATTTCTAGGTTCATTAGGCAACTTCCTGCCTGACTTTACTCTCACCTACAGGGGCCAGCGCACAGATACTCAGCGCGGTACCGGTACTCCATTTTTTACAAATTCGGCAACGATTCGCTATCCGCTCTTTCAGGGCGGCGGTGTCTTGTTCAATTCGTTGGCGAGTATGAATCGGGCAAAGGCTGGGAAAAATGCTTTTCATGCCAGTATCAATGACACCATGTTTAGTGTCTATCAAAAGTACAATGACTTGCTTCTCGCTCACTTACTGTTGCGTATTCGGGTCAAATCAGTAGAACTTTCGCGGGCTCAAGTGGCGCTCAATCAGCAGCTCAAAGATGCTGGGGTCGGCACCAATTTTGCTATCTATCAGTCTCGCACACAGCTAGCTTTAGACAAGCAAGCCTTGCTGCAACAGCAGGTTGCTCTCAGGCAAGCGGCCTTGCAGCTTGCCCTTTTGCTTAATACTAATATTGCTATCAATTTTTTGCCTGAAGAAGAAAGAGTAAGCGAAGCCAAGCTTTTTTCTAGTCAAATAGATGTTAATAAGCTTGAGAGTGCTGCTGCTAAATATAGACCAGAGCTAAAGCAATTTGAATTTCTTCGCCGAGCTGCCGACCGCAATATCCAAGTGGCCGCAGCACCGCTCTATCCCACATTCCAGTTCTTTACTACTAAGACCGTGACAAAATCAGGTGGAAGTGGCGGCAGTAACAATAACTTGAGTGGTTCTACTGTCATTATTCCTACCGGTGGAAATGGTGGTGGCAGTATTGGTATCAGTGGTGGTGGTGGTAGGTCTTTTAGTGCTGGCTTCGATTTGAGTTGGAATCTCAATGGTTTTGGCGTCGTCGATGCTGGTAATACTCTGGCCGCCCGGTCCTTGGCGCGGCAAGCGATGCTGCAGTCGAATCAACAGATAATTACGGTGCTGCAACAAGTTCGCAGCTCTTACCTCAATATGCTCACAGCCGAAGCTCAAGTCGATGTCGCTGGTGAAGCTGTGGTTTCAGCTACTGAGCAACTGCGTCTTGCTAATTTGCGCTTGCGTTATGGGCAAGGTATAAATCTAGAGCTAATTCAGGCTCAGCGCGAATATATTAACTCCCTAACCCTTCAGGCTCAGGCTATCATTGCTTACAATGTATCGCAGGCACAATTATTGCGAGATACCGGTCTAATATCTGTAGCTACCCTTACCGCTGAAGCCAGGCCGAATTTATGACCATTCAAGATTCTACAAGCAGTCTTCCCCTCGTGAGTAATTCGATGAAAGCAGGCGGTCCCGAAAAACAGAAGCCGAAAGTTTTGATCTGGGCTGCCATTGCCCTAGCTATAGTGGCTGCTGGGGCTTACTATTTCTTCTTCGGTCAAAGTAAAGTTGATAGTGATTGGAAGAAGAACACGGTGCAGGTGAAGCGCACTGAAGCCGATATCACGGTAGTTGCTACCGGCATAATTCGCCCTGAGCGAGAAGTTAAGATCAGCCCTAAAACTACTGGCCTGCTTAAAGAATTGCTAGTGCGCCAAGGCGAGCGGGTCAAGCGCGGCCAGCTTTTGGCACGTATGGACGACAGCAATTTAGTCGGTCAGGCTGAGTCAGCCAAGGGCGCATATCTGGCTGCTCTAGATAACTATGAAAAAATGAAAGCTGGTAATAGACCGCAAGAGGTCGCTGCTTCTTTCTATCAGGAACAGAAGGCCCGTCAAGGAGTCAATAATTCTGAGCGCAATATCAGTAGGCTGAAAGCACAGATGGAGGCTACACGCGCCACATTAGCTCGCGACGAACAGTTTGCTCTCACCCAAGCTTTCTTGGCCAATAATGGTGCTATTTCAGATCAAGATCGCATTAATGCCCAGACACAGGCCCGCGTCTCGCGCTCAAATTTGCTGGCTGCTGAAAGTGAATTGGCCCAAGCACAAATGGCCAAGTCGCAGAGTGAGACTGATCTCTCTACAATTAAGCAGCAGAATAACATGATGAAATCGGGCTTCAGAAGGGAAGATATTGCTGCAGCTCAGCATAATGCCGCTCAAGCCAAAGGGAGTTTGACTCAAATTGAAAGCCTGATGCGCGACACTCGTATTCTTGCTCCTTTTGATGGCATCATTACGCAAAAATATGCTGATGCTGGTGCAATTGTTACTCCTACTACTTCTTCCTCCACTACTTCAGCTACATCTAGTTCAATTGTGGCTTTGGCTGGGCGCTTAGAGATGGTGGCGCAAGTATCTGAAGCCAATATTACTAAAATCAAAGTCGGTCAGGCGGTAGAGATTACTGCTACGGCTTCACCTGACAAAGTCTTTCATGGCCGGGTGACACAGATTGCTCCGGCAGCTATTGTCACTACTAATGTTACTACTTTTGAAGTCCATTCCGCTTTGCTGGAACACGCTGAAGATGAGCTTCTTGCTGGTATGAACGTCAGTGCTACATTTAAAGTTGGTCACGAAGATAATGCTTTGACCGTACCGGCTGTTTGTGTGGTGTCGAGAAAGGGGCAGGCAGGAGTATTCGTACCTGATGCTAAAGGCGAGCCGCAATTCAAGGAAATTAAAACAGGCGCTTCCTTGGGCCGCACTGTCATTGTCTTGTCTGGCTTGAAAGAAGGCGATCTCGTCATGAAGGGCCTGAACAAAGCGCAGCTAGGAGCGGAAGGCTATGGTGGTGCTGGTGGCCGAGGTGGTCGCGGTACGGGTGGTGCGCCAGGCGGTGGTGGTTCTGGTGTTTCCACTCGTGGCTTTGGTCGCTAAATGGGTCTTGCTGAATTATTCTTGATTGCTTGGCAGGGCATATTGAGCAATCGTCTGCGCAGTGGCTTGACGGTGCTTGGTATCGTCATTGGTATTGCCTCTGTTATTACCCTTATGGGTATTGGTGAGGGTGCTAAGCTCGAAGCTGAAAAACAAGTGCAGGCACTAGGCGTCAACCTAATTTATATCAGGCCCGGCTCCAGTGGCACTTCTGGTGTCTCCATGGGCCAAGGCACAGCGCCTACTCTTACCTATGAAGATGTACTTGCCATTAAAGAAAATTGCCCCGCTGCCGAAGATGTGGCAGCCCAATATACAAGCTCTTTTCAGATTCAAGTGGGCGAGAAAAATACTTCTACGACTGTTGTCGGCACCGATCCTTCATTTCCTGATATTCGTAATTTCCATACTGCTCAAGGGCGCTTTTTCACGGTGCAAGAGGCTAACGATAGTGCTCGGGTTTGTGCCATTGGTGACGGTGTAGTTGAAGATCTTTTTTCTGGTGGTTCGGCTATTGGCAAGAAGATGCTGATTCGCGGCGAGCTATTTACAGTCGTGGGTGTAATGGAACATAAAGGCGCTAATGCTACCGGTGATCAAGACGATCAGGTTTTCATTCCGATTCAAACTGGCTATTCTACTCTGTTTGGTTTGAATCTCGTTTCTGGTCGAGCCGTAAAAAGTATTTTGGTGCAAGCTAAAGCTGGTGAAGACTTGCAGGCACAATTTCAAATTACTAACTTGCTTAGGCTAAGACACAATATTCAGTCACCTGATGGTGATGACTTTACCATTCGCACGCAGATGGATATTTTGCAGACGGCTCAATCTATAACTGGTGTATTTGCTCTTTTACTTGGTGCCACTGCATCTATTTCATTGTTAGTTGGTGGCATCGGTATCATGAATATTATGCTGGTTTCGGTGACTGAGCGCACTAGAGAAATAGGTATTCGCAAAGCCATTGGTGCTAAATTTCGCGATATTTTGATGCAGTTTGTTTTTGAAGCGATTATACTTTCTCTTACCGGTGGTATCTTAGGTATCTTACTTGGCCTTGGCAGCGCTTATTGGGTTGGTAGCTTGGGCCAGTGGAAAACCGTTGTCACGGCACCGTCAGTGGTGCTTTCTTTTCTTGTCTCTTTGGGCATTGGCTTGTTCTTTGGTATTTATCCTGCCCGCAAAGCGGCTTTGCTTGACCCGATTGTGGCACTGAGGTCAGAGTAAATGACTAGCTTAATAGACTTGCGTTCTATCAATCGTGTCTATGAAATGGGTGGTGAGTCGCTCTATGCTCTAAAAAATCTTACCTTGTCTATTGATACTGGTTCTTATGTTGCCATCATGGGAACTTCGGGTTCGGGCAAGTCGACTTTGATGAATATAGTTGGTTGCTTAGACCGCCCCACTTCTGGTTCTTACTCCCTTGATGGGGTTGATATATTGCGCTGTAGCGATGACCAATTGGCCGAGGTGCGCAATGCCAAAATTGGTTTTGTCTTTCAGCAGTTCAATTTGCTGGCTAGTATGACTGCCATCGATAACGTTATGCTGCCTATGGTTTATGCCGGAGTGCCGAAAGTTGAGCGCTATGGCCGAGCTGTGCAAGTACTTGAACAAGTTGGTCTTGGCAGTCGCCTCAATCATCGTCCTAATCAATTGTCTGGTGGGCAACAGCAGCGTGTTTCTATCGCTCGCGCTCTGGCAAATAAGCCGAGTATACTGCTCGCGGATGAGCCCACGGGCGCCCTTGATAGTCATACTGCTGAAGATACGATGCATTTGTTCAATGAATTAGTTTCACACGGTATCACTATCATTGTCGTTACCCACGATCAAGATACAGCTGATCACGCCAGGCGCATTGTTCGAATGCGCGATGGTGAGATTTTAGATGATAGTGATTGTTGATGATACTGTTTGTAGTTGATAGCGATTCTAATAGTTCTGTCGCTACCTAGTGCACAGTGAATAGCAGCCAGTTCGCTAAGAAATAGACAAACAGAATTGCTATGGCGTCTCCGGCAAGAAATAGCAGTCTCTTCTCGGCGCGATAGGTCAATGAAATAACGACAATGGCCATTGATATTACAGCTGTTAGCGCTGTCAGTACGTTCAGTTCTGAGACCGAACGCAAGAGTGGTGCTTTGAGGTAGCAGACGTCGATTACAGCTAAAATCACCACATTAAAGAGATTGCTGCCAAGAACATTGGCTACCGCCATATCGAACGCTCCTAGCCTTGCTGCTGCAAGTGAAACAGTCACTTCAGGCAAGGAGGTTGTAATGGCGATGAAACTAGAACCAATGAAGCTTTCTCCCCAACCTGTAGATTTGGCTATGCGTTCACCAA
>JAUPUU010000013.1 GCA_030917395.1 Cyanobacteriota bacterium erpe_2018_sw_21hr_WHONDRS-SW48-000092_B_bin.40
AACTGATGATCAGCTAGTCCTGCACCACAAACCACAATGGTCGGGTTTGGCTCAACACCGAGATCACGGCTTCGTTGCGCCTCTCAAGATTCCACTAGAAAAGTTTCAGTTCTCAAACCAAACTATTCAAAACAGCCAATAACGCATCACCAAAAGGCAAGCCTGAGTTCCACTCGACTTTTTCACTTTTGGCATCAGAAAGTACTTCAATGCCAAAACAGGTACCGTCGATTGCGATCGGTAAGCGCGCAACATCGCGGACATGCTGTAAGACCAGATTGGCCTCACTGAGAACACGTTCAAACATTTCCACACTGATCTGTCGATCACTAAACGACAGTGTCGGAATCGGCTTGAACTTATCTACATGCTTTATTGCGATATCCGGCGAAGAAATACGCCGAGCGTCTTCCTGCCTCTGCCAAACAGTCTTCAGCAACAATATTGGATGATACCCAGAAGTCATTTGCGGCTTGTAGAAATTCCAACTTGTTGCATCTGCAAACGACTCAAAGGTCCAAAAGCGCAAGCCTAGCTCATAACCAATTGGTAGCGGCAAGCCCCCAAATAGCTCTGGTCTCTCAAGGGCAGACAGCGCTTTTGACTCAAGCTCTGCCCAGGTTTCTTCATAGCCTTTCATCCGATCAACTGCTCATCCGATAAATTGTCCATTCTGCCCACAACAACCAGCCTAACGAGAATACACCACCAGCCAAGCCACAGTCCCACTAAAGAAATGTAGCAATTGACAATCCGCACCATCCAGCAGCGACAGTCTTTAGGCATAATATAGCTCTTCAGGAGCACAGGTAAACCATGGCCAATCCAGTTCACGGTCGGCGCAAAGAACTAACAACCTTCCCCCAGGGCGGCATAGCAGTCAACTGCAAGGCGATTCTAAGCGACTTAGACGGCACCCTGGTAGATTCTACAATCTGCGTTGATTACGCCGTTGCAGCCTGGGCAGAAGAGCACAATTTGCACCTGGGCGACTTGGTCGAGAAAGCTCACGGCCGACGCACCATCGATATCGTCCAAATGTTCACACCTGATGCCGATATTGACGCTGAAGTGAAACACCTAGAAGATCTCGAAACTAGCTGCACAAAAGGGCTTGTTCCCATCGACGGCGCAGTTGAATTACTCTCACGCCTATCACCACATCATTTTGCCGTTGTTACTTCAGGCAGTCACAGACTGGCAACCCACAGATTGACGCATACAAAGCTACCGATACCTCGTGTTTTTATCACCGCCGATGATGTCACATTAGGCAAACCAAATCCTGAACCATACATTCTTGCAGCTAATCGACTAGGTCTAGAACCAAAAGATTGTGTGGTTTTTGAAGATTCCCCCAATGGCATAAAAGCAGCCAAGCAAGCGGGAATGCGCGTCATTGCCATAGCCGTTCGTTCCGCCGACCACAACATTACTGAAGCCGATTATGTCGTGCACGATCTTACCTGGATAACACTACGCGTCAAACCAGATAGCTCACTAGAGTTAACTCTGCAAAGCGCAGAAGAAGTCTAGACTAATTCAACTCGCCCAGAGTGTAAGCCTTAATCACCTTGGTGTTTTCAGGCCTAAATAGATGATCTGTCTTGATCAATTCCATAGTCTCAAACGACAGCGCGCCCAGGCTCTCGTTGCCGTGCTCTATAACGTAATCCAAAAACTCACGGGGCTGATTCGGCCCAAGCCGAGCTGCTGTAAGCCAGAAAATTTCTGTGTGCAAACCAATCATCTTGGTGATGTCCACGCCATCACCGTAGAGTTCTTCTGTCAACTCAATTACAGCGCTCTTGTTGAACTGCAACAAATTACCAATTGGGTCAAATGCCTTAAAAACTAGAGTATTGCCCACAATCGACAGCCCGCCAAGAGGCAGCGTTACCGGCTTGACTGCACACACATGCGACGAGAGATAGCGGTCAAAGTGGCGATGAACCAAAGGGCTGCTGTCAAGATTAGGCAAGCCAAATACGGTCAAATGCAGATTTTTCTCGCCATAATAGATATTATCTGGAAAGCGCTCAGCCACTGACCGCAAACGCTCAGCCAAGAGCTCACGGCTTTCTTCGCTGGGGCGCATTATTAACGTAAAGCACTGTTTGTCCAACTGCGAAGTTGTATAGGCTAAAGGTGGCCAATTAGCCTGAGCTTCTTGCAGAAGCTTTTCAAAGTACTGGGCCTGAAGAGTGACGCAAGATTCTATAATGTGCATTCTGATAATGGTAGCAAGGCCAATCAAATTAAAGTAAGGCCGTTTATTGAGGTTGTTATAAGTGAAATCAGTGGCCATATTTTGCGGAGCCAGTATGGGCAATAATCCCGCCCACCGCGAAATCGCTGTACAGACCGCCGAGTTAATTGCTGAACGCGGCATGACTCTAGTATACGGCGGCGGCAACGTAGGCCTCATGGGTGTAATCGCTGACGCTGCCATGGCCAAAGGTGGCAATGTCATCGGCGTCATCCCCCACTTCCTCCACAGAAAGGAAGTTGCTCACCAGGGCCTGACCCAGATTCACTATGTCGAAACAATGCACGAGCGCAAGGCCTTAATGGCAGACCTCTCAGACGCGTTTTTAGCTCTCCCTGGCGGCTATGGAACCCTTGATGAGTTCTGCGAAATTCTCACCTGGGGCCAACTGGGTCTGCACAAAAAGCCCATGGGCATTCTCAATGCCTACGGCTACTACGACTCGCTCTTATCGTTCTTCGACGATGCCGTCGCAGCTGGCTTCATCTCGGCCAGCCTGCGAGCCACTATTCTGGAAGCTTCTACTCCCGAAAACATTATTGAACTGTTGGCCATGCACGAAAAAACACGCATCGTCTAGACAAACCAGTCTGCGCCTATTTGACAGCATCTTCGTATTTGAGCTTACCGCCAGATTTAACTATCTTGTCCAAGACCCCAATTTTCGCCGACCACTGGGCCTTCTCTGGCGATAGGGCCGAAGCAACAACATAGTTGTCTAAGGCCGCTTTATAGTTCTTTGATTTCTCTGCAATAGAGCCACGCATAGCCCAAGCCACAGCCTGGCTGGGGCTAGAGTCGGTACAGCGTTTAAGGTACTCTTCAGCCTTTTTACAATCACCAACAGCATCGTAAAGCAAACCGTAGCCAATCAAGACTCGTGGACTTTCTGGCCGCAGTTTATTGGCCTTATCGAATGCCTCCAGAGCCATTGGCACATTCAGCAAACGAGTCTGAAACAGCCCTTTATTGACAAGCAAATCGTAGTCGTCTGGCTTTTGACGCAAGAAATACTCGTTGATAGAATCGGCTACAAATGCCGCATTCGGCTCAGTTGGAGAACTTACAAGAGTCTGCACTCTCGGCATAAAATCGTCCTTGTCAAGCCGGTGCAACACAGGAAGAAGGTTATCCCATGAGGCTTTGTGCGCTGGATCGATTGCCAGTGCCATCAAATAGAAGCGCAGTGCTTCATCATCATGAAGGCCCACGCGAGTATCAACGTAGCCAATTGATTCGAGATTTCCCATCTCAAAAACATCAAGTAGATGCGACCGCATAAAAGCAGTGCGAGCATCCTCCATCTTGTCGGAGAACTGATAGACAGTCCCCAAGCTATTCCAGTAGCCCCTTTTGTTGGGATTTAGTTCGCAGGCCTTTGTATAACAATAAATGCTCTGCGGCCATTCTTGCCTAGATTGGTATTCAAAGCCAAGCTGGGCCCACGCCTCAGGGTCTTTGACTTTGTTTGGCGGAGTAACCGGATTCTTTTTCAAATCTGCTGCATCAGTGGAGAAGACTCTCGATTCTGAAAAACTATGCTTGTCAGACTCACAGCCAGTCAAGCCAATAGCCAATGTGACACAGAGCAAAAGCTCTGGCCGTAACTTAAAAAACAAGAGTTTCAAATTTGATTCCCGCATTGAATTTTCAAACACTCATCAAAATCTAGTTGTAATCGAAAATCGCTAGAGATGCGTCAGCCGAACGGTCTATTCTTCAGAAAAGGGAGCAGCCTGAGCTGCTCCCTTTTAATTCCACAGTCATTGAAATGACAAACGTTGAAACGACATTTTGTCCTGCCGACTCAAACTATTCGACTGTCTCTTTCTCAGACGACTTCTCGCTGTCTTTAGACTTAGAGGCTTTCTCTGGCTTGTCTGATTTCTCAGTCTTGCTAGCTTTGGCTTCTTCTTTGTCTTTATCTTTGTCGGCTTTCTCTACCGGTTTAGATACCTTTCCAGGCACCTTAACGAAGACAACTTTACCTTCTTCAACCATGGTTTCGATTACATCGCCTTCTTTGAACGTTCCTTGCAGAACTTGTTCAGAGATGGCATCTTCAAGCATGCGTTGAATTGCTCTACGCAACGGTCTGGCACCATAAGCAGGGTTGTAACCTTCCTTGGCGATGAGGTCTTTGCTCTCGGTAGAGATGACCAATTCCATTCCATTTTGCTTGATGCGCTTCTGTAGATCGGAAGACATGATGTCGACGATGAAGCGAATTTCTTCTTTGGTCAATTGTTGGAAGACGATGATTTCGTCTACGCGGTTGAGGAACTCTGGTCTGAAGGTCTTCTTCATCGAATCCATAACAAGATCTTTGATCTTCTTATAACGCTCAGAGTGCTCAGCATTTTCAGCCTGAACTTGGAAGCCCAGAGTGAGTGAGGTCTTGTCGATGAATTGAGCACCGACGTTGGAGGTCATAATGATGATCGTGTTCTTGAAGTCTACGGTGCGTCCCTTACTGTCTGACAAGCGGCCATCATCCAAGATTTGGAGAAGGACGTTGAAGACATCTGGGTGAGCTTTTTCGATTTCATCGAAGAGCACTACAGAGTAGGGTTTGCGACGAACAGCTTCAGTCAGCTGACCACCTTCTTGGTAGCCAACATAACCAGGAGGTGAACCAATCAACTTAGAAGTTGTGTGGTGCTCCATGAATTCAGACATGTCGATTCTGATCAAGTTATCTTCAGAACCGAAGAAGTAACCAGCCAAAGCCTTAGCCAATTCGGTTTTACCAACACCGGTCGGTCCGGAGAAGATAAAGCTGCCGATTGGTCTATCTGGATTCTTCAAGCCAACTCTTGCGCGGCGAATAGCTTTGCAAACAGCTTCAACAGCGTCGTTCTGACCAATTACTCGTTGGTGCAGTACATCAGCCATGTGCAGCAATCTTTCTGATTCGCCTTCGGTTAGCTTGAGCAGCGGAATGCCTGTCCATGCGCTAACTACGTGGGCTACTTCTTCAGGAGTGACTGTTGGTTTTTCTGATTCTTGCTTGGCTTTCCAAACAGCTTGAATCTCGCGAATCTTCTCAGAAAGCTTGGTCTCTTGCTCTCTCAAAGAAGCTGCTTTTTCGAACTCTTGGTTGCGAATTGCCATTTCTTTATCGCGGCGAACAGCACGCAATTCTTTCTCAACTTCTTTGCCTTCTGGTGGCAAGCTAGATGCTCTCAAACGCACTCTAGATGAAGCTTCGTCGATGATGTCGATAGCTTTATCTGGAAGGAACCGGTCAGAGATGTAGCGGTCAGAAAGTTTGCAAGCAGTGTCGATAGATTCATCAGAAATGATCAATCTGTGGTGCTCTTCGTACTTAGGACGAAGACCACGCAAGATTTCAATTGTTTCTTCAACAGATGGTGGATCAACAATAACTGGCTGGAATCTACGTTCTAGAGCAGCATCGCGCTCGATGTGTTTGCGATACTCATCCATTGTGGTGGCGCCGATGCATTGTAGCTCGCCCCGAGCAAGAGCTGGTTTGAGAATGTTAGCAGCGTCGATAGCACCTTCAGCAGCACCAGCACCAATCAAGGTGTGAAGCTCGTCGATAACCAACATGACGTTACCGGCAGAGCGGATTTCGTCCATGATTTTCTTCAGGCGTTCTTCGAATTCGCCTCTATATTTGGTACCAGCAACTAGCAGACCGATATCAAGCATGACAATTTTCTTGTCGAGCAAGATTTCAGGAACGTCTGAGTTAGAAATGCGGATGGCCAAACCTTCTGCAATAGCGGTTTTACCAACGCCTGGTTCACCAATCAATACTGGGTTGTTCTTGGTACGACGACCGAGAATCTGAATAACCCGTTCAATTTCTTTTTCACGACCAACCACTGGGTCAAGTCTGTTTTCTTGAGCGGCTTGGGTCATGTTGACGCCAAACTCGTCAAGGGTAGGGGTCTTAGAGCGACCGGTAGAGGTCGAGCTGCCAGAACCAGAACCAGTAGTAGCAGCGCCACTTTCGCCAAGTAAGCGAATGACATGGCTTCTAACTTTAGTCAGGTCAACACCAAGATTCTCTAAGACGCGGGCAGCAACGCCTTCGCCTTCACGAATCAGACCAAGCAGCAAGTGCTCTGTACCAATATAGTTGTGACCTAATTGGCGAGCCTCATCCCACGACAACTCGAGCACTCTTTTGGCTCTAGGTGTAAATGGAATTTCTACAGCGACGAAGCCGGAGCCACGACCGATGATTTTTTCTACTTCGACACGTGCATCTTTAAGGTTGACGCCCATAGACTTGAGAGTCTTGGCGGCTATACCGGTGCCTTCACCGATCAAACCTAGAAGAATTTGCTCTGTGCCCACAAAATTGTGACCAAGCCTGCGCGCTTCTTCTTGAGCGAGCATGATTACTTTGATCGCTTTTTCCGTGAACCTTTCAAACATGGCGTTTAGCCCCCGAACAGTTAGTTATCCCTAATCGTGATTACATTCTAACATCATGCTATCTACATATTGCCAGCAGTGACGGCACAGTTACGGCAAGATGTGCCAACTTGAGAATGGCCACAGTTGGAAGAAATCATGAAGAAATGGAGTTTTGAACATGTCAGTTGCTAGTGGTGACTTTCGCAACTAGGCCGTAAAACTAAGCCCTGATGCGAACTTTGACAAAACACCCAAGAATTTCAACTTCGCTTGACAGCCACTTGCGGCAAATTTAGCCAAGGTTAAATCGTAGAAGCACACAGCTTAATCTTGTTAGTAACGTCGAAAACACAGGCTATTCGGTTATTGCCAAGTGTATATTTCTTGACAATCAGTACACCACAGTGGCAAGACACGTCGAGTTGGGAAAACTAATATATGAAGAGTTTGTCCCCAACCTTCGAGTTGTTCAATTCGGCGGAGCAACAACATCGCGACGAACGTAGATACGATGATCTTCCACAACACCAGCGAACTGATACTGCTCAAAGATTGGGTCTTGCATAAACTTAGAATCTTCCAGAATGTCCCACATGCGGGTGCTTTGAATCAGTATCAGCTTGGGCCTATTGCGGCGAATATCTTCTTTGTAATCCGCTAACACCTTGGCTCTAAAGCCATCCATTTCCTCCTTAACTGCTTCTGAACGGGCCTTATCACTGGCGTAAATCAGTGTGGGCAAGAGCATACCGTGCAGGTAGCGAGAAGCTGGCTCGCGCTTGGTCTGCAACAATAGAGGATAGCCTGGAGCGATGCTTCTCGTCATAAACAAAACCGGGTCGCCAATTTTTGTATAGCGCAGAATTACAGCACATAGCGTTTCGCTGTCGCCTTTGGCCACCTCACCTTTATAGCCGACCAGGGCAAGGTCTATTTTTTCAGCCTCAGCCGCTCGCTGCCTTTGTTCTGCAATGGCTTGAGCTGCAATCTGCCCCTGCCAGATTAGAAGCGCGCTCATCCAGACAATATCAATCCAGCCACTGGAGCGCTTGAACAGCATGAGCGCATACTGGCGCAGCACACAGACAGCAATACCCACCTCAACACCTACCAGCATGTACGAGCCAGCCACAAAGGGCAGAGCATGATTGAGCCAGGGCTGCCCCTGCAGCAGATACGAAGCAAGACCGAGCAAACTAAAAGCGATTAAAGGCATAATCAAAGTGGAGTAGCGCATCATCGCCATACCGATAGCACAGGCGATGATCAGCAGATAGATGCGGTCATTCCACATCTGGGCCCAACCGACAAACTGAAACATAATTGAAGTGCCATACTCGCTATAGCCAGCAGCGAAGATCGGCACCATAAAGGAGAAATAGCCATCCTTCATATCTTGCGGCATAGCCAAAATACAACAGGCATACAGCACGCCCAAAACCGCACAAGCAATGGTTTCTGGAGCCACAAGATTACGCCAGCGCGGCTTTTCCATAAACCAGAGTAGCTCCAGTATTACCGCTGCAACTAGATAATATTGTTTAAAAAACAAGCCGATAGCTGCCAAACTTCCAGCAACAATCGCCGCTATAGGGCTTGTAGCGTTGCCATTCCAACGCAGCCACCTGACTATAAAGAAAGGAAAGAAGAGCAGCAAGAATATGTGCTCTCTCTGACCAAACTCATCCATCTGAGAAAGCCAAAGAGTAAGAGAAGAGAATGACACTACGAGTGGCACAAAAAGAAAGGCCTCTTTGTGCTTTGATTGCCGACTCAACAGCCACAAACTAAATCCCACGCTATAAAGCCAGCATGCAATTATGGAGAAGCCAAAAGCCTGAGGGGCGGGAATGGCAAAAAGCCTCGACACTACCGCCGGTACCATGTGAATATAGAAAGCCAAAGGTGGATTAACATCAAACACATCAACATAGAGCCGCTTGCCCTGCAGCAAAAGTTCGCCAATGGCGACGAACATAGATTGATCCGGTGATATTTGCAGCGGAAACAGCAGCGGACCGGTCAGCAAACAAGCTAAGACCAGCAGCAACAAGAAACCACTCAATAAGAACATAGCGTATTTAGTTGGAGTATCCATCGTCAAAGACAAAGGCATAGGCATAGACTTAAACGATTTCAGTGTGGTCACAAAGACCTGGAATTTTTCACTTAGTTTTGTCATGGTTGCGGCCTTCGGGGCAAGAAGACACCTATGTTGTAGTTAAAACCAGTGTGCTCTAGCGGTTCTTCGTTAGCAGCCTTCAAGCGGGCATGACCTTTCAGTTCATAATGCTTGAGCAAAGTCGCCGCTACTTTGTGCTTCTTCAACAAGTCACCAATGGTCACATCTTGAACGAAGATCATTTTCGCGCGCTGACTGGCAATATCGCCATCAAGGCGAGTGTAGAGCTTCTCGGCATACGCCTCAAGCATCTTAGGCTGTAGGCTTTCACGCTCGCAGGCCTCCAGCTCGACCAGGCAATCAGACTGCAACAAGTAGCCAGCGGGCGTGCGCTTCATCTGCAACATCAGCGGATAGCCCGGCACTATGCTATCGGTGAGAAACATGACCTCATCACTCTCACGAGAATACTTTGCCAGCCAAGCAGCGCAGCTGGCAGGTTCAGAGGTTTCCGCAGAGCTTTGTCCGGCTAACGAGCTTGGGGCCAGTTCAGACTTCTGTCTTGCGATCTCCCCAGGAATCACTTCAGCGACCAAGGGCAATGCGCGACCAATCTTGCTTTCTTGCTGCTTCAAGAAGGTTCCAACAAGCACTAGAATGCTGACTGCATAGGCGAACAGTCCCAAATTACTAACCAGCGGATTCCGCCACGATACGCCATTGCCAGCCGAAGCTCGCATACGGCGGCGATAAACTTTGCGACTAATTCGTCGAACAATAGCACCGGCAATACTCAAATTAACCGAGAGCAAAAGAGTAGTAGCAAAAATCATCGAAATGGCACTCTGACTCAAGCCCTTCAATTGACTTAAGTACAAAGCAAAACCAACCAAGAAGATTACAACAAGCGGCGCAGCCAAACTTGTTCGCCGCCGGAAAGGCAAAACAAAAAGAATGGCGGCAATAGCTGTGTAGAAAACATCGCGCCGCTCAGGCACACTGTTAATGCCATAAATAGACCAATCATGACACTGATAGCCCAAAGACAGCAGGGGAAAGACCAGCGAAATATATTCGCTTCTAGCAGCCTCTGGCAGAGCCAATGCCGCAAGCAAAAGAATAGACACTGTGCAAATACAAGCGCGAACTTCTAAGGCGAGCAGTGGCCGAAACCGCCGTAGAGACAAGAGCCAAAAGACTTCCAGGCTGGCAGCAATGATTAAAAAGCCATGCCAGAGGCAGACAGCAAAAGCAGCAAAGATTCCCGAGACTATAGCCTCTCTTCTAGAAACTGTCTGGCCATTCCAGCGCAACCACCTGACTAAAAAATAGGGAGTGAGTGCCAGCATAACGAGATGCTCACCCTGGCCAATCTGAAAAAGCATCAGAACATTTGCCAGAGCATAGGCCACTATAAACGAAGGAAAATGATGCCACTCTCTATGGTGCCGTCGCGGCAACAATATAGCAGCACACGACAGCACAGAGACAAGGGCAAGAGACCAGACCATTAGATTAGAAGCCAAGCTTGGAGGAAGACCAAGAGCTTGCCCAAACGACAATGGCACAACACTGGCGTACAGAAGCAGGGGCGACGACAAGCAGAAGAAATCGAAGTATGGAACCTTGCCCAGCAATATCAGCTTGGCGGCCTCAAGATTGAGAGCCACTCCTGGAGCGACCATCAATGGATTGCTGCAGATAACTGCAAACACCAGTGCGAACAAAATCACTACCAGAGCCAGACTAACTAGCGAGTATTTTGCCTTATTGTCTAGCGGCATTTTTGCTGCTGCCTGGTCTGCAGTCATA
>JAUPUU010000099.1 GCA_030917395.1 Cyanobacteriota bacterium erpe_2018_sw_21hr_WHONDRS-SW48-000092_B_bin.40
CACAGCCAAAATGCTGACGACTCAGCCCGCACTGCCCTAACCCTTGAGGCACTTGCTACAAGTCAGCCAATCGCCGGCAGCAATAGTAAAGACGGCAGCAATGACAAGCATGAAGATAGAAGCGATTCTGTGGTTGCGCTGATTGCGAAGGCGGAGAAGGCGGAGAAGGCTGAGAAGGTTGACGAGCAAACAAGCGATAAACCAGACAGAGCGCCACTAGAAAGAGAAAAGATAGAAAGAGAGCAACTAGACAGGGCCAAAGACGACTTCACTCTCAAGCACCAAGTTCTCATCTCACATGATGCGACTGGCAAACAGCTTACCTACACCGTACGCAGCGGCGATCGCAACATTGATATTCTCACATCAGACAACTCGATAGAAGGCCTAGCGCAAGCAGAAAAGAATCTTGAAAGGCTGACAGAAGTGAAAGAAAAGCAATTAAAAGCCGATTTTAAGCTGCGCTTCAGCAAGGACAGCGAAGAAGTAGTTGGCCAGGTTGCCATCGCCCCTGATGGCACAGTAACACACGGCAAAATGATCTACGCCAGGGCTCCCTATTTGAGTGAACTCTACAGCATCGAAGGCGTAATGGAACGCGCCACACCGTCTCAACTAACAAAAGACGGCAAAGAGGGAGTCAAATTCTACTTCCTCAAAGATTCGCTTTACCAAGACGATCACGGTGCTTCAGCGACATACAGACACAGCGACAAAGAAAACAAACCAGCCATCTACGTTGGCAAAGATGGCATTGGTGCCACTCTTGTGAAGAAGGGCGACCACTTCGAATGGCAAGGCGGCATTGACGCGCATATGGTGCTACATGAGTTCTCTCACAACTCACAATTTCGACTGGGTATTGACGAAGAGCAAAAGCTCATTCAATTTTCTAATCGCTGCGGCTTCGCCCCTTTCCTGCGACCAGGCACAGATGAAACTATCTGGGCGCTGAGAAGCAAAGATGGCAAGCTTTATCGCCACGACAACGAGGCAGGCGGCTGGCAGCAGATCGACGAAAGCGGCAACCTGGTTAAATCAGACGGCTCAGCTAGTGGCAAGACCACAATTCTAGACGACATAGAAATGGCAAAAATGGCCGCAGTCCGGCCACCAACCTACTACTTCGACAATCCAGTAGAAATGGCCGCAGAAGGAATGGCCATGCTTAAAGAGAGTGCCAGCAGTAGAAAAGAACTGCTTACAACCACACCCACCTTCTACCAGTTTATGAAAGAGCAAGACCAAGAAGATATAAACCTCGCTTTCGGCCTAGATAAAAACGGACAGGCAAAAATGATCAGGCGACCGGATGGCAAATTGACCACAAATGATGAAGCTGCAAGAAAACAGATTCTCCAATTTGAGCAGTAGCTAGACCAAATCTAGCGCAGCATCCTTCGAGCGAAATGATAGAAATAAGTGGCAAAACGAAGGGCCTGTTAATAGGTCAGACAGGCACAGTACTTGTTTGCCTGCTACAATCTTGAGGTTCCACGCCTCGAGAGAAACTATGTCTGCCAATTTTTCGCACAGCCGGGTGAAATCAAATATGTCTGTCAACCCGCTTACAACTTCAACGCTTGCACTGTTATCTCTGGCAATGCTTTCGCTCTCGGCTTGCTCTCCAGCTCAACCACCGGCACCGAAAGCCCCTGAAGGCTTTGTTGCCGGCAAAAAAGAAGATCCTGAGTTAGCGAAAGTCAAAGCCGATGCCCAGGCAAACTGGAAAGAATTCGTAGAGGCCTTCAACGTCAAGCAAAAAGGCGAGAAGTTTGCCATTAACTCGTGTCTTTATGACGACAAGAAATCTGAATTTAAATGGATTGAAGTCGACAAAGTCTATGACGACAAAGTCGTCGGCCATTTAGAAAAAGATTCTGTCTATTTGCCCAACGTTAAAGCAGGAATGGCGGTCACGGTTCCGGTTGCCGATATTGAAGACTGGGCCTTCGTTGACGCTCAAGGCAAGCAACACGGCGGCGCCTCGCAAGCAATCCTGCAAAAGCGCGCCCAAAAGTAATTACTGCCAGGCTGGGCCAACTGGACCTATCGGGGCGCCAGGCGGTGCGCTGGCAATGGGCTCCACTGGCTTCCTTAAGATCGCAGCCACGGCATTTTTGTTAAACTTGGCCGCTTCCAACATGGCTAGCAGGTTTTGTGCTTTCTCAAAGTCGAAGAAGGCCTGGTCAAATTGCCCCAAGCAATAATAGGCAAAACCACGATTGTAGAAAGCTTGAGCACAGCGTCCATTGATTTTGAGGCATTTGTCATAATTGGCAATTGCTCGTTGCCACTCAAGCCCAGACTCTGAACGCCAGGACGAGCCACGCAACGCCACCAGCTGCGATGCCAAACTTTGATGAGCCAAACCGCGATTATAATAAGCCTGAGCTAGATTTGGCTTGACTTTGAGCACTTCAGAATAACAAGTAATAGCTTCTCTAGCCTGACCCGCTATGGCGAGCATTGCCGCCTTGTTATAGAGTGCAAGTATCAAATTTGGACTAGCTTTGTACGCTTGCTCAAAATTAGCTAGGGCCCTAGCTCTATCGCCAGAGATTGCCTCTTTCACGCCGTCGTGATACAAGATTTGGCCTTCTTCAGTGACATCATTGGCGCTACCACCAAGACCAGCAGCTCCAGCCGGAGCAATCAGCCCACCGCCACTAGCAATTCTGGCGTCCTCACTAACTTGCAGCCCCTGACTCGGGGCCTCTTCAGAAGCCTGGGCGTCAGCAGCAGTCAGGGCAGCGGCAGCATTAGGAGAATTACTTAAGAAGCTACCCGGGTCTTTGTTCATGGCGAAATAAGCCGCGCCAAAGACCAGTACCAAAATCAGTAAACTAAGAGTCAAGGCCACCGAGCGATTGGCTGGCTGAGGCGGTTCATGGCCAGCCACTTGAGCTTCGAGCTTATCGTAAGCCTTGTGCGCAGCCATTTCAGAAGTGTCAGTAATAAGAGCATCAAGCTCTGCCAAACAGTGTTCATCAAGCTCAACCTTAGATTTAGCCGCGGCTGCCACTTCATCAGCTTTAACCTGTTGGCCACTAGCAATAGCAGCAGCATAAACCGCATCGTAAAATTGATCTGAATCAGGCACAGCGTGCTCTTGAAGACGCTTCGATTCTGCTTCTACCGATTGGCGAATGGCGCCCTCAATCAGAGTCTGAGTGCGCTGCATCCGCTCGTGCACAGCCGCTAAGCGCTTTTCCACAACACGCTGGGGTGGCGGCTTAGGACTTGTCTCACCCAGCCCAGCCAACAATTCTTCGAGCTCAGGCAGAGTCTCTACCCCAGCCTGCATGCGAGTAAAATAAGCACGAAAACGAACCGAATCACTCAGTGCATCGTAAGCCATATTGGTGATCGAGAGACGTTGCTCGCATAATTGCTTTTGATCAGCTGGAGCAGCTAACATCTTCTCGCGCCAGAGAGCGGCTCGGCGGTCACGCGCAGCCCGCAAAACCTTCCTTGAGGCACCAGCGGGAACTGCTAGCACACGGCGAAAATAGATTCTAAGCGTTGACTCGTCCATATAAAACCTTGATCAGTCATACTTTAGTCGTACAGAATTAGAGGGCATAGTAACCGGGCCGAGTTAACTGGCTCGATTCTGGGAAGATTTTAGCTGGCAGGAACTCTCTTTACTAGGCATGAACACGGTTGCAATTTTAGATGAATGATCCCGCCTTACAGCCTGAAAACTCGCCCCCAGGCGCGAAAGGCAACTCGGTAACTCTCGGTAGAATTATCAAGTCAAAGGGAACCATTGTTGTCGGCGGCTTTATTATCAGCCTCTTGCTGCTTGTCATGACAGCAAAAAAGATTAATTGGCAACTTGTCCACGATGCCTTTGCCTCGGCCACATGGCTACCATGGTTGCCATTAGCAGTGATCACCTATCTCATCGGCATGCTCTTGCGAGGCTTGAGGCTGAAACAGCTAGTTAGCACAGAAGCCAGCCTGACCGTAAGCACGGCCAGCAACATCATTGCCGTCGGCTACGCCACCAACAATATCTTGCCGGCCCGCTTAGGCGAGTTCGCTCGCGCCGGGATGCTGGCGGAGAGAACGGGGCTACCCTACGCGCTCTCTCTGACGGTAACCTTTCTCGAGCGATTGCTCGATGGCCTGACAATTTTGTCCTTGTTTGTTCTCGCCATTTTCGTCACCCCCACCGATCAATGGCTAAAACCAGCAGCTATGGTCGCTGGTCTACTTTTTGGTTGTGCCCTTCCTTCCGTTCTTATGCTAGCCTTCGCACCGCAGCTATCACTTTCGCTGGCATCGCAGCTCAGCATTCACCTGGGGAGGAAATGGCATACCCGCGCCCTTGCTCTAGTCACCCAAGTTACGAGAGGTCTGAGCTGCCTCCGCGATGCCTCTACAGCTCTTTCTGTGCTGGCAACGAGCTTTGTTATCTGGATAACCGAAGGCCTGATGTTCGCCTTGGTGATGCCATGCTTCAACCTGCCAATTAGCCTTGTGAAAGCAATTGCCGTGATGGCCTTCACCAATCTCGGCATTCTAGTGCCATCAAGCCCCGGCTACATCGGCACTTATCACGTCTGCTGCAAGACTGCACTACTGGCGGTGACAGGCAGCGAGACGGCACAAATTACGAATAAGGCTGTTGAGCAAGCAGCAGCGCAAACATATCAGTTAGCCAACATGCCATTCTTAAGCAACAGCATTGGCAACATTTCTGAATCTACGGCCTTGTCTTATGCCGTAGTGGTGCACTTGGTGTTTTACACCACAGTGACAATTTGGGGCGTAATCGCCATGGCTCGCTACGGCCTAGAACTTGGCACCACAGCCGCTCTCGCATGGGAAGCCAAGCCCATCACCAACCTACCTGAAACTGAGGCAATGGCCGTTATCACCTCAGTGCCAACACAAAAGCAGAGCAATCACTGTTTTAAAATTACACCATTTTGGCTAGCAATAGTTGGCTCATCAGTGCCTACTGGCTCCCTTGTGCTCAGTGCAAAAGAACGCAGCGAAGCGGTTACCTACGCCACTCAATTTGTCTGTTCTGAACTAAGCGCCTTACCATCATTCTTGCGCATTCTCTTTAAGATAGGCATCCTCGGCTTCCGCTCAATTACTATTGCCTCGAATCTTTGCCCTTTCGAAAATTTGTCTAGCGAGAGACAGGCGAAAATAATCAACGCTTGGTCGTACGGACCAATAGGGACAACGCGCAAACTCTTTAAGCCATTGAGAAGCCTGGCTCTGCTGGCCTTCTTTGAGCATCCCGCTATACTGGCCGCTCTGAACAAATCGAATGACTCATCCGAAAAATTTAAATCAAGTACAAACGCCTAAACGAAATTTGCCGCTAAATCAGGTTCCAAAGAAATGACCGCTCAAGAGCTAGACACCAGCAAAGAAACACTAAAAAGCAGTAAGCCATTGCGGGTGCAAGTGCTTATTATTGGTAGTGGCGCCGGCGGTTCTACCACAGCAAACGTTCTAGCTGAGCAAGGCTTTGAAGTTGTCGTTCTTGAAGAAGGAGAACGCCACACCGTAGCCGACTACGGCCAATCACCAACCAAGGCGATGAACCTGCTCTATCGCAATCGCGGCATCATGCCGATCATGGGTAGCGTGCCCATCGGCTACGTAGAAGGTCGAACTTTGGGCGGCAGCACTGAGATCAATAGCGGCTTCTGGCATCGCTTGCCTCCCGAGTTTCTGATGCGCTGGCAAGCCCGCTTCAACCTCTCTGATTTCACCCAAGACACTCTTGCTGAGCACTTCGAATGGGCAGAGAAAATCTTATCAGTAGGCCTGCACCCTGGCCCTTGGCCAAAATCGACAGAGGTTTTCAACCGTGGCGTAGAAGCAATGCAGTGGTCAGGGCAAGAAGTGAAACGAGCGGCAAGCGGCTGCGAAAACAACAACACTTGCTCAGCCGGATGCCCAAAGGGGGCGAGACAGGGAGTTAGTCTCAATCTCATCCCTGATGCTCAAGCCAAAGGAGCAAGATTCATAACCGGCTGCAAGGCCAAGCTATTACTAAAATCTCGGGGGAAAATTACAGGTGTACTGGCCGAAATTCACAAGCCAGATAGCACCAGCGATCTTGTGCGCATCGATGCCGATCACATTTTCGTCTGCGCTGGCCCCACTCAAACACCTAGCCTGTTGCGAAAAAGCGGCATCAAAGAGCACATAGGTGATACCTTCCAAATCCACCCAATGCTTAAAGTTTCAGCGCTTTTCGACGAAGAAATAAACGCCCAGCACAGCGTCATGCC
>JAUPUU010000100.1 GCA_030917395.1 Cyanobacteriota bacterium erpe_2018_sw_21hr_WHONDRS-SW48-000092_B_bin.40
CAGAGCAGCAATGCAAGCAAAATAGTAATCTATGCAGACCATCACTCTTAAGAGCGACATACAAGGAAGCCCTAGCAAAAGCCATGGACGATAGTGCCAAAACAGATAGTGCCGCAGCCTCTCCCGCTAACTCAGCAGCAAGCAGCAGAAGCAATGCCATTAGCACCGATCTAACTACGCCAGTAGTACTGTTGACCGTTGGACTATTGCTTTACTTACCTTGGCTCGGCAGCTACGGGCCTCTTGACCCCACCGACAGCTTCTTTATTGAATCTGGCAGAGAGCTATTTGAAACCAATCAGTACTTGCTACCACTGCAAAACTACAAACCATGGCTAGATAAGCCGATTCTTTACTTCTGGTCGGTGGCAGGTACTTACCATCTATTAGGGGTAAATCCCTTCGCTGGAAGGCTAGTGAGCGCCCTCAGCGGTGTCCTATTAGGGCTTTCCACTTATTTCTTTTCCTTGCCCTATATCAGTCGCAAGCAGTCAATTACTGCCGGCTTGATTTTTATGGCCTTCCCCCTGGCCAGCGCTATTGGTCATGTGTCACTGACCGACATGCCCCTAGCGGCCCTGATGGCCACAGCACTTTTTGCTCTTTTTCACTTCGAAAAATCCCGCCGACTCTCCGCCTGCTTGATTGCTTATCTGGCCCTTGCCCTAGCCTTTCTCTGCAAAGGCCCCATTGCCGTCATTATTGTCGGCGCTATTTATGGACTCTACTTACTGCTAACAACCAAGCTCTCAGGTCTGTTACGGAAGATTCTTGACGCTCGCCCGCTTCTAGGCTTGGCAATAATTGCAGTTGTGAATATCCCCTGGTACACAATGGCCACCATCGGTACCAATGGTGCTTTCTTCCAAGACTTCTTCATTACTCAAAACTTCGGCCGAATGGTCGGTACGGTCAACCACCAACAGCCTTTCTGGTTTTACATTCCAGTGGTCTTAGGCGGTCTTTTCCCCTGGAGCCTACTGCTAGTTTTAATGGCAATCGCGCCCTTAGTTGCTTTTACTAAGACGCTAGGAAAAAAATCAGCGCGCCTAGAACAAATAGAACAGAGCAAAAAACTGATTGAAAATCGCGAACATCTAAGCAATCGCACAGCTTATCTGTTTTTCATGGCCATATGGGCTGTCTTTGTTTTAGTACTCTTCAGTGCCATCAAGACCAAGCTTCCCACTTATATATTGCCCGGACTGCCGCCAATTGCTGTGCTAATTGCGGCAGCCATGGCCAAACTTGAAGGCGAAAGTCGTGAGCAAAACAAGAAATCCAGCAAAATTATAATTGCCAGTGCCTTGCTAATTATTACCACCACTATTGGTGCTTTTTTCGCCGGCAACTCAGCCCACGGTTGGGTCCAAGTATTCCTCATTGACAGCAGAGCCACACTTGCCGGTGCTTTTTTTGCAGCTCTCTACTATTTGTATCTAGCGGCACGCAACCAAAGGAAACAGTCCCTGGCAGTTCTCACAGGCCTGACTATTGCCCTAACAGCACTACTTGTACCGAAGGCCAATATCGCCTTCTACAAAGAGCGCCAGCAGCCTTTTGAAGAGCTTATTTGGCGTATCAAGGCATCACACGCTGATATTGCCACAGTAGTAGTGGAAGCACCTTCTCTATCATATTTTTTGCATCGCCGAGTGGAAGCCTTACGCGACCCAGCAGAGGCGAATAAATACTTAGCTAGTGGCACAAAACCTCATTGGCTTCTTGTGCCGCGAGAAGTTATGGAAAGCCTGAAGTGGTTCAAAACCGAACCGACGCTAATTGCTAAAACGAAGAATGGTAAATGGAGCCTTTACAGCCTGGAATAACTCTTGTTGAGAGGAGTTTTCCAAGCAGTGCCGATAAATTTCACGGCTGATATAAATTGCAATAAGCATAAGTTTTGATAGGTAGCACTTTCAATACCCAAACTATTTTCAGCTAATTGTTTTGAGTAAGGGTACAATCAAATAGTTGAGATAGAGAGTGCAGTGAAAAAATCGCTTCTACGTAAGAATTTCTTCCTTCTCTGCCTAGCCTTCGTGCTCACGGCGGTTGCTCCTCTGCGGGCACTAGCACTGCCATCAGCTGAAATTTCAGCACTTTGCAGCATGGTCGAAAGCCACAGCACAATGGACTGTTGCAAAGTCGAAAAGACCTGCTGCTGCAGTCCCGCTCCTGTCGAGCCCGGCAACTTAGAAAGCGGCGTTCAGTCTAATCAAAGCGCCAAATTCATCGCCATCAGAGGCACCGCTAAGCCTGTTGTCACTGATTGGCTATCTTGCAGTCCAACGGCTCTTCAAGACTTCAACTCTAGATTGCTGTCACATCAGTCAGTGGGCAATCCACAACCACTCTACATATTGAAGAGATCACTTTTGATTTAAAAAGCCGGCTGGATATTTTTATTCAGCGAAAACAAACTCGATAGCAGTATCTACCGAGAACTGCATCGCTAGTGCTTTTACATTTCAAAATTAAGGATCATAGTCATGAAAAAACTATTTATGATGCTATTTGCTGCCGCCTTCGTTTTCGCCTTTGCTCCCGGTTTGTTTTCACCAGCCCTAGCCGGTGACAAGGCAGCCGCCAGCAAAGCAGCCTGCTGCACCACCTCAATGGAATGCAGCAAGTGCCAAAAAGAATGCGAAAAAACCCTCTCTTACTTCAAGAAAAAAGGTGGCAAATATGCCGAAGCGAAGAACATACAAATACTGGAAGACTGCATCTCGTCTTGCAAAGCCTCAGCGGAGTTTCAATCACGCAAGTCAGCCAACAGCTCAAAAATAATGGCGGTTTGCAGTGAAATTTGTAAGCAATGCGCTCAAATGTGCAAAGACATGAACGATCCCAAACTGGCTGATTGCATCAAGACTTGCTTAGAATGTGCCAGCTGCTGTGAGAAGGGTTAAAACCCAAAAACAGACCTAGACAGCGAAAGGGCCCCGATCGGGGCCCTTTCAAGCTTTAAGTTAGCAACAAACCAAGTCTCGCAAGCTTAGTTGAATTCTACTTTGGCGGAGGGATCAAGCTCTAACTTAAATAGCTTCATCTGGGTTTCAAATGCTGTGGGTTGAACCATTATGTCGCCCGAGAAGGGATCGTCATAGCACGCCAGCAGGAAGATATTTAAACAAATCACCAAGCTAACAATAGCCACCATGACCATTTGGACATAGAGATTATTGCAACTAAAGAAGTATGTAAATATGATCGTGGCCAAACCGCCCACACCAAGGATAACCCAAAGAATTGGTGACATACCATTGTGCAAGGCATCCACCCTTAAACGACGACTATCACCAAGACTAGCCATACAGGGCAGCATTGCCGCCTGGGCATTGGTTTCGCGCGCTGTCACTGGTTCATAAGTAGTGCACTCTTTCCAGAGCTCGCGATAGGTCGTCCATGCCTCTGGGCTGGTTTTTTTCTGCGCTAACAAGGGCCAGGCCTTGATCACTTCTTCGGCATAGCGCAAACACGTTCCTTGAACTTTCTTCCGGCTAGGCTCAGGTAAGGCATCGGCAAGGCGAAAAATATTGCCCAAGGATGACGCCTCTTGCTCAACCGTTTGCCGAGCGAGCGAGAATCTTTGCATGGCATCTGCCACCATAAATCCGAGCAGTACGGCAAAGAGCATACCCACAAACTGCGAATACGGGTCAGTGACTTCATGTTGCGCTTTTAACTCATCGTGACCATCAAGCCGACGAAAAATAAGCAATCCCGCAATTGAAATGAGCACTGTCAAAACTGTCAGTGCGAGACTCAAACCTAAGGTCACAGTCATTCTTCCCCCATTCTAACGTCACAAATATATCGAAAAATGTCGATAGAAGTGACGTCAAGACAATAGCAGATTAGTTAGACGATACCGCGTCTTCGTTCCTAGAAAAGGCGTCAGCGGGCATGTCTAGCGGAGATGAATCCGGCAAAGATGATTCTATACTGGATGAAGCTGTCGATGAAGGGTTAGCCAAAAGCGCAGAAGTAGTTGAAGCAGTTTCTTCACCTTTGGTCACACCAGAAGAACTCGGAGTGCAATTTCTCGAGGCTATCTTCAACTCAAATTGCTCTTGTTGGCTATCCAGCCACTTGTCAATTACTTTACCGACCTCTTCATCAATTTTCTTGCATTCCAAAAGCATGTGGCCCTTGTCAGGAAAGACCACCAGCGAGGTCTGCTTGGAACCCATTTTGGGCAACATGACCTCGAGAGTGTCTGTTTTCTGAATGCGATCCTTCTCACCTGCGATCAGCAAAATTGGCATAGATTCGGGAATGTTGGCAATTTCTTTGACTGAAACTTTGTTGGTTACAGCCGCCTTGATTAGGTTAGTTATGCTCATCTCTTTGGATGTTTCAGTGTTGTTCATCAATTCAAGAGCAACCTCTTTGTCTTCAGAAAGAATAGGCTGCATGTATGGCTTGATATCAATGCTGTTGTCAGGGTTATTCAGCCCCTGAAAGAAAGTCTTGACCCACAACGGGCGCGGATGAACGCGAGTTCTAAAGACCGCACCGGAAGCAATAAAACCATCCATCAAAGATGGCTCAGTGGAAGCCTCCCAAATAGCCATATTGGCACCGAAGCTCTCGCCCACACAAAAAATTGGCTTGTCAGGGTACTTCTTGCGCAATAGCTTGAGAATACTGGTGATATCGTCTTTGCTCTGGCCAAAATGAACCCCGCTATCTCCAGCAAAACCATGATTGGGTGCACGCCAATCACCAAACCCTCTCATATCATTGGCATAGACGATATAGCCTTTCTCAGTAAAGTGAGTGGCCAAATTACCAAACATTTTTCCACTAAAAATCAAACCCTGAAGGGCCACGATAACGCCCTTAACAGGCATATCAGGATTAGTCCAAGAATGCACTGGCAGCATTAGCTTCTGACCAACGTCGCTCTGATTGACATATTCAGAAGCGGCCGAGGCCGAAGGCAAATGACCAGCAAACAACCCCAGCTGCAATACAGCTGCCAAGGAAATTATTCGCCTACCACACCAAGCCTTCACTCTTGACTATTCCTAATTGGCCTTACCAAAGTCGCTTCACGATTCTACTGTTATAGGCCTATTTGTTTCCTACCCATTTTATTTCTCAAGCCAGCTATTCACTAATTTTTGCTATTTTTGCCCAGCGAAACTTGCGGCAAAAAGCAATTGATTAAAACAGCCATGACAACCGTAATAGCATACAAAACAAGAGCCTGAAAAACAGCCTGTTGCAGTGTTCCCTGCCGAACTAAACTTAGCATAACAGCACTCATCAAACCGGTACCGATAGTTCCACCAAGAGAACGGAAAAATTGAGTCATCGAAGTGGCTACACCCATGGTCTCAGGGGGAGCAACATTCTGAATCAAGATTGTATGAACAGGCAAAAGCAGGCCTAGACCTATGCCTCCAATGGCAGCGTCAAGGAGCAAAGCGCTAATTTTTAAATGGCCAACTTGCACGTGCCAAGCAAGAAGTGAGGTTCCCAGCGCCAGGAGGACAAGAGAAAGGATACACAATAGCTTGTAACGCTTAGTTTTGGCAACAATAAAGCCACCAACAATACTAGCTAGAGCAACAATTACCATCAATGGTGTAAGAGTCAGCCCCGAGGCAGTTCCTGACATTTCCACCATTTGCTGCAAAATCATAGCCAGCAAAAGCATCGAGCCAAACAAGCCAATACCTGTAATAAATACGGTCATCAGTGATATAGCAATTAACCTGTCAGAGAAAAGCGACATGGGTATGAGCGGCTCTGGAGCACGGCTCTCACGCCAGAGAAAAGCTATAAACATCAGCCCAGAAAAACAAAGTTCAACTAGCGGAATTGTGCCAACGGATCCCATCTTGCCTATTTCAGAAACGGCCAGAATCATTGGCGCAATGAAAAGCACAAAAAACAATATTCCGAAATAATCAATAACAGCCTTAGCTCTTGGTCTTAGAGAGACAGGGAATGATTAATCAAACAACAAACAGCCAAATAAGCTAAGAGGAATATTCAAATAGAATATGATTCGCCAACTGTTTTTATCGGTAAGCCAACCACCAAGAGCGGGCCCAATTAAGGCCGCCACAATAAATGCAGCAGCAAGAAAGCCCTGATACTTGCCGCGCTCAGCCACAGGAAACAAATCACCGATGGAAATAAAACAGA
>JAUPUU010000101.1 GCA_030917395.1 Cyanobacteriota bacterium erpe_2018_sw_21hr_WHONDRS-SW48-000092_B_bin.40
ACATGCCGCCATTGGCCAGAATAATTTTGAACTTAAGATTGAAGGCAACCCGCGAAGCTAGCAGCATGTGCGCTAAAGGCACATCTTTTACCCAGATCGCATCAGGCTTCCAAGCAATCAGCTCGAAATTAAGAGCAGACCAGAAGCTAACCTGCTCCACGCCGTAGGTAAACTCCCAGCGGTGTTGCTCAGACATAAAGGGAATGTACTGAATCGGCTTAGTCCAGATACTGGAGCGAGGGAAATTCCAAAGTGCTTTAGCGCCACTATGCTTACCGCCACTATATAAGCGCACATCGAGACTAGAATGGCGCTTAAGGGCCTCGAACCAGCGGGCGGTAGAAATTTCAAAACCGCGATTAATGTGACCCAGACCTGTACTGACGAGAGCTAACTTAAGGGGCCTTTGCTCACTGGCAGGCGGCGTAACCATCTTCGCTTGTGGCTTCGCTTGTGGCTTCGCTTGAGGCCTCACTTGAGGCTTCATCTCAGAGTGCGTCTGGGTATTCATCTTTGGCTTCATCTCAGCGTGCGTCTGGGCATTCATTTGAGGCTTCATCTCAGGCTTCATTGCAAGCTCCACTGGCAGTCTGCAGACCAGTGCCATCAGCATTGGAGCTTGGCTTCATTAACCTAGACTCGAAATACTGGCGCGCCTCGGCCTTCGGATTAAGATGACTAACCTTTATTTGGGCGTCGCCCACACCAGTGCTAGTAAGATATTTGCGGAAGTTTTCGTACGAACCGGAAGAAAGCAAACGAGCTTCGACCTTGTCTAAGCGCAATGAATCTCGCTTGGTCTTATATTCAACATTTTCGATGGCGAGCTCAGCATCGACGGCGCTGGCCAGTTCGTGCAATTGCTGCCTGGCTCGCGCTGGGTCAGCGCAGTCAAATTCATGGCCAGAATCAGGCTCAAGCCAAACTTCATAGTGGGGCTCTGGTCTAAACTGCGGTACTACGGTGAAAAATCTCAAATTACGACCTAGGCTCTTCGCTGCTCTAACGACGGACGCCGTAACCTGTAGTTCCGTAATTTTTTCGCCAGTGAAAGAAGAAACGTTGCCACCCTTATATTGAAATTCAAGCATCGGCGTGCGGTTATAAAACCCAGTGACAACAACTACATCATTAATGTTGTAGCGATAGAGACCACCAGATGTACTGAACAAAATATAGTAATTCTGGCCCACCTCTAGCTGATCCGCCAGCAACACCGTGGGGTTTTCACTTGCCATTTCAGCTTCAGGAACAAACTCAAAGAAGTGTGATTGCAGAGCTAACATTTGCTGACCTGGGCCCATGAATACAGTCCCGCGCCCTTCACTGGCACCATAGGTAATATCACAAACCGGGATATTACCGAACTGTTCAGGAAAGTCAGCCAGGTAGAAGGCTGCCGCTGCCTTAGTCCAGCAAGTAACGAGACCAAGAGTGGGCCAAATCTTATGAGCGACAAACTGATTTTCGTTAAGCAAACTGGCCAAGAATGCAGCCCTTTCGGGGTCAGCCGCCAAGAACTTAGAAACGCCATGAACAGCCTCTTGCGGCAACGGTCCGGGAGGGCTGATCGTGCCTTTGCGCACATCTTCAATCAATGACGGGGCGTAATGCTTGAGCCTTCTTAGCAGCAAACTAATGGTGCTGGGATTAAGCGTATAGAAACATGAAATGGGCAGAACAAGAGCTAAACGCAACAATGTGTAATATCGAATCTCATAGTCACGAATCAAAAACACTTCATATGGAATGGGCGAAATATACTTCTTCACCCAATAAGGTTCTTTTTGAAAAAGCTGACCCGATATAGCCCCGTAGGGAATTCCCGCCGCGGTGTGGCCCTCAATTGCCGGCGAAACCACCGAAAGCGCTACGCCACGTTCGACTTGCGGAAACGACTTATAGATGTTGTATCCCGAAGCAACCGACGCCAATCGAAACTCTTCCATATAGCCTGGCGTAATCGGAATATATTTTGGTTGAGCCGTGGTTCCACTGGTTGTGGCAAACATCAAAGGATTCTCAGCCGTAAGAACTCCTTGCTCACCGGCTGTAGCTTTATCGATATATGGTCGAAATGCTTCATAGTCGCGAATCGGAACAGCCCGTTGAAAATCGGCCACAGACTTAATGGCAGCAAAATTATGCTCGCGACCAAATTTGGTCTCAGAGTTTTTGGCAATTAATTTAAAAAGTTTAGCTTGCTGCGTTTCCCTGGGGCTCTCGCTAGCGGCATTAAGCGCACGAATCTTTCCTTCCGCAAGCAAAACAAAAGCTCGGTACATAGCGCGCCGAATCATAAAGAGAAACGCCCCCGAGGCATATCATGAACAGGAAAGTAGCTTAGGCATTATACTCTGTAGCTTGTCGACGATTTTTCGACCAACAAACAAAGATAAATCCAATAAAGATATATTGGCTAACCCTTTTGTTGGTAATGCGAGTATACAAATGCTTGTTACGGCCTTCTTATTGACCATCACTGTACTAACTTGCGCCGTGCAAGCTGTGGCCTTTAACCGGCTCATGCGCTATGTCAATCAAGAAATGGACCATCCTCGTAGCCCCTATCACCCGTTCGCCACAGTAATTTTGCCTTGCAAAGGTCTAGACCCAGGCTTTAGCAGCAATATAGAAAAGCTGCTCAGCCAAGACTATCCAAATTTTGAAGTGATTTTCGCTGTAGCAAGCACTGAAGACCCGGCCTACCAGACATTAGTGGAACTATCAAAGTCAGCAAAAATACCCACAAAGATAGTGGTAGCAGGGATTAACCAGAGCCGGGCTCAAAAAATTAACAATCAACTGAAGGCCCTGACGGAACTTTCACCCCAAAGCCAGGTCTTGGTTTTTGTCGATTCGGATGTAATTGCCAGGGGAGACTTCCTGCGCCATCTTGTCGAACCTTTACAGGAGAGTGGCGTGGGAGTGACAACGGGCTATCGTTTCTACATCGCCTCAATCTCCAATTGGCCCTCACAACTTCGCTCCCTATGGAACCGCATTTCCGCTTGGGAGCTGGCCCATCCAGCCTATGCCTTCGCCTGGGGCGGAGCAATGGCGACAAAGCGTTCTGTATTCGAACAAGCTAAAGTGGCCGAAGCCTGGGACCGCGCAGCAGATGATGACCTCTCACTAACCACCGCTGTCAAAGCCATTGGTCAATCAGTTCACTTCGTGCACCAATGCCTGTTAGCGAGCGATGGCGATGCCTCAATTAGCGAAATTCTTGAATGGACCTATCGCCAACTAATTCTCACCAAGGTCTACTATCCCGGGCTCTGGGT
>JAUPUU010000102.1 GCA_030917395.1 Cyanobacteriota bacterium erpe_2018_sw_21hr_WHONDRS-SW48-000092_B_bin.40
AAGCTCATGCTGGCAGCCGATCAGTTCATTGCCCAGCGGCAGTCAACGGCCGGCAGCACCATCATCGCTGGCTACCACTGGTTTTCGGACTGGGGTCGCGATTCGATGATCAGCTTGTTTGGGCTCTGCATAGCCACCGGTCGCAGCGACGAAGCCCGCAGCATTCTCTCGACCTTCGGCCGCTACCTGAGCGAAGGGATGCTCCCCAACTACTTCCCTGACGGCGGCCAGGCGCCTGAGTACAACACCTCGGATGCCACTTTGTGGTGGGCCTGGGCTTTGCACGGCTACTACAAGGCCACTGGCGACATTGACTTCGTAAAGGCTCAGCTGCCGCTGTTGCAAGAAGTGGTGGACTGGCACAAGAAAGGCACCAGACACGGCCTGCGACTCGACAGCGATGGCCTGATCACTGGCGGTGACGCTAGCGTGCAGCTGACCTGGATGGACGCAAAAGTTGGCAACTACGTTGTCACTCCGCGTTCAGGCAAGGCTGTTGAAATCAATGCCCTCTGGTACAACTTCTTGCTCACCTTGAAGTTCTTGCGCGACGAGGTGGGAGCAAAACTCGGTGCCGCCAGCATGCCGCCGAGCAGCGACGACTATTCGGCGCTGGCAGCTCAGTGCCGGGCCGGGTTTGAAAAGTTCTGGCTCGAAAAAGCCGGTTACCTGGTAGACGTCATTCGTCAAGACGGCAGTCTTGACCTGGCCATCCGCCCCAACCAGCTGATCGCTGCCAGCCTCACCTATCCGATACTCTCGCAAGAGAGAGCGGCGAGAATGTTGTCTGTGGTGGAAAGCAAGCTACTCACCCCCATGGGTCTGCGCACACTTTCTCCGGAACATCCTGAATATCAGGGAGTCTACGGCACTGGCCTGGCGCAAGCTGACCAGTATCACCGCGACATCACCTATCACCAGGGTACGGTCTGGCCATGGTTGCTTGGCCCCTGGGTCAATGCCAGAGTCTATGCTCACGCTGGCGATAGCCAGAGCATGGCCTTCATTCGCAGTCACATGCAACCAATCATTGCTCACATCGGCAATGAAGGCTGCATCGGCTCAATCAACGAAATCTTCGACGGCAACGCCCCCCATACTCCCCGTGGTTGCGTTTCGCAAGCATGGTCGGTGGCTGAACTGTTGCGGGTTCTGAGCGAGCACTCTGAGCTGACTTAGTGCAAATTGATCTGTACAGATGTGAACGAATCTGCCCGGATCTGCCCACATCTGAATTGAGCCACCCAGTTCTGCGTTTATCAAATCGTTCAGCCTAGCTTGCATAGCTGCTCACCCATAAGGTGGCAGCTGTGTAAGTTAGGTTTTTTCGGTTTTGCTACTTCTCTGTATAGTATAAAGCGAAGTTCTAGACTCGACTTTATAGACGACAAGGCTTTCCAGGCAAAATTAGTAATTACCATTTGAAGTTAGCAGTTAGCAATTCACGCCAACCGCACTCACCTCGCAAGTGCACTTGGCACAACAGCAATTCTGGTTAAAAACCCTCCTGGCGCCCAATAACCATTGGTGCAAAGCAAATGTCGGTGCTACGGTTCTAGTAAATCCACAACCCACGAACATGCAGAAAAAAAAGCCCCAAAGCAGCTCCAAACACCCACCAGTTTCAATTTTTCCTTGTTCCAGCAAGGAGGACAAACATTAACTCAGTTAACCGTTAACGCTAGCAGTGCTAAGTAGTCTCAGCTAACTAGCAAACCCTCAACTATTTCATTGCCGATCAACAATGGGAGAGGAGTAGAAATAGATGAAAGACAAATCTCCGTGCTTGAAAGACGCAACCTCATGCAGTCGCCGCTTATCGCACATGGCCCTGCTAACCTTAACCCACGCAATTATTCTCGCTTTTACCTTAGGCACCCTTGCGCCCCTATTGCTTCCAGCTGCAAGCTTCATGCCATCGGCTCTCTGCGCACTGGTCGTAGGGGCAGCCTTCGCATTCAGCTTTAGCTCCACCGATCACTTACTTTCTTCTTTACTTGAGAAACCTGTGCTCTGTGTTCTGACATTCAACGAACAAGCAGATCGAACTGGAATTATTGTCTGGGTCTTCGCCTGCTTCGCCCTGGGATACATTGGCGTTGCCGCCCTCGGCCTGGTGCTCTGCAATTCCCTCAACATCATTACGCTCAGAAGTGCTTTAGATTTTATCGCCACCACGGCGCTGTTAGTTGCAGTACAGACCCTGCTAATCATTCATAAATACGCGACCACAAATCATGATCCGGCCCACTAATTGGCGCCCGATCAGGCGTTGCTGCGGCAACGTGAACCCTCAATTACTGCTGGCACTAGTGAGCCAGCAAGAGGTGTGTCATGAACTACAACTCTAATCTCAAAGAATTACATACCAACGAACCAAGTGTGAGCGAAGAACTGTTCATCAATCAGTTCAATGAAAAGGTAATCGGACAGCCTGACGCCGAGCGTATTGCCCTCATGGCTCACAGCGCCATCCACAACCCGTTGCGGGACAAAACTAGGCCCATCGGAATATATTTTCTCATCGGACCTTCGCGCACGGGCAAGTCGCTCACGGCTGAAGCTCTTGCCGAGCTGCTGCATGGCGACAAAAACGCCCTTATCAGAGTACAAGCAAGCGACTATATGACGGCAGCCCAGCTGTTAGACCTGAAGGGCGCCCCGCCCATGTATATCGGTTATCGCGATCCGCAAAACCCGGAAAACAAAGTGGTAGAAACCGAGAGCGATCCAACCTCACTCATTTCTGGACACAACATGAATCGGGTGCGTCTTGGCTCAAAATCGACTGTCGACATTATCGTTATAGAAGAGTTCGAGAAGGGCTGTGATGACTTCTACAAACTTTTCATGGGCATCTTCGACAAGGGCAAGCTGATATTAGGCAACGGCGTACCCGTTGATTTTAGCAACACCATTTTCGTGCTCACAAGTAACTTGGGCATGGCAGCAATGGAAAGAATGTCCAATCAAAAACATATCGGCTTCGGCACTGGCCCCAAAGAGAGCAAGCCTGATGTTGGCGCTGTGGTTAAAAACGCCTTGCGCCAGAACTACCCACCTGAGTTTCGCAACCGCTTGGACGCAGTTGTAATTTACGAAGAACTCTCAGCTGGCAGCATGGTGAAGATAGTCGAGGCCGAAATAGCCCAGGTGCAAAAGCGCATCAACTCACTGCCAGAAGAATCTGTATTCACACTACAAGCTGATGCAAGCGCAAGCCAATTCTTGCTGCACGAAGCTACCAGAGATGGCGGTAGCGTAGCTGAACTGAAAAGAGTAATCAGTAGATATTTGCTTGATCCGCTGGGGCGGGAGCTAAGCAAAGGCACCATAAATGGAGGTAACAGAATCGTCGTCACTCACAATAGTGGTGCAGCAGCACTAACCTTTAGCAAACTAGATTCAGAGGCCACTGCGATGCAGCCCAAATTGAGCATGCAAGCAGCATAACTTCAACCCAGGAGAATGACATGTCATTTCCATCCCCCAATGAAGTGAGACAACGTCAAGCGTCCATAGCCGTAGAACGTGGCATCCAAAGCGCCCTCGCTCAAGCCGAGCGAGTTCTACAGCAGAAATATCGAGACTCAAGCAATCCCATTGAAATCGAATTTCACTCGACGCCTTTTGAAGCCATCGAAGTAGTAGTGCACGAGCTACGTTCAAGCGGCTGGATTGTGCTTTCACAGCGCATCAACCGTGGCTATTTCAGTCACTATATAACAGTCAAAAATGGTCGTTAACTCTACTAGGCACATAAGCCAATAACAAATAAGCCCTGGGGGCGAGTACAAAAACTCGCCCATGGCCAGGAAGGAGGACCGTCATGAAACGGTCAACTTTGCATAACACTGGTTCTAATTCAGCCAGCAGTGCCGGGCTCAAGAAACTTGTAGATGGTGTGCACAAGTTTCAGCTTGAGCACTTTGAAGAAAACAAACTCTTGTTCGAACGGCTCTCTCATGGACAAAAGCCTCAAGTACTAATGATTACCTGCGCCGACTCGCGCATTGACCCTAACTTAATCACCGCTAGCAAACCCGGCGACCTATTCATCATGCGTAATGTGGCCAATCTAGTGCC
>JAUPUU010000103.1 GCA_030917395.1 Cyanobacteriota bacterium erpe_2018_sw_21hr_WHONDRS-SW48-000092_B_bin.40
AGCAGTGTGGACAAATCGCCCAGTGCTTCAATGCGACTACCAAGCAAAGCACTCAAAATAAATACTGGCCTAACCACTGATTCGGCATCAAGGAAACCGCGCTCAAGCATATTTGAAGCTGGCAATAAGCCAGGAGACAGGGTGCAAGCCAAGGGCAGCGCTCTTCTAATTTCGTTGCGCGAGCGTCCAGATAAATTAACCCGTCGCCTCAAACCTAAAACTGCCACTCCATCTGGTGACGACTGAGCATGGTTGAAAAGCCAATCTAATTCCACCAAATTGACAATTAACTCAGGTCGGAAATTCTTCAATTCTTGGCCAAATTGCCAGGCCCCAAGCAAAGGTGCGCCTGCAATCGCGATAGTAATGCCATCGGTCAAATAAGGGGCGAGGGCTTTAGCTATGGCACTGTAGGCAGTGGCTGGGCCAGATATGACAACAGCGTTAGCATGATCGAGACATTCTTCAACGTCACGACTCTTTAAACTATATTGAATTTCGTTCTCGGGATAGTAACGGGCAATATTAACTGGCGAAGTGATACGACTAGCGGCCTGTTTGCGCGCGCCATCGGCATTCTCGGGGGCCATACTGGAATTCAAACCAGCACTTGCCAATTCAATATGTGGTGGTGTTACTCCGCCCAACAAACGAATGTAAGCTACTGCATCTTGACCAGCTACATTTGATGAAACCAGCCCAGCAAGGGCAATTGCTTCAGCACCATCGCCGACGATACATATATTAGAAGCGAAAGTACCTTCGAGGTTCTTTTCTTGTGCTTGGCTACCGGAGCCGGTTTGAACAGTTTGCAAAATCACTAAAAAACTGCCCTCCTTGGTTACCGATTTTAATGCACTCACTTAACTGCATCAGTCTAGTACATTAAAGAGGGAAGACAAGACCCTCCGGCAAGGTTTAACCTGAATTGTTATCAGAGGCTGTAAACTGGCCATTTAAGCTTCACTTTTTGCTAAGTCAAGTAGCTCCAGACGGTTTAATGTAACAGCAAGAGAACAATCACAAATGGCAACTATCTATTATGACAACGACGCCGACCTCGCCACACTAAAAAATAAAGTGGTGGCAATCATTGGCTACGGCAACCAGGGGTGCGCTCACGCACTCAATTTACGAGACAGTGGCATCGAAGTGATTGTCGGAGCCAGAGCAAATGGTAAAGCTTTCGCCAAAGCAAGTGCCGACGGATTTGCCACCATGTCGGTGC
Source organism: Cyanobacteriota bacterium erpe_2018_sw_21hr_WHONDRS-SW48-000092_B_bin.40 (assembly GCA_030917395.1). GTDB lineage: Bacteria > Cyanobacteriota > Vampirovibrionia > Obscuribacterales > Obscuribacteraceae. The sequence goes on from JAUPUU010000103.1 coordinate 1,229, forward strand.
AAGAAGCCAGCAGCAAAGCATCAATTTTAGCTGTCATGCTGCCAGACGAAGTGGTCACCGCCGTTTATGAAAACGAAATTGCCCCAGGTATTGCAGCATCAGAAAAAATTCCCGGGCAAGACAATGCTAAACACAAAGCTTTTGTCTTCGCCCATGGTTTCACTGTCACCAATAAAACAATTGCACTGCCAGCCGACGCAGACATTATTCTCGTTGCCCCCACAGGCCCTGGGCGCCAGGTGCGCTCGCTCTACCTGGAAGGCAAAGGCTTGCCAGCTTTGATAGCGGTGGAACAAGACAAATCGGGCCAAGCTTTCAACCTCGCGCTAGCCTACGCTAAAGCAATTGGTACGACACGGGCCGGAGCAATTCAGACGACCTTCCTCGAAGAAACCACCACTGACCTCTTTTGCGAGCAAGCCGTGCTCTGCGGTGGCATGCCTGAGTTAATCAAAGCCAGCTTCAATACATTAGTAGCAAAAGGCTACCAACCAGAACTTGCTTATATTTCGTGTTTGAAAGAAGTGAAGCTGATTGCCGACCTGCTCTTCACCCAGGGCATGGACGGCATGCGCGATGCCATCTCTAACACCGCCAAATACGGCTCAGTCATCGCTGGACCGGCAATTATTGATGCCGGAGCAGAGGAGCGCCTTGCCACACTGTTGAGCAATATAGAAGGCGGACAGTTTGCCCAGAGTTTTCTGGCCGAAGCCAAAGCCGGTTCGCCGGTAACCAAAGCCTACGCCAGCAAAGAAGCCGCCTCCAAACTAGCCAGCACAGGCCGCGAACTAAAGGACAAGCTGCATTTTTAGGGCATGCCTACAACCAGCATCAGGCTTTCGCTGGCGAACTCACACGCGCAACTACTTTATGCTTCTGTTCTGCTCGCCATAAATCAACCGCGTTTTGCAGATTCAGCCAGAACTCTGGTGTAGTGCCAAATGCATCAGAAAAAACCATGGCCGCCTCAGGCGAAATACCCCGTTTCCCTGTAACAATTTCATTCACTTTCGGCTGCGGCCAACCGATATGGCGAGCAAAGGCACTCTGACTTAGTTCATAGGGAACCAAGAATTCTTCAAGCAAGATTTCACCTGGGCCGGTGGGTTCACGCAACATTTTCTTCTTCATTTTTACTCACCAACAATAATCTCAATGATAATCTTGAATCTCCACTTCGCAAGGCCCGTCCGCTTTCCAAACAAAAATAATCCTCCATTGTTTGTTTATTCGAATTGCGTGATACCCAACCAAGTCGTCTTTTAAAGCGTGGAGATTATTTCCGGGAGGACAAGCCAAGTCTTGTAAAACCTCCGCCGCCTGCAACATATCTAACTTTCTCTGTGCAGCTCGAATAATGTCCGAAGGCAACCGGGACACCTCCTTGTCCATCTCTCCAAGGAATATTTTCTCAGTCAATCGGCTACCAAAGCCCTGAATCGCCATCAAAAACCTATAGCGGTATATCATATACCAGTATAGGTAAAACTGCTACGTTCGTCAACGGTGACTCTGCATACACTGAAAAGCAAGACTGTATACTCAGCGATAAAATCACTTACTACTTCTAACGCTAGAGCGAAATACCGCTCAAGAAAAAACAATGCTTCAACAAACTCTTCTAACCCTCATCATCTCTCTAGCTTTTGCCTTGCCAGCAGCGGCATTGACAGCTGAAGACTATTACAAGGCACCGCCCACAGAATTTCTTGAAGCCATAGCAGAAAGCCCTCGGGGCAAAGATGATCCAATTGCCCAAGCAAAACGTTTACCAATAATATTCAGCGAAGATGGTCATGTTCTTGTCACTGATACAGATGGAGAGCCATATCCTTCTTCATTCGACCAAGGCATGCATCAGAAAATGAAAGAAGATTGCTTCTACTCAAACAGAATTTGCCAACAGAGTGTTGGCCTGACTGAAGCTGAACTTATTAATTGGCTAGGCAAGCCGATTCCGCAAAGCCTTCGCTATAGAGTTAGAGATGGCATAAAACTGAATACGATGACGTATCTACTTGGTGGCGGTGAAATTCCGATGATTTTAGAAATGGTCGACGGGCGTTGCCTGGCAGCCAACTGTGGATTTAAATGGAACTCAAAGAAAATCGGTATCGAGAACGGACTGTACAGCTCCCGCTCCTTTGAAGGAAAGACCGATTCTGAGCTATTCACAATCTTTGGCGATCTTCTAAAAATCAATGGGAAAGCCATAAAATCGATGACTGATTTCCCCACAGCACAGGACTCCTCATACAAAATCAAATATCTAGATTACCAGTTAGAAATGAAAGACCATAAGTGCACAAGCGTTACCGTCAACATAACCTTTGGGGACACGATCCAGCCATACACTCGGCCGCACAAATAACTACCCTCTATTGGCGCTAAAGTCATCAGAACGGCCGTTTACTAGCCCACCAATCGCCTAAACCCCCGTATATTGGCAAAAAAAAAGAATTTGTCCAAAAATTTGCAGGGCCGTATAGATACCAGCGTGAAGGAAACTGCTCCAAAGAGCAAGACGGCTGGAGAACGGAAATGGCCATCGCTGAGAACCACGACGACAGATTCGACATCGCTGAAGTAAAGAGAGCTTCGGTTCGCTTCAAAGGCGCTCTTCAAGCTGAATGGCAACAACTTCAACAAGGTCAAAGAACCATCGCCAGCGAAGTCGGCCAAGCCGCCGAAGCAATGGTCGACAACTTTTCTATCATGATGCAGCCTCTCGACCGCGCAGTAGCAGCCCTACCTAGAGTAGATTTCGCTCTCAGCTACAAAGACCAAACATTACGCGGCAATAGCTCCACTGGCTTCTTCACACCATTGAAAGTAAGCAACTGGGAGCACTAATTTCTTAAAGTCACCGAACAATAGTGCCTGATTCAAAAATAGTTGTATATGCAACTATTTCTAGAAATCAAAAGCATGCCTGGGTGGGCTTTCTGTTTTGAAAAATAGTGTTGCGGTAGGAATGGCGGTTGCCCGCCACCCCCCGCGCAGATCCCTGCGTGCGGTATTACCGCACAGGGCTCCTACCTTGGGTTCTGACACAAAAGCGTGTTAGTGGATGTGG
>JAUPUU010000104.1 GCA_030917395.1 Cyanobacteriota bacterium erpe_2018_sw_21hr_WHONDRS-SW48-000092_B_bin.40
CCTTTCGACTTTCGCCTTTGAGTTTGTCTCCTCTGGCATTTTGATTGTGGCTGTGACGCTAGTTGAAGCGGGCTTTAGCACACGACGCAGATAGCGGTCGTTGGTTTCCCATGGTTTGGGGATGTAGCCAGTGAGAGCCTTTAAGCTGTGCTTTGCGTGCATGGTCCTCTCTTCGTCTTGAAAATAGCCCATACCGATTCCGATTCCCTTATAGGTCGTGCCTTTCTCTTCGCCAACTTCACTGCGCAATATCATTAGCCAGTTTCTAACGCATAAATTGAAGATAGTTGGGTCTTTCTCTACCTGGTGCGAGAGCTTCTCTTCTAGTGCTTCAGCATAGAGGCATCTAACGTCGGGATCGTCTGGGTCTAGTTTTATTGCTCTGCTCAGTTGGGGTATTGCTTTGTTGTAATTATGGTGGCGCATATACTGTTTGGCAGTCATCAGTAGTGAGCGAGCGCTAGTTTCACTGAAAAGGTCGTCATAGGCTCTGGTTGGTTCAATTTCGGTTTCTTCTACACTTTTTGCTGCTGTTTCTGTCTTCGTATCTCTTTCGCTGGTTGCCACTGCGCTGGTCTGGAATGCCACGCTGAGAGCAATCGCTGCGCTCAAACACAATCCTGCTGCTTTTCTCATTGGGTGTCCGTTCTTCTTGAAAAATAGTTTCCATGGAAACTATTTTGAGATAGCAAAATTGACCTATCGGCCATTGGTCTTAGGCAAATCTTGTAGGCAATTGGCTTTGATGGCAGTATGAAAACACGCGAGCAAAACTCTGTCAAATGGCTTCACGAGCTATTTGTAAAGGCTTCTCTACGAACTTTACAGTTTCTATATGGTGTCAGTTATTTGCTTGAATCTTCTGAGTTTCGCCAATAGCTTGCTTCTTTTCTGTTGAAAACTGTTGTTTTCTCTTGCGATCTGCTGTTGCGCGGGGCTGCAGTCAAAAGTGGGTGACGCTCAAAATAAGGCATCGACGAATGTTGTGTAAAGGCAAAAAAATATTTTACTCTTCCACAAATTTCTTTAGCCTGCCGAGGGTTTGATCCCATTGTTCCGAAACTCTATCAAGGTAGCCCCTGGCCTGATTTAACGGTGTTGGATCGAATTTGTATAAACTTTCGCGGCCGGATTTGACACCATTAACGATACCGGCGCTTTCCAGTACTCGTAAGTGCTTAGTAACGGCTTGGCGTGTTAGGTCGGTGCCTTTTGTCAGTTCAGAAATTGAGTGAGGTTGCCCGTCGGATAGCTTTTTCACTATCGACAGCCTCGTCTCGTCTCCTAGTGCAGCGAAGACGCTGGCGTGTTTATTTGGTAGCGACATTGTCTTTCGCGACATATTTTTCTATGTTCTGTAGCTGCTCGGCCCAGCCTCCGTCGTTCATTCTGAATGCTTCAAAACGGCGGTGTTCGGGCAGTTTGTCGAAGCCTGATTCTGTCACGGTCAATAGTGTTCCGTAGTCGGTTTTTTCAATCTTGAACTCGACCAGTGTCGGTTCTTCGGTTGAATAATCTACCTTAGGGTCAACAGCATACGGATGCCAGGTGAATGCGAAGAGGTGCTCTGCTTGCATTTCCTTAATATGAACTTCCCAGAGCAAGCCCTCATAGCCTGGATAAGTCAGTATCGCCTTGCTGGGCTGACCAACTCTGAAAGGCTCTTTGATATCAAGGCAGAACCATTGTCCGAATTCTTTGTGGTCGCTTAGAGCTTTCCACACCCTGGCAATAGGGGCCCTTAGCTCTACAGTTTTGATGATTTTATCTTGCATTGTCGACAACCTCAATATGCAACCTATTGGTTGCATATTACTATAAGCACAGACAAAAGTGCAAGCAGGCTTGCAACAGAAGGCGCAGATCCAAGTTCCGTCAATTATTGACAGGATGTTGGTAATGCCCTATGGTTAACTCATAGGTTAATTAACCCATCGGTAAAGTAACGTGCAAGACACACTCAGTCAAACATTTTCAGCCCTGGCAGATCCCACAAGGCGAGCGATGTTGGCCCAGCTGAAGCTGGGTGAGTCGAGTGTTTCCGATTTGGCCAGACCTTATAACATGTCACTTCCAGCAGTAACGAAGCACATTAAGGTCTTAGAGAAGGCTGGTTTAATCACCAAAACAAAAGAAGCTCAGTGGCGTCCATGCAAGCTGAAAGAGGATGGCTTAAAAGAAGTATCCGATTGGATAGAAGAGTATCGAGCATACTGGGAGGCGAGTTTCGACCGCCTAGAGGTTTACCTCAAGAGCGTAACTGCTGAGAAAGAAGCTGAGAAATTAGAAAATCAGACTAGCGATCAGAAAGAGAGTAGCCCACGGCACGGTAAAAAGGGGAAGAAAAATGGTCGCAAAAAATCAGACGGCAAAAGCTAAGAGCAACGAGCTGCGACTTACCCGCGTGTATGACGCACCTGTAAAGCTCGTTTGGGATGCCTGGACTGATCCGGCAAAAGCGGCCTTGTGGTGGGGACCCCGTGGGTTTACTATCACCACACACAGCAAAGATTTGAAGGTCGGCGGTCACTGGCATTACACAATGCATGGCCCTGATGGTGTGGATTATCCAAACAAGACTGTCTATTTTGAGGTTGAAGAGTGCGCCAAGCTTGTCTATGACCATGGTGCTAATGATGACCAGCCCCCGCTGTTTCGCGTCACTGTGCTTTTTTCTGAGAGCAACGGTAAGACAAAGATGGACATGTGCATGACATTTGCAACACCGGAAGTGGCTGAGGAGCTTGGTAAATTCATCAAGAAAGCTGGCGGCAACGGCACCTGGGATCGTCTGGCTGAGTATCTGGAAAAGAGCTCTACCAGTAAAGAAATATTCGTTATCAACCGTTCGTTTGGTGCGCCTATCGAGACTGTTTTTGAGATGTGGATAGATCCTGATCACTTGTCGAAATGGCTGCCTCCTCAAGGTTGCGATATGCAGGTGATCAAGGCTGATAAGCCCCATCGCCTTGTTTATACGCAACAGTTTTGCGATGGGCACGAGAATGTTTCTAGTCACCCAATGGCTCCGTGCTGGCCTGCCACTATGATCACCACGGTAATTTTTAGTGAAGAAGGAGACGAACAAACTCGCGTCACTGTTACTTTTGAATGCGCGGCCGATACTTCGCCTGATGAGCTTGCGGCCTTCATTGCCGAGCGCGGCGGCATGACTCAAGGCTGGACTGGTTCGTTCGATAAGTTAGAAGATTACTTGGCTCTTCGGCTTTCGAGATGAATTTTGCACTTTCTTTAAGGCTTCGTTGAGCTTCGCTCGTACTTCTGGCTCATCCTTTAGTTTCAATGCCGCTTGGTATTCAATGATACTACCTTTGGTGTCGCCGTGATTTGTAGCTTCATCTCCTAGAGCTACTCGGTCGCTGAATGAATCTGGATCTTTGCCAAGCTTGCGGATGAGCCCGTTTAGATTTTCTTGGGTGGTTTCATTGCTGTCATCCAGATAAATTGCTCGGTGAAAGTAGGGGATGGCTTCGGCTGGCTTGTTCTGCAGTGATAAACCGAAGTTGTTGTAGGCGATACCGAGATTGACTAGTGCCGTTTTATAGTGCGGTGACCACTCTAGCGCTCTTTCGAGTAGTTCGATTGCTCGAGCATAGTTGGTCGCATTGATGGCCTTGACTGCCTCATTGTTGAGCGCAATCAAGGCGTCACTGTCTGGCAAACCCTTAGCAGTATAGTAGTTGTTGCAGAGCTGGTCATTGCCCAAGACGAGGCTAGCGATATCTTTTTTGCTTCCTGTCCAAATCTCACATTCATGTCTCGACGACGAAACTGTGGAGTCGGAGGGGGTATTAGCGTTGGCTGCTGAAATTTGTTGCGTGGCAGGAAGGCTTTGCTGGCTAGAAACAATGCTCCCTGAAATGGCTTTGGCAGATTCGCTGCCGTTTCTGTCGGCCTTCGTAGCGCTCGTTGCCTTCGTAACTTGCAACTCAAGTGCGCCTACGTTGCCGACATCATCCCAAAGGAAAACAGTTGTGCGACCAGGTCTCTTTCCTATCAGTGCAATTTGAGTGGCCGAGAGCATCAGTGGCTCGACATTGCCTGGGTCTGCTAAGGCAATGCGCACGAGTGAATGACTGGAGTTATAGAATTGCGCTTGATATGGCTTGAAGGTAATAGTTTCAGATGGTTTCTGCTCGAATAGTTCCAAGGGGTTAACTGCTACTGGCGGGAAAGGAGCTGCATTTCTTCTGCCCTCAAGGTGCTTCTTGAAGAAATTACCGAAAATCATGAACGTCGAAAGCAGCCGGCCGAAGCGCTTTTCTACACGTAAATCAATAGCAAGGGTATTGCCCAACTGGTCCTGAATTTCAAAGTCAGTTCTGCCCGGTGCCTTTCCTAGCAGGACGAACTCATTTTTTTCAAATGCTACAGGCTCGGCAATACTTGGGTCAGTGGTGTTTATCCTGACGATGTTATTTTTCGATCTGAAGGTCCGTGACTGAGAAGTGATGAGGTCTAAGCTCCTGCTTGTTTTCTGTGTTTTGAAGCCGCTGGTGATGACTGCAGTCTCGCCTCCGGGAAAGCTAAGAGTGTCTTGGCGGGTTTTGCCGTCGGCATCTGGCTTGGCGGCTTTAGTTGCAGTCTGCTGTGCTTGGGTCTCTTGCTGTGCTGATGGGTGCGCGGACTTTTCAGCTAGTATTTGCGAAAGTTTCTCCAGCTCGGCCGAGATTTTTCGTTGATAATTGCTTGCGCTCTCTTCTCGGGGGTCAGCACATTTTGTCAGCTCTAATTTGCCTCTTCTTTTGGACGATTCGGAACTATTGGCGCGCTGTTCCATCACATTGTCAAATGCTGCGGTAGGCCATTCGTGAAGGAGAGAATTGAGCCTGTTGGGGCTGTGGCCAACCAGAACAGTAATATTGACTTC
>JAUPUU010000105.1 GCA_030917395.1 Cyanobacteriota bacterium erpe_2018_sw_21hr_WHONDRS-SW48-000092_B_bin.40
CGAGTTTGGTCTGCGCTTTATTGGCATCATTGGCGATCGTCTCAAGCAGGCTAATGCTCGTATAGAAGATTTAGTCTTCCGCCAGGTTCCCAGTCGTGTGGCTCGCTTGCTGCTTACGCTGGCTGATACCCACGGCAAAGTTACGCCCCATGGCGTGCGGGTAGAATTTCCTCTTACTCATCAAGAAATTGCTGACATGGTTGGCTCGTCTAGAGTGACTGTCACTCAAATTCTCAACCGCTTCAAAGATAGTCATTGGATTGATATCGAATCGAAGCGCGTCACTATTCACAATATGAACGCACTAGAAGAGATGGTGCGGGCGAACTAAGACTTTTGTTCGTCTCAGCATGCCACTGTTTGTAGTGTCAGGGGTAGGGGCGGAAAGTTGTTTGCACCTGGCTTGCCAAGGGCTGTGGCCTGATCAGTTTAGTTAAGGGTGCTAGAATTAGAGCCACGTGCCCGTAGCTCAGCTGGATAGAGCGTCGGTCTCCGAAGCCGAAGGCCTTGAGTTCGAATCTCAACGGGCACAATTTTTGGTCGACAAATAAATAGAAGAGCAGATATGCCAGAAAGAAGCATAGAGCTAATCACCGGGCCATATCGCTCAGGCAAGTCTATCTGGTTGCTTGACCAGGTGGCTGAGCACTGCCGTCAGAGTTTGCTTAGTGGTAAGCAGGCAATCATCACCGTGCCTTCTCATCGCTATAAGCGTCTGGTGGAAGAGCGCTTGCTAGAGAAATTGGAGCAGTTGGTAGTGGCCCAACCTGGGGCTAGAGCGACTGGTTTGGTTGGTCTTAAGATTCTGCCGTTTTATGATTTGTGCCATCAAGTCTTGCGCCAGGCCGGTTGTGGCTTTCGCTTGATTCCCGATAGTATTCGCCCGGCTATTTTAGTGAAGGCCATTGAGAAAGTGAAAGTTGCTGGCCGCCTCAGTGGACTCAGCTCTATTGCCGATTTTGCTGGCACCCATGCCCATATGCTTGAGCTCATTGATGAGTTGGAGCGAGCCGGTTTCTCGCCCTCTGAAGTAATTAGCCAGTTGTCAAAGATGGCTGCTAGTGACGCTCGCTATATGGAACTGGGGCGAGTTTATGAGGCCTATTGGCAAGAGCTAGAAAGTCTCAATGTTTTCGATGAGCGTAAGCTGGCCTATAAGACACGCGAGATTTTAAATAATCTCGACCCTGATGTATTGTCAATTGGGCTCTTGGCTGTTGATGGCTTTGACCGCTTCAATCGGCTGCAGTTGCAAGTTCTTAGTTCTATCGCCAAACAGTCGCAGCGCACCATCATTGCTTTTGACTATGTGGCAGCGCAGGCTTCTTCTGATTCTTCTGATTCTTCTTCTGATTCTCAGTCAGAGCCAGAGTCACAGGGGCAAAATTATTCTTGGCAAAATTATTCTTGGCAAAATTATTCTTGGAAGGATAAGTCACTTCGCGAGTTGAAAGAAGCCTTTGCGCCGCTCCTCAAAGAAACTGTGCGTCAGGCTTCGCCATCAGCTGCGGCAACTGGCTCTCTGCAAAAGATCAATTTTAGAGCGCTAGATCGCTTGATGGAAATGGAGGAAGTTGCTCGCGAAGCAAAAAAATGTTTGCTTAAAGGCTACTCAGCCGATCAAATTGTTGTGGTGGCACGTTCTGTGAAACCATATATGACGGCCATTCGTGCTGCTTTTGAAAGAGCGCAAATTGATTATTTTCTCGATGAGCCCCTTGAGCTTGGTAGTTTGCCCTTAGTCAAATATTTGCGTCGCTTATTGCATCTCCCTGTTTCTGATTTTGCCAGACAAGATGTGGTGCGCACGCTTTCTAGCCCGTTTTTTAATAGGGCCTATCTAGATTTAGATAGTGGCGAAATTGAAGAGATTGATGATCAGTCTCTCTCAACACTTACTGTAAAAGGTGCCAGCGATTGGCATTGGGCGGCAAAGCTCGGCAAGCTGATAGAGCGGCTTTCTCTGCCAAGTCTACATTCTGCAGGTTATGAAAAGACTTTGACTGAGCATGTCAGCTTTGTTGAAGACTTAATTGATGACTTATTGATATTGCCCAATGATGAGGAATTCTCGAACCCACTAGTGAGTTGGGAAGAGCATCAAGCCTTGTTCGAGTTCAGGCGGGTACTGGCTAGTTTAGTTTTAGAAGAGACTCTGCTCTCCCATGCCTATGGTCCGCAGATGTCTACTTATTCTGCTTTCTTCAAGCGCCTGGAGCGAGCCATAGAGAATGCCAACTTTAGAAGACCAAAAGTTAGTCGCGAAGCGATTACTGTTTGCAGTGCCGATTTAGTTCCAAACAGAAGATTCAAGGTCATTATTGTCGCTGGTTTGAACGAAGGTGAGTTTCCCCGGCGTTCAGAGCAGGGTGGATTCCTGAGTAAAGATGAAGTGCGCAAGTGGATGTCTTATGGCATAGACATCGAGAATCCACGTCATCATCAATCGTTTGAGCCCTCGCTCTATGATTCATTGGTTGAGCGCGCCACCGATAGGCTCTGTCAATCAAGCCCAATCTATGAGATGACTGGGGAAGAACTTATTCCTTCCTTCTTCTTAACCAAAGGTGATGAAGCCGCTGCGGCTGCTCTCACTTTCCGTGCCCCACGAACTTATGCCATGCTTGAGCCTACTTCGGCTCAGGAGCTGGCGGCCGGCTGGCTCTGGCTCAATGGCAGGCAGGCTTTGCGTGATCTCGAATTGTCGTGGATGCCCTTTGATGTTCGTCAGTTTCTGACTAAGTTAGAGCTGCCGTTTTCTACGGTGCAGGCGCGCACGCAATCTAGCTTGGGCACTGGGTCTAGCAGTGGAGCTAATATATTCAATGAATTGAACGGCTGCTTGACTGAGCAAGTCAACCTCAACCTTATTAGCGTAAAGACTCCTGAAATGTGGAGTGTCAGCCGTCTTAATGACTATGGGAAATGCCCGTTTAGATTCTGGGTGTCGCATACTCTAAAAATTGAGAAGATGGAAGAACCAGAGCTTGGTCTTGACTCAAGATTGCTTGGTGAGGTCTATCACAAAGCCCTTGAAGTTTTCTACTTAGAATTGAAAGAACGCTCCCTCTCGCTCTTAGGTGCAGACGAAGCCCTCTTGCAAGAAATATTCGAAAGTAGTATTAAGTCAGCCATTGTCTGGCTAGAGACGACGCGCAAGTTCAGGCACACTGATTTCTGGCAATACGAGCAGAA
>JAUPUU010000106.1 GCA_030917395.1 Cyanobacteriota bacterium erpe_2018_sw_21hr_WHONDRS-SW48-000092_B_bin.40
AAGAGGAAGCCGATCAATTGACAAGGTGTCAGCAGTATGTCTTCATACCAAGGTAAAATAAAAGCCCGCAGAGGGGAATCTAGTCAATTGTCGGCCACGACCAAAGCAATAACAATCATTAGCCTGTTGCTGGCCAGCCTGAGCACGCTTGACCGAGTCAGAGCTGTTGAGCCTGACAAATCAGCTAGTTCAACTCATTCAGCTAGTTCAACTCATTCAACTAGTTCGACCAGTTCAGCTAGTTCTGCCCGTAAGGCCAGTTCAACTAGTTCAGCTAGCTCAGCCAATTCAGCCAGTTCGGCTAATTCAGACAGTTCAACCAGTTCAGCTTCCCAAGCGGCTAGCCGCAGAGAGCGCAGCGAAAGGCGGCGACTGAACGAAGACCCAAGCCCGCCTGAGCGTCACGGCAGTGAGATCTTTACGGACGAGACCCCCAGCGCTTTACTTTTGCAAGCCAAGCAATTCATGCGCCACCACAACTACAACAAAGCTTTGAAGCTGCTCAAGCGCGCTATTCAGCTCAACGACGATGATATGGACATACGAGTGCTCTACGCTGAAGCGCTTGACGAAAAACTCAGCCACCAAGCGGAAAAGGAGCCTGATACTTTCAACGAATGCGTTAAGTCTTGGCTTATGGTAGCCAGACAAGAAGTAGGTCTAGAAAAAGGAATGACTTTCAAAGGCCTAGGCTTTATGTCAGGTCAGTACGCCGATGAAGATTGGGCAGGAAAGGCCAAGAAACGCTTGCGTGTGTTGACAGGCTACAGCCCAAAACTCTGGGAAACAGACGATCGCTATTTGAAAAAAGTGCTCAAACCAGCTGAAACCTCTGTTTCTGCAGTAATCAAGTCGGCTGACTATGACGATCGTGGCAAACCAGTAAAGAATGAAAAGTAACGCGCTCATTCGCTCTACTTAGCCAAAGGCGCTATAGTTGCTCTACCGTCGCTTGCACCAATGAGTCAACATGGAAACTCCTAAATTACTAATCGCTGGCCTTTCGCAGCAAACACTAAACCTGGTTCGGCAAGCAGTAGAACAACTTGGCTACCAGATAGTGCCAGCCCCAGCTATGTCTCTAGCACTATTTCTCGCTCATAAAAACTTACCGGACATTATCATCAGCGATCTCAAAATGCGAGACGGTGATGGCCTGAGCTTTTTATGCGAGATTCGACAAGACGATGAGCTGCGTGCAATTCCTTTTCTCTTTTGTCTTGATCAGATGCCCGACGAAGCGACTGAACTACTAGCCATTAAAAGTGGTGCGCGCAAAGTTGTACCCAACAATCTCCAACCTGCCGAATTCTTGCAAATCATAGAGCCGTTTATTGACGAACGCCTGCGCGAAAAAGTAAAACGCGACGAGCAGACTCCTGAGTAATGAGACAAATGCTAAAATTAGGCACTATTCCTGAAAGCCTTGGCTAAGCGGTCTTTTCATTGAAGCTCTCGCGCAAAGTTCTGATCATTGTCACCATACCGGTTGTTGCTGAACTGGCTCTAGTCAGCGCCCTGCTCTATCAACTGGGCAATGTTGATCGCGCCCGTCGGGAAGAAAGTTATTCACGAGAATTGATTGCCCATGTCAATTCAGCCATGTTTCTCTACATGCAGCGCAGCAACCTTGTCATTTGGACAAGCACTACCCACTCACCAGAACTGCGAGCACGCCTAGACGGCATGGCCGGCAAAATAGTGCAAGAAGTTAACATGATTCGCGATCTGGCACAGCAAGGCAAAGGTTCTGACAAAGAAACCTGGATGAAAATCGCCAACTTGCTCAATCAAATTCGTATCGGTTTTGATGTTGCCAAAGCTGATTACGATGCCGGTAATAGACTGGCAGCCGGATTAGCTTGGGCCCGTATTCAAGGCTATATAGATGAGCTGATTAACTTGGCCAATCAGATGTCGCGCAAGAATGAACTACTCGATAAAAGCAAACTAGCCAGATTGCAACGAGATGATGAGATTCTCCATCTAATTTTGTATAGCTCTCTTGTCTTAAGCGTAGGCACGGCCTTTGGACTAGCCATTCTCTTTAATCGCAGTACCACCGATCGCCTCAACGTCATCATGCACAATACTCAAAGAATGAGTCTAGGAAAGCCTCCAACCATAAGACTGAATGGTGACGACGAACTAGCCCAAATCGATCGTGTTTATCACCGCATGTACAAAGACCTAGCAACCATGCGGCGCAAAGAAGTGGCGGTGCTAGAGAATGTGGCCGATATAGTTTGCTCGCTTGATCGTCAACTTATTTTCAGCAGCATCAACGAAGCTGTTATAGATATGTGGCGTTATGAAGTGGAAGATATAATTGGTCGCAGAGCCGTGGACCTTTTCGACGAGTCCGAGCGCAACGAAGCGCGCGCCAAGCTATTGCAAGTGATTGAAGAAAAAGGCTCACAACGCTTTGATGTAAAAGTAATAAAAGCAAACGGCACGATCTGCGAAAGCGCATGGTCGGCCACCTGGTCCGACGATGAACAATTACTTTACTGCGTCATTCAAGATGTCGGCGCGCGCAAACAGCTGGAGCAAATGAAGCGTGATTTCGTTGCCGTCGTCTCGCATGACTTGCGCACACCGCTTACCTCTATTCAAATGATTCACTCCATGCTGCAAGAAGATGCCGAAGGGGTATTGCCACCACAGGCGATGAAAAACCTGAGCAATGCCCAAGACAATGTCAGCCGGCTAATGGCCTTAATCAACAACCTTCTAGATTTAGAAAAACTCGATGCTGGATACGTCGAGCTGATCATGGAACAGGCGCCGCTGAGAAGAGCAATTGATACTTCAATCGGAGCGGTTGAAGCCTTAGCCAAGAAACAGAAAATAACAATCTCCAACTCTATTGACAACAATCTAGAAGCCTATATAGACTCCGAAAGAATCACCCAAGTGGTAGTCAACCTGCTCTCCAATGCCTTAAAATTCTCGCCCAACAGTTCAACCATAAGCATCAGCGCTAAAGCAGTCGACTCGTCCAAGCAAAACGAAAAATCAGGCCTGCAACAAGAAGGCATGTTAAGGGTCGAGATAACCGACCAGGGGCGGGGCATTCCTGCCGATAAAGCAGCCAGCATTTTTGAGAGGTTCAGCCAGGTTAAAAATGAAGACGGCCGCAGCAATCGCGGTAGCGGACTCGGCCTGGCAATATGTAAAGCGATTATCGAGCAGCATGGGGGAGAGATTGGGGTAGAATCAGTTGAAGGAAAAGGCAGCACATTCTGGTTTACCCTGGCATCCCATAGCAAGTATTACCTGGAAAACTGATGGCAAAAATTCTTATAGTTGAAGACGACCCGCAGTTGGCTGACTTGATTGTTCAATGCCTGGCCCGCGAAAATCACTTAGTGGAACACGTTGACAATGGTGCCGACGCCCTAAGCCAGGTCAAACTATACATTTTTGATTTGATAATCCTTGACTGGAATTTGCCAGAAGTAACTGGACTTGGCATTCTCCAAGAATTTCGGGCGCGCGGCGGTGTCACGCCAGTGCTTTTCCTCACCGGTCGACGCGAGCTCGCCGACAAACTAGAAGGGTTAGACGCCGGAGCTGATGACTACCTCACCAAACCCTTCGACTCGAGAGAGCTAAAATCTCGCGTAAGAGCTCTATTGAGACGCCCAACAGCCCTAGTAGGCGACGTTTTACAAGTCGGCCCACTAGAGCTTGACCCCAAAGACTTCAAAGTTACATTAAGCGGTCAAGAGATAAAGTTAGTTCCAAAAGAATTTGCTCTATTGGAATTTTTGATGCGCCATCCAGGAGAACTCTTTGGCGTAGACAAACTGCTTGACAGCGTTTGGCCCTGCCAGTCTGACTCAACCCGCGAAGCGCTTACTACTTGCATCAAAAGGCTGAGAAAGAAACTTGATGGCGATTCGGAAAGCTCATACATACGCAACGTTCACGGAGTTGGCTATGGCCTTTTCGTTGAACCAAACAAGACAACCTAATTAGCAATAAATAGCTCTAAACAGCTAAAGGCTGCCCAACAAGACGCTCAATCTTTGCAAGGGCTTGTTCTGTCTGCTCTTGCACCAATGCAGCGTCATGACCTTGAACCTTGACGAAAGTAACATCGTCAATGCCAATAAAACCAAGCACCGTCCGCAAATAGGGCTCTAAGAAATCTGCGGCCTTATAGGGCAGTTGATCATAGTTGCCACCACTTGCGGTGAAGACAATTACTTTCTTGTGCTGGCCCGAAAGCAGCGCAACCGGGGCACCACCATCATAGGCAAAAGTTTTACCAGGAAAGACAATCATGTCAATATAGGCTTTGAGCACGGCAGGAACACTAAAGTTGTACATCGGCGCGCCCAAAACAATGACATCAGCGGCCACCAGCTCATCTGCATAAACTGAAGACTCCTTATAGAGCGCTTCCATCTCGGCCGTGCGCTTATCAGCCTCAGTATAAAGAGTGGCGATGCCAGCTTCACTGACATAGGGAACCTTTTCCGCCACCAAATCATGGCGCACAATTTGGCTGCCTGGGTTGGTCTCCTTAAATCGAGCCACATAGGCCTCAGTCAGCTGCCGCGTAACCGAAGTAGCGGAACGGCTGCTCGAATCTATACAAAGTAACTTAGCCATGAATGGCCCTCCTGTGCAAATCACTAAATCGAAGATACAATGATTTAGCAAGACTATCCATGCTCAAAACGCTTGCTTTATTGTCCAATCGTCCAAAGTGGCACTAGATGACTGAATCCTTAGACATAACTGAATCGTTAGACATAGCTGCCTCTATTGCCGAACCTATAGCAGAGCCAAGCTCACAACACCTAGCTGATCCGCTATCGGAAGTATTTCAATCAATCCGCATCAGCGGCAAGATTTACTCACCCTGCCAATTTACCGCCCCCTGGGGCATGTCCGTCTCCGGCTGCTCTGGCCACGCCCTCTTTTACATAGTTAGCCGCGGCAGCGCCCTGCTAACCATAGCTAATGAGAGTCCCATGACCCTGACCGGCGGAGACTTAGTGTTATTGCCCCAGGCAACCAGTCATACCCTAAAGGACGCGCCGGACAGCCCAGTTGTCGGCATCGAAACTCTAATCGATTTTGAAAATCCTGGCCCAATTACGCTTGGGGGCGGCGGCCTGAGAACAAGCATGGTGGCGGGCTGCTTCACCTACGAATTTAACGCTAACCATCCCTTTATTGCCGCCTTGCCGCCAGTTATGCACCTAACAGCCGATGACATAGAAAGCGAACCGTGGCTCAACTCTACTTTTCAATTTCTTGTGCACGAAGCCAGCCAACCAAGACAAGGCTCGGGCCTGGTCATTGCTCGCCTGACCGACCTTCTATTTATGCAAATCATGCGCGCCCACATGCAGCGCATTAAAGATTGCCCCCGCAGCCAGGGCTGGCTTAAAGCAATGGCTGATCCCCAGATCGGCCAGGCCATCTCACTCATGCACAAGCAACCAGACGCACCGTGGACGGTGGCAGCACTGGCCGCAAGAGTAGGTATGTCACGCTCGGCCTTTGCTCAAAAGTTCAGCCAATACACCGAGACAACACCAGTTGATTACTTAACTTTCTGGCGCATGGAAAAGGCCAAAGAAACACTAAACTCAACCAACAAAGGGCTGGCAGAAATTTCTCAAAGCGTTGGATATCAATCAGAAGCTGCGTTCAGCAAAGCTTTCAGACGAGTAGTCGGCATTTCACCAGGACTTTTCCGCCACGGCAAAAGCAAAGCTTAGCGTTAGCGACTAGCCTTTTTCTCGGCCTTGGCCACTTTCTTCTCTTTCATAGTCTTAGAAGCCTTCTTTTTGACTTCTTTCTTTTTGACTTGCTCTTTACCCATGACCGCCTCCAACAAATAACCTTAAAGTTTATGTTACAGCACCGCGAGCTTACACACCAATCACTGGCATATCAATAACGATAATGACGACGATAGCGACAAAATAGCCCTATCAAAGTTACTATACCCAAACAGTTCAGGAGTAACAGATGTCAATAAAATCGATCTGCGGGGCCTTAGCCCTTGCCAGCGTGATCTCAATCAACTTCGTTTCAGCCGCCCCCAAGGCTAGTAAAGAAAAACCAGCTGCAGCCCCAGCCGCTGCCGTTTGGAAAATAGACTCCGCTCACACCACTGCCGATTTTTCAGTGCGCCACTTAATGATCTCCAACGTCAAGGGTCACTTCTCCAAAGTTAGCGGCAACGTTGACTATGATGGCAAAGATCTGAAAACACTAAAAATAGACGCCGAGATTGACGTGGCTTCCGTCGATACTGGCGAGAAAGGCCGCGATGAGCACCTCAAAGGCGCCGATTTCTTTGACGCTACAAAATTCCCCAAAATGACTTTCAAATCGAAGAAAGTTAAGAGCGCCGGCAAAGGCAAATTCACCGTCACTGGCGACCTCACCATCAAAGGCGTAACTAAAGAAGTAACTCTTGATGTTGACGGCCCCACCGAGCAAATCAAAGATATGCAAGGTGGCACCAGAGTTGGTGCTTCAGCAAGCACAAAAATCAACCGCAAAGATTTTGGTGTGTCATGGAACAAAGCTCTAGACAATGGCTCTAGCGTAGTCGGTGACGACGTTAAAGTCAGCATTGACGTTGAAGCAGTAAAACAAAAATAGAATCGGGAAAGTGTCATTAAGTAAATTGCCAAAAGAGCTCTACAATTCGCTTTTGGCCAAAGTGACAACATTAGGCGAAAACCGGCGATTGCTTTTGGGCATCGCCGGCTTTCCGGCTTCGGGAAAAAGCACCTTAGCTAAAGACCTGGCCAAAGGCATCAACAAAGATCTGAAGAACAAAGTAGCAATTGTTGTGCCCATGGATGGCTTTCACCGCAGCAATGCCGAACTGAAAGCCTGGGGCATTTGGGAGCTGAAGGGAATCCCTGATAGCTTTAACCCCGAAGCCTTCGTCAATCTGCTCACTGGCTTACGCGAAAATACCAGTAGCACCGTTGGCTGCCCAGCTTTTGATCGAAAAATTGAAGAACCTAGTGACAATGCCATCTTGGTACAACCAAGCCACAAGTTAATTGTCATCGAAGGCAATTATTTGCTCCTGGCGAACGGCACCTGGGGCAAAATTAAACCCTTGCTGGACGAGACCTGGTACATCGAAAGCAACTTTCAAAAAATCGAACCGCGTCTGCTCGAGCGCCATATAAAAGGCGGTCGCAGCCCAGAAGAAGCGCGAAAGAAAATGGAATCAACCGATCTTCCTAATGCCCGACTGATCGAGACAACAAAGGCTATGGCTGATCACGTCATTCCTATTTAAGAATTAGAATTGCCCCAACTGGGGGCAATTCCCACTGAAGCTTGAGAAATAATCATCATTTCAGCTACCTTGCAGTTATTATTGTAGCCAGGCAAGGCGGAGTCACTGAATGAGTCACACAGGCGGCGGGCATGGCCATGGCGGTCATCACGGGGTTCAAGGCGGGCATCCAGACCAATCAGCTTCATGGAGTAGCGCTCTTCAAGGTGGAGAGAGGCCTATTACGTCCCTGCCAAATCCTACAATCCTGCCTATCTTTTTCGCCTTAGTGGTTTTTGTCATTATGCTCTTACCCTTCATCATTAACTGGGGAGAGGGAGGCGTTGAATTGCCTTGGGCGCAGAAGCAAAGCCAGGTAAGCCAGGACCTACAGCAGAGTGGACTGCCCGAACGGGCCAGTGAGCAGCAATCACCAGAGATTTATCAGGCAGCAGGTCAAGCCGCAAGTCAGGCTACCAGCTCAGCGGCAGTGCAAGAGCAAGCGACTAGTGCTCCACCAGCAAGCTACGAGCAGCAACTCTTGTATGCATCACAACAGAGCTACGGCCAAAATGCTAATCAGCAAACCCAAGCCGTAAACCCTGCCGCACAGCAAACCTATGCGGCCCAGCCAAACTATTCACCAGCTGGCTCAACCCAAGAAAATTTTGCTCCTTCAGCTCAAGCACAAAGACGACATCGTGTTTGGGTAGAGCGTTAGAAGCGACTTTCATAGACCCAGCACCTCCCTGCCGCCCAAGTATGGCTGCAAAGCTTTGGGCACATTGATAGTGCCGTCTTGATTTTGATGATTTTCCAGAAGGGCAATCAAGATACGCGGAGAAGCGATGGCCGTATTGTTCAAGGTATGAACATACTTTTTCTTTCCATCACCATCGATATAGCGTATGCCTAAACGCCGGGCTTGAAAGTCATGAAAAGTAGAGCAAGAATGTGTCTCACAATAGGCTCCACGGCTCGGCATCCAAGTTTCAATATCATGCTTACGCACCTGGCCAAGGCCCATATCACCGGTACAAACTGCCACCACCCGATAGGGCAGCTCTAGCGCTTGCACTATCTCTTCGGAGTTCTTGAGCAAGCGTAGATGCTCTTGTTCAGACACTTCTGCATCATTGGCACAAAATACAACTTGTTCTACTTTCTGAAATTGATGCACCCGATAAAGGCCTTTGGTATCGCGACCAGCGGCCCCAGCTTCTCGACGAAAACAAGTAGAGATGCCAGCAAAACGCAGAGCGCTATAGCCTTCTCCGGCCCCAGCGCCAGCTAGACCATCGAAAGTGCGATTGGCTTGCATTGCAACAATGCCAACTTCAGAAGTGCCGGTCAAATAGCGCTTGCCGTCTTCTAACTCGTAAGCATTATCTTCGCCCAGAGGGAAATAGCCAGTGCCGAACATGGCCGCCTCGTTCACCATCAGCGGTGGCAAGACAGCCGTAAAGCCCTTGGCTAAAACATGGTCTAGGGCAAAGCGCAGCACCGCTAGTTCAAGCAATGCCCCGTCGCCAATCAAACCATAAGCTCTGGAGCCAGCAGCAAAGCGAGCCCCTTCAAAATCGACCATGCGATTAAGCAAAGCCAGTTCAATATGATCTCGTTCTTTGAATGGCCTCTTCACCACTTCGCCCAGGCGATAAATTTCAACGTTGCCGCTATCATCAGCGCCCTCAGGCACCCCCTCAGCGGGCAAGCCCGGCACATGGGCCATTAGCTTATGATATTCAAGCTCTACAGCCTTAAGCTCGCTTTCTTTGATCACCAATGCCGCGCCAATTTCTTTAGAATGGGCAATATGGCTGGCACGATTGGGGCCATCGCTAGTGACCAGATCAGAAGTGCGATTGCGCTGTTCACGCAATAGGTTTACTTCCTTACCAAGCAAACGCCTCTCTTCGTCAACAATCAAAAGACGGTCCAAATCGAGGTTTATGCGCTTGGTCGCAATAGCCTGCTTGAATGCATCCGGGTTATTTCTTATTAGTTCAATGTCTATCATCACTACCTCTTATAAAGCTTATGGCTCTGCCTTCTACCGGTAGCGAGGCACAAAAAAGAGGCCTCGCTTGGGCGGGCCTCTAAAGTTCAAATCACTAAATCTATGAATTGAAAGACAAGCAGCACCCGCATCTCGAATAATTCGATGATGATGATGATGACGATATTCTTGCTGCTCGATTTATGTAACTCATCTTTCCACTATAAGTGCTAGCCAAACTTTGTCAACGACTGAAAAGCTTCCAAAAAGTTTAGAATTTGCGCCAAGCAGCACAAATGCCAGCTAGACTAACTTTCTTGAACTGTTTGGAAATGTTGCTAGCGAGACAAATACAGTGACAATGAAACTAGAGATTTATTCAGACATCATTTGCCCATGGTGCTACATCGGCAAAGTTAGGCTAGATAAAGCGCTGAAGACCCTTGGCGGCAAGGTCAATTTCAAAGTAGTCTGGCGCCCTTTTGAACTCAATCCATCAATGCCAGCAGAAGGAATGGACCGCAAAGAATATCGCACCTGCAAGTTTGGCAGCTGGGAGCGTTCTCTTGAAATGGATAAAGAGATAACCGCCAAAGCAGCTGCGGACGGACTGACCTTCAACCTCGACAAACTCACACGCACGCCAAATACTTTCAATGGCCATCGCCTGCTCTGGTTCGCTGAAAAGAGCGCGGACAAAGCCGGTATCCAAGAAGAAGCTGAGAAAGACATTCAGGATACAATCGCAGAACTTCTCTTTCAGCGCTATTTTTGTGAGGCCGCCGATATCGGTGACATCAATATTTTAACGGAAGTCGCAGTCGAAGCTGGCTTAGACAAAGCAGAAGTACAAGCCTTTTTGCTATCAGACCAAGGTGTGGCCGAAGTAAAAGCAGAAGCGCAAAGAGGCATCCGCCTGGGCATCAGTGGCGTACCAGCCTTTGTCTTAGAAGGTGATGTCATTGCCTCCGGCGCCCAAACCCCAGAACACTTTATAGAATTGCTCACTCGCGTCTATGCCAATTACTCAGCTTGAATTTAATCGGGAGAGGCAAGAAAGAATTTTCTAGTGCTCCTCTGAAGCAAGAAAAACAATGTGCTAGGGTAAACCGACTAGATCTACTAAACATACGAACAGACATGGAGATAAAAGGCAGTGCACACCGAATTACTCGACTACGCCGACGACAAACAGATCTGCGAAGCCTTTGTGGCCTATGACGAAACAAAGAAAGAAAAACGTCCCGCCGTTTTGATCTGTCATGCCTGGGGCGGCCAGGGTGCTTTCGAACAAGAGAAAGCAAAAAAATTGGCCGAGCTCGGTTATGTTGGCTTTGCCCTCGACAATTATGGCAAGGGTAAACGCGGCAGCTCAATGGAAGAGAATGGCAAATTGATGCAGCCTTTCATGGATGATCGTGCCATGTTGCGCCAGAGGCTCCTAGCCGGCCTGGCAGCCGCCAGAAAACACCCCATGGTAGGCGACAACATTGCAGTGATTGGCTTCTGTTTTGGAGGCCTCTGCGCCCTTGATCTGGCTCGCGTCTCTAGCAAAAATTCTGGTGACAAAGGCGTCAATGGAGCAGTTGCCTTCCACGGCCTCTTCCACCCACCAGCCCTGGGCAAACAAGAAGAGATCGCCGCCAAAGTCTTGATTTTGCACGGCTATGATGACCCCATGGCCACCCCAACCGATGTTCTTGCCATTGCCAAAGAACTGACCGATGCTAAAGCTGACTGGCAGCTCCACGCTTACGGCCACACCAGCCATGCCTTTACTAATCCAGAAGTAAACATGCCTGAAAATGGCTTGCAGTACAACGCTACTGCCGATAAGCGCTCATGGCAATCGATGCAGAACTTCTTGAGCGAAGTGCTGGGTTAAGCGAAAAGGGCCTCACTTAGAATCTGTTTTTTTCGCCGGTACAAACTCGGCCTTAAGCGCATCTCGAAGCTTCACAGCCTCAGTTAGCTCTGGGTCGATGGCGGCTGCCTTCTCGAAGTCAGCAAGAGCTTCTTGATAGTGCTTAGTCTTCAGCAGGGCAAAGCCGCGCAAAAAAATAGCGTCAGCATTATTAGGCTTTCTCACCAGGGCCTTGTTGAGAAGCTCCGAAGCCTCAGCGTAGCGATCACTTTGCATTAGCTCTCGAGCTGCAAGAACGTAGTAGCGATCTCCCAGATCAAAAGGGATAGTTTGAGCATACTTAAAAAGCCCATAGATAGAGGCAATGAGCAGGAAAGTTCCCAGTACTGGATGCCTTGAAAGTGGCTTGTTACCACGGGGTAAATAGAAAGTACCGCAAAGAAAACCAGACACCAAGCCACCTAGATGGCAAAAATTGTCAAAGCCGAAGGTAAAACCCAGCACAATATTGAGAACAAGAAATGCTGTAGCCGACTTACTACCAGCCAGAAATGCTTCTTTACCCATCTCTTTGCGATGAGCAAAAAAGAAAGCAAATAGCGAACCATAAACTCCAAAAATTGCCCCCGAGGCGCCAGCCGAGACCACTCCCGGATTGAAGAGCAGACTGAGGCAAGATCCACCGAAGCCAGAAATGAAATAGAGATTGACAAAGCGGCGAGTGCCAAAGAGTTCCTCCGCCGACTGACCCAAATTCCACAGGGCCGCCATGTTGAAAGCAATATGGACGAAGCCAATATGCAAGAACATAGAGGAGAACATGCGCCACCACTCACCATTAAGAGTGCGCGGACCGAAATTAGCCCCCCAGTGGAGAAGCATTTCGGAACTTGGAGCGCTTATTGCCTTGCCACCAGAAACCACACACATAGCGGCGAAAACCGCTAGGTTGGCAATGACTATCAAACGTGTAGCCGGAAACTTACTTTCGGACAATATATCCCTTTCGAAGCTGGCCCTTTCTAAGTTAAGACTCTAGGCCGGCACTTTGGCAATTGAAAGCTATCTTCATGCCTTCTTGCCTTCCTACCTTGCGGCCACAGCTTCGCTACTGACACCATATTGCAAGAGCAGCGGAGTGAGCTTAGCGTCAATTAGCTTCTTCGCCAAAACCAGATCAACTTGATCCGGTCTCTCTATATTGGAGCACAGTTCGTTCAAAATTTCCTCGCAAACCACACCAGCTTCAAGAGCGAGTTTGTATGGGTGGTTGCTGAAAGTGACTAGGGAGTAGCGAGAGCGATAAGCGCCAGCAAATTCTTTCTCTAAAAGCTTTTCCACACCCTTGCCGAGCAAGAATTTAGGGTCGCCTACTTTGTCGCGCATTTCAGTGAAGTTCTCAACCGCCATATCAGCTATGGCATCACAATTTGGTTTGCGTCGCTTGACCAATTCATCAAAAATGATTTGCCAGTTATATACGCCTTCTTGCGCCCGTCGCTGCTGAGCAGCATCGGCTACGCTTTCTGGTGCCTCGGTTGAAACCTTCTCGCGTTGATCAATATAGAGACTGCCACCACGAGCAATGTGCTCATCAATACACTCTTCCAAGATAGTGAGATCTTCAAAACCACAGTTAGCGCCCTGACCAAAGAAAGGCACAATGGCATGAGCAGCGTCACCTAGCAATAGAGCTCGGCCATCAACGTTCCAGGGATAAGACTTCACCGTGTCCATATGGCCAGTGGGATTAGCGAAGAAATTGTCCACCAGATTTGGTATCAGAGGCACAGCATCAGCAAACTCAGAGTTAAAGAATTCCTCAACCGCTTCTCTTGTGGTCAAGCCCTCAAAGCTGTTCGGCCCGACAAAGGGCAGGAACAAAGTACAAGTGAAACTACCATCAAAGTTAGGCAAGGCAATGAGCATATAGGCGCCCCGAGGCCAAATATGCAGAGCATGCTTTTCCATCTGAAAAGCGCCATCAGGAGCGGCTGGAATAACCAGTTCTTTATAGCCATAATCAAGCCGTGATGAAGTGCAGTTATAACCATACTGCTCGGTTATATCATCGCGAATCTTAGAAGCCGAGCCATCAGTGCCAATGACGATAGCCGCTTTCACGGCATACTCTGCATGAGGTTTTACCGACTCATCAACAAAAGCCACAGCATTGGTAGGAATATCCAAACCATCTGCCTTCTGTTGAAAATGGAAGCGCACAGCGCCAGTGGCTTCGGCTTTAGTCATGAGCATTTGATTGAGGCTAGCGCGCGAAATTGAGTTGATATACTCATCATCACTTTTGCCATAGGGTTGATAAGTCAACTCACCGGTTTTGGAGTGCATCATGCGGCCGCGCATGGGCACAGCTTGCAACAGCACATCATCATCAAGGCCAGCCAAACTCATGGCCTTTAAGCCCCTGGTAGAAATTGCCAGGTTAATAGAGCGACCAGCAGAAATTTTCTCTTTGCGCATATCAACTCGACGTTCATAAACGTCGATCTTGAAACCACGCTTGGCCATCAATATTGCTAGAAGCGAGCCCACCAGGCCAGCGCCAACAATTGCTATTTCAGCTTCTTTTGTTGCTTCAACCATTTTTCGCCTTCCTTTTTAGAGCTCTACTTTTGCCCAGCAAAATTCTTTACCACTTCATAAAATCGATAGACATCTTCAAAGGTGTTATACATAGCCGTTGGCGTTGCGCGAATTATATCTGGTTCGCGAAAATCGCAGACTACTCCTTTTTGTTTAAACTGCTCTAAAAGCTCTTTGCCATCGCCTTTAAAACGAATGCTGAGCTGACTGCCACGCTGAGCAATATCAGATGGCGTGATTATTGAGCAAAAGCCTTCAACTGAATTGAGCAAATATTCCATAAAAGCAGTGAGCTTATCGCCTCGCTGACGCAGCTTTGGCATGGTGGCTTGATCAAATAATTCTAGCGAAGCGCGCAAAGCTGCCAGTTGGAAAATCGGTGGATTGGAAAGTTGCCAACCTTCTGCACCGGGCATGGGGTCAAAGACTGGAGCCATTTTGAAGCGCTCTTCTTTATTGTGCCCCCACCAACCAGCAAAGCGTGGCAAGTCAAAAGAGTGACCGTGTTTTTCATGAACGAAGCAACCCGATAAACCACCCGGGCCAGCATTCAAATATTTGTACGAACACCAGACGGCAAAATCGACTTGCCAATCATGCAACTTCAGCTCTAAATTGCCCGCACCGTGGGCGAGATTAAGACCAAACTGCGCTCCTTGGGCATGGGCCTCCGCAGCAATTTTCTCGACCTCAAAAGCCTGGCCGGTAAGATAATTGACATTGCCCAAAAGCACTAAAGCAACTTCACCGCCATGCTGCTTGAGAGTGGCAAGAATATCTTCGGTCACAAGAGTATCAGCACCAGGTCTGGGAGTTAGCTCGATTATTGCAGTGGCTGGATCAAAGCCATGGAAGCTGGCTTGTGACGCGACAGCATATTGGTCAGAGGGAAAAGCATTTTTCTCTACGACGATTTTGTAGCGCTCTTTTGTTGGTCGATAGAATGACACCATCATCAAATGCAAATTGACAGTGAGGGTATTCATCACCACCACTTCAGACGGCTTGGCTCCTACCAGACGAGCACTCATATCAGTGACAAATTCGTGGTACGGCAGCCAGGCATGACGGGCATGCAAATGGCCTTCAACCCCAAGCTTAGCCCAATCTTCAAGCTCAGCATTGATATACTCTTTGGCTTTGCGCGGCTGCAGCCCAAGCGAATTACCAGCCAAATAGACACAAGAGCTGCCGCCACTGGCAGCCAGATCGCTAGGCAAAACAAACTGTTCTCGTATGTGACTTAACTGATCGCCTTGATCGAGCGATTTAGCAAATTCAAGAGAATTCTCAAACTGATAAGGCATCTGATTCGACTCGTTCTTTACTTTCAGGCTGTCCATTTTATCCCCTTGCTAATGCTTGCCTTGCTAATTCTTGCCTTGCTCGCTTTTGCCCTTGCTAGTTCATGCCAAGCCACTCTAAAGCCGTTCCACTCAATAATCGCTCTTTCACATCGACACTTACATCAGTCAACGACTCAATCATTTTGCCAGGCTCAGCTTCCATCAAGGGGAAGGGATAATCGCTGCCCAAGGCAATGCACTTTTCACCAAAAAGATTGAGGATGAAACGCAGAACATTAGCATCGTGAACCAAAGCATCAACATAAAAACGACCGACATAGTTGCTAGGACAAATGGGATTATCCACAGCACAAAGATCTTGGCGGGTAGCGAAGCCATGGGCAATGCGCCCTAAAGTCATGGGAAAAGCACCGCCACCATGGGCGAAGGCAACTCGTAACTTAGGCAAGCGCTCAAAAACGCCACCAAAGATCATTGAACAAATTGCTAGCGACACTTCAGCGGGCATTCCTACCAGCCAGGGCAACATATACTGCGACATGCGATTTTCTCCCATCATGTCCCAGGGATGCACAAAAATTGCAGCACCAAGCTCACTAGCAGCTTCGAAAACAGGAAAGAGCCGCTCTTCATTCAAGTTCCAATCATTGACATGAGAGCCAATCTGCACTCCCCGTAAACCCAGCTCTTTAACGCAGCGGGTCATTTCTTTGATAGCTAAATCTGGATCTTGCATAGGAATAGTACCCAAGCCAGCAAAGCGCTGGGGATACTGACGCACAATCTCAGCAATGTGATCATTGAGGTGACTGGACAAATCAAGACAGTCTTTTGCCTGAGCCCAGTAACTGAACATCACAGGCACGGTGGACAGAACCTGCATAGTGACGCCTAACTGATCGCAATCTTTGATGCGGGCAGAAGGCTCCCAGCAATTTTCTTCAATGTCACGAAAGAACTTGCCATCGTCACGCACCATCCGCGCACAGCAGGGCTTATGGTGATCAAGCTCAATGAAGCCACCGTAGCCATACTTGTCTTTAAACTTCGGCAAGTGCTTGGGCAAAATATGAGTGTGGATGTCGATCTTCTTCATGCTTATTACCATTTAGGTTCAGCTATTTAGGTTTAACAACTTTAGTGCCGCACTTCTTGCAGAGAGTATTTTCACTGGCGTAGAAGCGGTCAAAAATAGGTGGAAACTGGGTGGCAATATTTGTCAGAGGAAAATACTCTTCGTAGAGTTTTTCACCGCACTTTTCGCAGAACCAGATAAAGCCATCTTCTTCACCAGGCTGCCGCTTCTGCTCAATAACTAAACCGACGGTATTGGCCGGACGCCGCGGAGAATGAGGCACGCTAGGCGGCAGCAAGAAAATCTCTCCTTGCTTAATTGCCACATCCTCATGCTTGCCCTGGTCAAAAACCTTGAGGGTGATATCCCCTTCCACCTGATAGAAAAACTCTTCGCCACCGTTAACATGATAGTCAGTACGCGAATTAGGGCCGCCGACGACCATAACGATGACGTCACTGTCTTCCCAAATCAGCTTATTGCCCACTGGAGGCTTGAGCAGATGACGATTGTCGTTAATCCAACCCATGAAATTAATAGGTGCAAGGCGAGACACAGAACACCCCCAAGCTTTGACTAAGGTCATAAGTCTACAAAGCCCGAAGGCCAGAATGTATATAAAAATGCCTACAACTTAGATAAATCAGATAAGCTTTATATCCGCTGTCTCATTGACTAATCGGCTAAGCGGCGTGACTGGCGGCCTACGAACTCCCAGGGCCTGAGGCTATCTAAAACCAGAGAGTATCTAGAATCAGAAAGCACCTAGGGCTTGAGAGGCAAGGGCTCAAATTCGTAGTACTTGCGCCCTGGAATTGGCGCCATATCATAATTAGTCAAAACAGCCTGCACCAGGTTAGGAAAGTCAACAATAGTGCGACTTGACCCTGGCACGATTTTATAGGTTACATCTCGACTCAACTTGGCCCAGGCTTTCTCTGCTGAAGTGATGGCCGGGTCGTAAACAAGCAAATTGCAAGGCCCCTTACCTGCATTAATGCGAGCATAAACAACCCCAGGCATACGCCTCAGTAGGTAATTTAAGGCAGCCAACTTGCAATCGCATGACAAGTGCGAAGCGTCCATCAAGCTGGTTTTGTAGTGCAGAGCACTCCCGCTCAAATATTTGACGCCAGCAGCGATCGTGCCGGCTACGGCGAGACGGCGGGGCGACGGCTCTTGCGACAGCGACTTGCTGGCCAAAACCCTAAGCTCCGCCAGTGCCGCCGGGCGCTTTCCTTCCACAACCAGCCGAGCACAATGGGCTAGCACGTACTGACCCTCTTCTGGGGCCAAGGCAGCGGCAGTGCCATAACACTGAGAGGCACTAGCAAAACATTTAGCAGCTTCAAAGTTGCGACCAAGAGCATAAAACAGTTCAGCATCAGCGCCATGGTTTGCGTTCACCTGGTCAAGAATAAAACGCTCCAGCTTAACAGTGGGCAGACCCCCACTAGAGGCCAGGACCGGACAGTTAGTCGACATAGCAAGCAGCAATTGGCGCTCGTTGACAGACCCAGTCATTAGGACCCTGAGATGAGGCCCGGCTACTTTCAGATTCTTTGCTGCTAGAGCAGAGCGCACTAGCATCTGCAGAATCTGCCGGCTTTCGGGCTGTAGTAGGTAAGCCTTTTGATAAAGGGCCAATGCCTTTTCTGGCTCATCAATAGCCAGGCAAGTCTTGCCCAAGCGATCAAGCTGCCCGGCGCGAAACTGCGCCGAACCAGAAGCGCTCAAGGCCAGAGCTTGAGCCCTAGTCAGTTCAACCTGTGCAGTTTTGACGCTACCAGCTGGATCGTTGGCCTTGGTCTGCGCCAGCCCTAAGTGACTGAGAAAATCATCGGCCTTAAGCTCCACAGCCTTGGTGAAGATCTGCTGGGCATACTGCCTATCACCAATGATCTGCTGATATACAGCAAAATTGTAGGCCGCCTCAGGGTTCTTCGGTTCGGCTTCAAAGCGCTCGCGGGCGCGGTAAGAAAGCTCTGTCACATTCGAATAGATACTGACAGGGCTGCTGCCAGAACTATTAACAGAACTACTAACAGGAGCAGACTTTGATTGTGACCGAGGGTTAGATTGCAAGTTAGATTGAGGGCGAGATTGAGACTGCGGAGCGGCAAGAGCTGGCAAAGCAATTTGCTGCAAGAAAAACACCGAAGCCAATAAGCCGCTCAGAGCGAAAACACTAGAGCTAGAGCGACTTTGAAACAAGTTACAAATTAGCCCTAGGCAAATCAAACCAGAAGTTAGAGCCAGTGCCAGGTGAGCTAAACACACCCATACTGCCACCATGCTTTTCTATGCAATATTTTGCCACTAGTAAACTTTTGCCGTTGCCTAGAGCATTGGGATCGCCGTCTGTTGAAGGCTGCCTGAAGCGATCGAAAATAGCTTTCTTTTGATCTTCCGAAAGTCCACAACCGCGGTCGATGAACTCAACTCGCATGCGATCGGGTTCTTCCACAATCTGCACCCGCACTTTGCTACCCCGAGGCGACACTTTAATAGCGTTAGACAAGAGTGTTTGAATCACCTGGAACATGCGCGCTTCATCGGCCATGACTTCGCCGTCGGGCCCGTTGATTTCAAAGACCAAATCAGCTTCGCGGATGTCATGCAACATCGAAAGCACACCCTGCTTCACCAGCACCATAATGCTGTTCGGGCTCAACTCCACATCAAAGCTGCCAGTCTCAAGTTTGTCCACTTCGACCATAGCGTCAAGGGCCAAAATTGCCTTCTGCATATCGCCAAGAGCGGCTTCGCCCCGACCCTTACCTGGTGCGTCCAGATTGCCATAGAGCCCCTGCAGGGTTTGTTTGATAAAACCCATTGCCCTGGCCAAAGGCGTCTTAATCTGCTCTGACACCACTTCAATAAACTTCTGCTTGATAGCAACAAGCTCAATTCTCTCGTTAATATCAAGAGCCGTGCCTAAATACATCAAGACACCGCCGACATTGATACGCTTCAATGAAAATTCGACTGATATCTTGCGGTCATGGTCAGTCTTGACCTGCATTTCGGTCTGCTTATCAACATAATTGAGCAATGTAGACTCAGCTTGCTTGCCCGTTCCGCTAATGGGAAAAACAGAATGAATCGGACGAGCATCAAGGCCAATGGCCCCGGTGTCCATCATATTTTCAAGAGCCTTATTAGCAAATTCAATTTTGCCTGAGGTCGTAGCCAAGAAAACCCCAACGGGCAGGGCATCTAGCACTATTCGCAATTTCTCTTTGCTCTCTTTGCGAGTATCCATCATGGGAGCAGCAGCGGCCTGCCCCTTGGCTTTCTCAGCCACTAAAAGCGTAGCGTTATCAACCTCTGACCATTGGGCTGTCCAATTCATGGAAACCACAACCTTGTCAGGACAAACAATTCGTCCTTCAAACGACTTGGCCTGATTCATAAAACTAGTAGCAAGAAGTGCTTGCTGAGCCAAAAGCACATCTTCTGGATGAATAATATCAAAAAGCGAAGTGCCAAGAAGCTCGTTCGGCGAGACTTTCCAAGCAGCGAAACAAGTCGGGCTTACACTAAGAAAATGTCCATTGCCGTCTACCGACGCGATTACTTCCACAGATACTTCACAGCCAGCTTTGAGGGATTTTAATGAACTGGACGATGCTACCATCTGTAGAAATAGCCAGTCAATATAAACACTATACTGGTTTCTCGACCGCTATAATTCAGAACGCTAAACAGTTAGAGAAAAGCAACAAAAACAACCCCGGCAACATGGAGTAAAGCGGTGAAATTGCTGAAGAAGCTTGAATACGTCAGGCAACTGATAAAAGACGGCAAACTCAATGAAGCCTACAGCGAACTTGTTTCAGCAATCGATGAGCAGCCCTCAAGCTCTGGCCGCAATGGTGCTCAGAGCGGCACCCTTAGCACCGAGTTATTGGCAGTGGTGGCCGGATTGATCAAAGCTCTCTCGCTTGGCTCCAATTTTCGCCTGGCAGACGACTTAATTGCCCGAACAGTAAATCGCATCGAGCCGAAAGACGACCACCTCTTTCTCACTCTTTCTGACGAGCTAGTGCACCAGGCCGAAGTAAATGTCAACACCACGAAAGAAAATGCCGCTCGCTGCGACAAGTTGCTAGACCAAGCCATTCGCATCAGAGAAGTGCTAGTCGGTGCCGACGGCCCCACAGCTGAGCTAATTATCGAATCGGTCTTAAGCAACCTGCAACGCGCTCGTCACAGCGCCAATAACAACATGGCCCCAGAAGCCGGGGCCAGACTGGCGCGCTGTCGCGTTCTTATGAGCGAACTTGAGCGCCTGATGGTAACCATCAAGCGCCCCGGCCCTATTCTACTTGCTCGAGTTTGCACATTGCGAGCATTTTTTGCTCACTCATCGGGTCAAAAAGCTGCAGCCCGCGACAACTTTACTCTAGCCTTGTCTATCTTTGAAAAAATCGCCGTTAGTAACAGTTTAGAACGCTCTGATGTCTTGGACATGTTCATGGAGCAAGCCCCACACTTCGCCCTCAATCAAGAAGAGAAGCAAAGTTTAGAGCACATCAAGCAATCAAAAATTATTCCAAAGAGACAAGGAACGCTGCATAAAATTCGTGCTTTTCCTACTTTGCAGCACATCGAAGAGATCATGGAAAAGGCTCGCACCAAGGCCGGCAAAAGCTTCTATCTTACTTCGCTGGGTTTTCTTGGCGCCCAATCGCTCACAGTCTCAGTCGTTTGCGACAAAGAAAGCCGCGACCTAAATTTCAAAATTGAGCCCTCCAAAACAGAAACATCGAAACACGAAAGCATTCTGCTCACCAGCGATGATGCTGCCGAGGTGCTAAGACACATCAAAGATCTCTGGCGCAAAATGCAGGCCAAACCAAGTAACAACTTGCCGGCTAACCTGCAGAAGCTAACCTACAACCCCGAGGCTTTCGATACTCCGGCAAAAAAAGAAGATTGGGCAGTAAAACCAGCTCCCAAAAGCTACTCCGAACAATTCGAGCCAGAAATATTTCAAAACAGTCAAGCCACCTATGGTTCTCTAGAAGCACACAAAGCAAAAGAAGCAGCCGCTTTTGAAGGCAATCTCAAAGCAATGCCGAGCTTTGGTCTTTTGCAAACAATAGGCATCAACCAAAACACCGGCTTGCTCGAAGTTAGTCAACGGGATGGCATGCTGCGCGTCTATTTTGACAACGGCAAACCAGTACACGGTTCTTCGGCCGCCCAGGAAGGTCTTGATGTACTCTACGAGTTTGTCCTACAAGAAGAAGGTTTCTTCCGTTTCATCCCAGAGAAACGCCCAGCACAGACCACTATCCGCGTAAAACTCGATAGCTTTATTTTAGAAGCCGCTACTCTTTTCGATCAAACCAAATATTTAAAATCACTGGGTCTGACAATGTACTCTGGCCTCTTTTCAAAAGAGTCAGTATCAGAAGAACAAGAGCTAGCCAAAATATTAGACAAACGCGGCGTCAAAGCCGACGCACACATTTGGCAATTTTACCAAGCACTAGAACAGCACCCCATTGTCGCCGACGCCGTCGAGCAGGCCGGTCTACCCTTACGACAGTGGACACCAGCCTTGTATAAGCTAGTGCAGAGCGGGCTCGTCAATATTTCAAACGATCGCCTTGACGATGAAGATCTTACTCAAAACCTGGTCACCAATTGGAGCTACGATCGCAAAGCCGTAGATAAACTGGCAGCCACTCTCTACGACCAGCGCAGCGGTTTGCTTAGATTTGAATTTTTGGTATGGACCATCGAGAAAGAAGTCGAACGCGCTCAAACTCAGATGTGGCCCTTATCGATAATGATTTTTGAATTTCGCAAACAAGGCAAAGATGTCTCAAAACTGAGCGCCCACGACAAAGAGTTGGTACAAACTACACTAGCCGAAATCTCAGACTGCAAGCGCTCAATTGACTGGCTCTGCCACTTCGAAGAAGAACAATTTGCACTCTTGATGCCCGGACTCGATGCCGCTCTCGCTGCCATGTTCGCTAAAAACTTCGCCGACATTTGCAATCGCAACTTAGGCAAACTAAGGGAAGGACACTCAGAGTGGGAATATAGCTTTGGGGTCTCAAGCATGCCAGGCGACACAATTGAATGGCAGAAAATGGTGGGCTTTGCCTGCGAGGCACAACGCAAAGCTCGAATCGCTAGAAGTGGTTTTGCCGCTCACCAAGACGAAAAGAAACCAAGATAAACCTTGCGAGGGGCCATGGGCTCTAGTGAAGATATTGTGCATGACGGTGCAAAGCAGCGAGCCTGGCGAGCAGCTAAGCTTCGCGAAGCTATAGACAACCAGACGCCATCAGAAATTATGGAAGCACGAACAGGCATCTCTGTGCCTCGCTTTGGCATCGACGGAATAGACAATATAGATGACATAGATGGCATAGATGAAGGGGCAGCCGCACCCCAGTCGGCCTTCACTGAACACGATATCAAAGCCTTAGCAAAAGCCATAAGTGAAACTGTATTTCTACTGCCTGAGCAAGGCATTGTTTTCACCAAGGTACAGCTGGCCAAAGAACTCGGCGTCACCCTTGACGCTATGCTATCCATGACCGATGAAGGCTACGAACGCCTAGGGCTCGTGCAAATTAAACCGAGCAGGTAGAGAAGGCTTCTCAAAGCAACTTCAAACTAAAGTGCAGTCTTCAATTCTCGCGAAGCCACCGCTTGGGTTTTGCTGAACTGTTCAAGATCTGCCTGGACTTGCCTGTATACGACTTGCTTTATGTATTGCTGATAGGATACTCCCATCAGATCGGCTACTTTTTTTACCATGTCGACCTGAGAAGCACCCCAGCGAAAATTGACACGGCATTCCTCGTCGGCAGCTGCGATTTGACGTACGGCTTCAGCATGCTCATCGGCGGAAAGCTCTACAGCCCCCATTTTTAAGACTTTAGTCTTGTCAAATTTTCCTCTTGGTTCTCTCTTCATCAGCTCGTCCTCTGAAAGCAGCTAATTATCATTATTTTGGTTTGCTTTGCATCCAACCAGTACCAGTAGATGCCTCGGGTATCTGTATATGTCTCAAACCTGTTGTTATCTGTATTTTCGACTTCTTCAGTTCCTTCAAACCAAACTTCAATTGCATCTTCAGGCTGGAACAATCCGCGCGCATAGATATGAAGCATCCCCGGCGGATCCATATCGTATTTGAAGAAGAACTCATACCCCTCATATCTAACTACTTCGTATTTCTTGGACACGACTCCCTCGTGCTAGCCAGCCAGACAACACCAATATACCCATAACATAGCAATATTACACCTAAACAGGGGCAATTTGCCACCGTATATCCACGTAACCGTTTTATTCAGTTATCTCGCCCAAAGCCAGTTAGCTCGTGTCTAATTGATGTCCACATGCCTCCCTTAAACTGACGAAGTCGAAAGCGAAACAAGGGGTGCAAATCATGGCCTGCGAATTTGAAACCACCGACCGCAAATTCATCCTCAAAGCGAATCAATACGATAGCGGATATCTTCGCCACCCCGAAAATGCTCTAGCCGATTTGAGCGAGCAGCTAGCCGGTAAAGATACTGCTGCAGCCAACAAGGTTCTCGTTGACAGCCACTTACTACCGGGCCTTAATATAGTTGCCGCAAGAGACGAAGCTGGTATCATGCGTGACACCACTGGCGCAAATGTTCTTCTCACTGAGAAGGAATTGCGGCAGCATGCAGCCCAGGAGCTAAAAGAAATAACTGACGGTGCCAAGCTCGCCACAGAAGCCTTTGATCACTTACATTCAGGTTTTGACGGCCCTCTGGGCCTCTTATTCCCTGCTCAAATGACAAAGGACGACATCGGCTCAGCACTCAAAAACAAGAACCTCACGCCAGAGGAAATAGCCGGCCTCAATATCATGCAGGAGAAATTCGGCCAGATGAGCTTCTTCGACACATCGATAAGTCGCGAGGATATGAGCAGCTATCCAGAGTTCCAACGTAAACTCATGGACTCCAAATTGAGCAATTTTATCGACAATCCAAGTTACCACTCAGAGCCCAGAAGCACCGACGCTTATGAATACTATGGTAGAAGATCTAACCCATACAACCGCGACTGGTCCTCGCAACAAAGCAAAGAAGACAGTGACGCCAACCCAAGAACTTTCTCTCTATTCGACTGGAACGATCCCGGTACCTGTATGCCATTTAGGCAAACAGAACTATCCTCCCTGAAGTCAAACCGCCCTAAGTTGTAGGGAGTTGAAATTCATTGCCTAGAGCGAGAAGTATTTTGCTGATTGGGACGGCAGCTCTAAGCTTGACTGAGCGACATTGCCGCCTTAAGGAATCCAAAAATTGCCAATGCTGGAATTACGAGAAGGGGAACGATAGTCCAAAGTTCCATGGGACACCTCACTTTTGCAAATGGCTGCTACAGCCACTTGCTTGTTACCTTTTTGTTACCGCATGTGCACCACACGCGATGTGAGAATTATAACTACGCACAGGAAAAGTGCATGGAATGACAGTTGTACATTTACAAATGGATCATTCAAATTCAAATTGTAATTGGCCGAACAGGCTAGCTGGTTGGGCCTAACGCTGCTTTGTAAAGCAATCTTGTTAATGAAGTTTACCGACTCTTTGGTGGCACCGCTAGCAGACGCAACCAAAGTCTCGACTGGCACTAAACGGCTATGCCAACATGGCGCCAGTTAGACTGAACGAACCGCTATAAACTGATTCAGCTCCACGATTTTCGTCCTACTATTCCGCGATATCGGAGAAATCATCTCGTGTTACGACTACAAGCAGGGGCGGCTCGAAATGATTATTGTCATAAATCAGTTTCTCTGGAGCCCAAACATCGTACCCGTCAGGAGTAATACAATCCAGTATCAGTAGAGCCTGATTAGAAAAATGGATGTTAACTCCCGTCGGCTCACGATCATCCACCGTCACTACCGTGGCTCCCACCAAATCGTCAAGGCCAATTACTCCAGGCAATATCTGGTAGAGACAATTGCATAACATTCCTGTTTTGTCATCAAATACAAGGGAGAAATTATGACAGTCTTTATTCCTATCGACAGACAGCAGTGTCAAACCCTCCATCGTTTTAAGAGGGTGCGATTGAAACTCTAGACTTAGTTCTCCCATGGCGTCTCCGCGATATCGAATCTAGGAAATTGTTGCGAACTACAGGGTGCTAGGGAAGTGCGGGCCGCAGCTCTCGGCATATCCACCGGATCCCTATCCGCTTCTGTTTCCTGTTTACCCGGTAAGTAGATTTATACACTGAGGTTATAATTAGCAGATGGAGACCTCAAAATCATCACTATCGCAATTCCTCCTCCTCAATGAGCGCAACCTATTCTGGCTCTTTGTCGCTTCTTGCCTTGTTTTTGTTGCCAACTGGTTTCTTGCTACCCACGGCTTCATCGAAATCGAAAATGACCGCCTGCGCCTGCTGCTCACCGCTGTGAGCATGTGCAGCCCTGTCATTGGCATTATCATGCTCTTTTCTCAAGACTGCCGCAACGAAGTTCCAATTATTGCCGCACTGGTCTTTGTCTCAATGCTGCTAATGTGGCCGACCGCTACTATTACCTGCTTTGCCATACTGCTTTTCTGCTGGACCAATAAAAGCCGAGCCTTGGGCATTGGCATTCTATTAATTGTGCAGGTCTTCGCCGGAATTTTGCTTCTCACCGAAAAAACAGACGCTCACCAAATTGTCGAAATAGCACGACTGACAATGCCTAAGCACGAACTAGTGCTCAGAGGGTTGACTAAAGACGGAACCTATTGCACGAGCCTGGTCTTGCAAGAAGACTATCCAGTTATTACCGGCCTCCGTCTAGTCAAAACTTTTTATCGCCTGAAAGACGACGAATATGACTACAAAAAAGAGCTATTCAGCCTAAGCCCAGTTGACGACAGTCATGCTGGATTGGTTATTCAACACGGCCCGCGTTCGCAGCGCGTTGTTATCGACCTGACAATTAAAAATCGCTGGTCTGAGTTTGATGAGAACGTCTATTAGCCGATATCCTTGCCAATCACTTAAGAACAGGCCGAACAAATTTAGCACCAGGGCGATATTCCGCAGTATTAAATACGGTGTCACACACCTGCTCGTGCTTTGATTCTTTAGATTCTTGCGTACACACTTTTAGCTTCCAAATAGAGTTACCTTTACCCCAGTAGGCATGCCGCTCACGATAGACAATGTCGAGGCGTTCATAGACAAACTCGGTGACCAAGCCATGAATATCTTTGTCTTTGCCAAAATCAAATTGGTGAATGGGCATGACCTCAACAAAGCGCTCATAGGTGCCATGATAACGGCGCTGTGCCTTAGCGCAGGCCTCCACCGAAGGTGAATCAGAAAAGTGCTTCAACTCAATGAAATTACCAGAGTCAATACGACTTTGCACCCGCAGAAGCACGGCCTTATCTGCCGCAGCCGCTGGCGCATATAACGCGGGAGCATCGAAGGAAACCACACCGCAGTCTATCCGCTCAACTTTCTCTCCAAACTGAGCGGCAATAGCTTGTTTTTGTTGCTTACTCTGATTTTCGTAAATCAAAAGACCAACACAACCACATGCAACTAGAACACCGCACCAGAAAGACAACAATATCTTTTTCTTCAAAGATCGCTTTCGCTTCGAAAGCTTAGCATTGCTGCCAGAGAACAAAATTTCTTTTAGTTCTGCGGTGATACCAGGCTGCAAGCCCTTTAGAGCATCTTTGAGTTCATCAAAACTTTCGAAGCGATCACCTGGATCTTTCTCCAAAGCTTTATTGACAATTTTAACCATTCGCGGCGGCACAGTGGCACCACTTTTCGACAAAGAACGGGGTGCTTCGTTGATATGCTTATTCATCATTTCATACGATGTATCGCCGTCTATCGGCAATTTTCCTGATAGCACCTCATACATAACGCAGCCAAAAGAATAAATATCAGTGCGAAAATCAATTGGGCCACCGGTACACTGTTCCGGAGACATGTAGGCTGGAGTGCCAAGCACTTCACCAGTCATAGTCAAATGCTCACGATTATTCTCTTCATCCGACACTACTTTGGCCAGACCAAAATCTAAAATTTTGACAGTATCAGAGCCGTCCTCGGCCCTATCGAGCAGAATGTTCGAGGGTTTGATATCGCGGTGAATCAAACCAATCGCATGGGCTGCAGCAATGCCATCGCAGGCCTGCAAAAAGATCTTAAGAGCGCGGTCGCTATCCAAGCGCTTGTGCTGGGCAAGAACATCAGCCAAGGTTGTTCCCGGCGCCAATTCCATAGCCAAGTAGGGCTGCCCCTCAGGCAAAACGCCATAGTCATAAACAGCGGCTACATTGGGATGAACCAGAGTGCTGATTGACTCGGCCTCATGCTGAAAACGCCTGATTTTCTCAGGCTTGTCGACAAATTCGGCATGCAGAATCTTGATTGCCACAGAGCGCCGCAATCCCTTCTGTTCAGCTTTGTACACAGTGGCAAAGCCGCCCATCCCAAGCACTTCGACAATTTGATATTTATCAGCAATTAGCTTGCCGATGAAGGGGTCGCGCCGCACCACCGCAAGAAGGCTATTGTCATCGGGACAGCGCTCCATCTCAGGGCTATATTTGATCTGGCAGGAGGGGCAGACTTTGCCAGTCACTAGCGAACGAGAATCCAAATCCATCAGACTTCGCCTTTTGACGCTCAACAACCAATATTCCCACTATATTTACATTTGGAACCATTACTAATATTTTGCAAGATCATGTAAGCCTCTGGGTACAAATTGGGTATGAAGAACCATTTGACCCAGATTCTCAAATCTTATTCGGGAGAACTGGCCCAGCTAATGCCAACCGCCCTCAAAGATGGCGAGGGTTCAAAGCAAAAGCAAAAACTGAAGAACACAATCTTAATCACGGCTGCTATGGCCCTGCTTCTGATTGTGGCCAGTCTGTTTCTAGGTAATAAATTCGAACTGATAATAATGGCGCTCATTGTTATTGGGCTGTTGTTTTATCTTTATCGCAGCCAAAATAAATTTCTCAAGCAGCACGAAGAGCAACAATTGAAGTTGCACTCAATGGCCTCAGCAGTAGAAGAGCGCAATCGCGAACTGAAGCGGCTGATAATGATTGATCCTCTCACCGAGGTCATGAACCGGCGGGGATTTGAAAGGGTCTTGCAAGCAGAAACAAATCGGGCAAAGCGGAACAACACTCAAAATTTTGCTTTGCTTATCGACTGCGATGATTTTAAAGGGGTGAATGAAAAGTACGGTCACTCAGTTGGCGATATCGTCTTACAAGAGCTCTCGTCACGCCTACAGAAGGCTGTGAGACCATCCGATCACGTCGCTAGAATCGGTGGTGATGAATTTATGATTCTTGTCACAGACGCTGATCAATCGACAACGTTACAGGTGGCAGAAAGAGTAAGGTTGGCGGTGGCAGAAACACCAATAAACTTAGCCGATGGCGTTACTAAAATTACAACTAGTACCGGTGTCACAGCACTCTCAGATAATTTGATGTCGATTGAAGAAATACTAGCGGCGGCCAATTCAGGCCTTAAAATCAGCAAACGCTCAGGCAAGAATAGTGTTTCATTCTCAAAACCAGACGGCCAGGTCAATGAAATGGCTGAGGTGCTAGAGAAGCTGCGTAGCGGTGCGGGCTTGCGAGCCGTATATCAGCCAATAGCGCAGCTTAGCAATCAGCATGTGATTGCCTACGAAATTCAGCCACGTGGCTTAGTCGGTGTTTTTGAACAACCGGAAGCATTTTACAAACTGGCCCGTGAACACAATCTGCGCACAGCAGTAGACTTACGTTGCCTCAAGCTATGCCTCAGTATGATGAACAAACTTCCAGACGCCGGCGATTGCCATGTCAAAGTTTTTTCTTCAACTTTGCTTGATATACCTGTCGACGGCCTCGAAGAAATTTTCAAAGTAACTGATCGCAAATTGTGCCTGGCCATAAGCGATCAAGAGTTTCTGGCAGACCCGCTTTGTCTGAAAAGCCACATAGATAAATTGAAAGAACTAGGTGTTTCTATTGCTATTGATCAGGTAGGCTCGGGCTTTAGCTCATTAGAAAGTCTATTTTTGCTTCAACCGCAATATCTCAGACTAGACAAGAACCTTACTAAAAAATGCGAAAGCGGCGAGCAGCATCAACTTTTCTTAAAAAACTTGGTCAAATTAGCAGCACAGATTAGTGCTAAAACTATTGCAGAAGGCATCGAATCTCCAGACCATTTACGCATAATGGCCGGATGCGGCATCGACTACGGCCAAGGATTATTCTGGGGAATGCCGGTGGCTTTTGGTGACAAGTAATGAAAAAGAAAGAGAGAGTCGATTGCAGACAATCGTCAAAAGACTAAAACCAAATCAAGATATTTTTGCTGAAATCGAGTCGCTCTGCCTGAAAGAGAACATACATGCCGGAGTAATTTTGTCGCTGGTCGGCTCAGTCAGAAAAGCAGCTTTGCGCTTTGCCAATCAAGAAAATGCCAGCGTAATCGATGGCCCCCATGAAATAGTTTCAGTGACAGGCACGGTCTCGAAGACTGGCTGTCACATACACATATCAATTTCCGACGGCACCGGCACCACAATTGGTGGCCATCTTCTACCAGGAGCGATAGTCTACACAACAGTAGAGTTGGTAATACTAGACATGAGCGAAAGCTGCTCTTTCACCCGCAGTCACTGCGAAATGTCAGGATTTGAAGAACTAGTAGTGATTGAGAAGCTGTGAGAATGATTACTATTCGCTACTTACGAGAGGCTATTTGCGAATAGCTACTTAAATCTAGCTACTTGCCTGAGGCGCGAATTTTCAAGGCATCGCCAAACGAGCTTAAGCCAGCTCCATAATTGCCGTTGCGAGCATAGGCATCGGCCAAGAAAAATGCTACAGCGGGGTTCTGCGGGCTAGTTTTCTTCAAGGCCGCCAACTTAGCCAAAGCAGCATCGTGGTTGCCATCAAATTCTTCTTCTACATGGGCGCGATAGGCAGCGGCCCAGATGTCTTTCGGGTCGCGCTTAATTAGTTCGCCCAGTTGACTGAGACACTTTTGATAATAAATGCGAATCTGCGGCTCAGCCCAAGGCGGAACGTCATCCAGAGCACCGGGTATGCGCGGTATAGCCGAAGCAATTGGTCTTGTGCCAGTTAGAGCAGAAGCAAGAATTGCAGCACCACCTAACAAACCAGCGGTGGTCTTGTTTTGCTTTTTCGGCATGATACCAGCCATGCGCTTTTCTAAATTAACTTTATTGCGAGCTTTAGTGGCAAACAAGTAAGCCTGCATGTAATAGCCCCAGCCAAGGCCATAGCGAATGCAGTTGTTGTTAGGCTCGTCTTGCAAAGTTAACTCATACTGACCGACAGCGCGATTGAAATAATCAGGGTCGCCAGTGGCCTGAGCCAAATTGCGAGCACGGCGCACCTCTTTCAGGGCCTGCTCGACCTGACTGGTGCGAGTTAAGGCCACAGCATAAATGAAAGCAGCCTCGGGGCTGGTGGGATATTGCTGAGCTTGCTGAGCCGCCTGAGCCAAATCGCAATAAGGGGTAAGGGCATCCTGGCCGGTGGAACCAGACAAAATCACCCCAGGGCGCCAAACGGTGGTCGATCGCGGGGCGTTATCGTTGTTATCAAACTTGGCCGTGCCAGCCTGAAGCGGCTGAGCAGGAGGCGCAGGAGTGGTCGGCGTTACCGGACTAGCAAACTGATTGACCAAATCAGGCGACATTACGCTTTTAACTTCTTCTGGCGGTTGTGTTACCTGCGGTGGTGCTGGAGCGGGCACATTGCGCTGCAGGCGGAAGGACGAT
Source organism: Cyanobacteriota bacterium erpe_2018_sw_21hr_WHONDRS-SW48-000092_B_bin.40 (assembly GCA_030917395.1). Classification (GTDB taxonomy): domain Bacteria; phylum Cyanobacteriota; class Vampirovibrionia; order Obscuribacterales; family Obscuribacteraceae. The sequence continues at coordinate 30,956 of JAUPUU010000106.1, forward strand.
TGCGATTGATTGACCTCAACGCCCCCTTTCTGCACAGGAGCCGCCAGAGACATTGAAGGACACGAGCTAGTGAGCAAAAGAAGGGCAAAAATTGGCTTAAACTTCAAAAGAATCTGTCCTTAACAAAATAAACGACCTCACTCAATTGTGCCCACAATTGCGCTCAATTTATTGCCGGGAAAATAGCTTTTCTAACCCTTCGCCAGGCTTAAGGCGATAAAGAGCGACCAAAACATAAAGGGACATTGCAATATTGCCCAAACAGGCTATGGCAAAAAACAAGAAAACTTTCAACGGAAGCGACTTTTCCCTATAGCAGACCCAGAGAAAGAAAGAGAGGAAAGCGAAATAGGCATCAAAAAGTGTTGCTTTAAACCAGACATCATTCAACACCACCGGTGGTATCGCCAGTATGCTCTCCTGAGTAGCACACCAGACAGTGAGAGCAAGCATGAAAATGAAGATTAACGCATAAAGCAACCGCAATGAAACAATCATGACTTAAGGCCTTGTTTTGACGACTCTAACTTTACTTTTAACCCATTTAGCACTGTCGGCAAATAGCCCTTCACCTGAGAGGCAAGCAGCCAGGGTGGCAAAGCAAGACCACCATCTAAATGAATGCTATAGGTCACCAATGTCGCCAAATCTTTTGACGCTGAATCTTTGTTCAGAAAATCTTTGGTCGTTGAATCCTTATTGGCTGAATCCTTGCTTACAGGATCTTTGGTCAACGCAGCTTTAGCCACCGACTCAAGCTCCCAGGCCCCCATCACTTCCTTGAACGACCCAGATCTTCTCTTCCACTTAATCAAACTAGGCTTGGTCTCGATCAAATTAACAACATAATCAAACTTGATTGGTCCACCAGGCTTAACCACCTGCCTCACCAACTTAACTTCCCCCTCATTGCCAATCACCTTACACAGACTCAAGTTGGTGAAAATCTCAGGAGAGCGATCGTAATCAACTAAAGTCGACCAGACCCTTTCACGAGGCGCATTAATCAACACCGAACCAACTACATAAGTGTGGTTGTCACGCTTCTCTACGCGCACCTGAGGCTGCTCTGTGACCATTTTTGCCACCTGCTGATTTGCTTGATTTACTTGACTTGCTTGACTGGAACGACCGGGTGGGAGACCCGGCTGAGCGTTGGCTTGCTGCAGGGCGCAGCAAAGCAAAACATAAATGAGTAAGCTCGGCCGACTAAAGACAAGCCCAATGCTCTTCAAGACCATTCCGCCTCAGTCTCCGCTTAGGGAAAAAGTGGGGCTGCCAAAACAGGCTAGCAGCCCCATCTATAAACGCTATTGTGGCATCAATACCTTGTCAATGACGTGAATGACGCCATTTGTACATTTGATATCAGTAGCAGTGACATTGGCATCACCCACCATCACTTTACCGTCGGTTTCTTTGATGGCAACGCTTGAGCCCTCAAGAGTCTTAGCCGATTTCAGCTTCACCACTTTCTTCGCCAGAACTTCACCATTGACCACATGGTAGGTGAGAACTTTAGCCAACTTCGCCTTATCAGCAAGCAGGGCGTTTAAGGCATCAGCTGGCACCTTAGCGAAAGCGGCATCATCTGGAGCGAAGACTGTGAATGGTCCCTTCCCCTTAAGGGTTTCAACCAATCCAGCTGCGCCTAGAGCTTTTGCCAAAGTATTGAACTTTCCAGCAGCTACAGCAGTATCGACAATATCTTTCTCAGCAACTTCGGCCGATTTTTCCGATTTCGCCATCTTTGAAGAGCAAGATGGCGCAGCCAGGGCTTCAGTCAGTGGAGCCCAGGCAAAAACACATGCCAAAACTGGGCTTACCGCCCGACAAATGCCTTTACTTAATCTGTTTGACAACATAAATCCTCCAGCTACCTAGTAGGCAGCAAAACTCTAATGACTAATGAAAGTTTGACTGAAAATACATTTATAGTCAATCCTCTATTCGTTAATTGTAAAATGTGTCAGGAGACAAAAATGAACCTATCTAGACGCGAAAAAATCCTAGAAGCGGCAACCTGGCTATTTGGCTACTACGGCTTTGAAAAAACCACTGTAGATGACATCGCCGACCGAGCATCAATTAGCAAAGGCTCTGTCTATCTTGAATTTCAGAACAAAGAAGCAATTCTTGTTGCTGTAGTTCAACAATTCACCAGCCGCGAACTTGAGCGCATAAACCAGTTGGTAAAAGATGCCAAGGCACCTTACCTAAGCGTGCTGCGCGAGCTTCTGCACGGCCACGTAATGTCTTACTGGTCAATTGCTAGCGGCCAACTGCATAGCCCCGAGGTAATTGCCTCAGCCAATCCATCTATCATGGCTGAAATTATGAACTTCCAGGGCGCCATATTTTTACAGATTGCTTTCTTGCTTGAAAAAGCTGCCAGCAATAAGGAGATCGCCCCGGCCAAGGCCCCCGAAGATTACTTCTATCAAGCTGAGCTAGTCTGCTATCTACTTGCCGCTCTCTTTCCACCCTATGACCGCCTCAAAGCGCGCGATCCCAGGTCATTTACCGAAGCGACCCTGCGCAAATACGCGGATAGCATGATTTCTATGACTCTAGCTGGCGTTCGCGCTGGCCTTGAATAAACGCGCTCAACAGACACCTATAACAGAAGCCTTCAACAGAACTCTTTAACAGACTACTTGAACAAAAGTGCCCGAAACCTATTCAAGAATTTTGCGCGCAGCTGCTAAATCTGCTTTCGACTTTTCCATATTGCCCATACGAGCGTACAAATCAGCCCGTTCTTTATAGGCTATAGAGCTGGGCTCAATGACAATGACCTTGTCTAAATCTTTCAAAGCAGCAGGGTAATTTTTCAGCTGTTTATAGATGCTACTGCGCAAGCGAAATGCATCGGGATCGTTCGGCACAATCGCCAATAGGCGAGCAGTCTCTTTCAGTGCTTCTTCTGGTTTACCGGCTTTGATCAAACAATTGATTATCTGATGGCGCGCCCAATCGGAAGCATGATAACGATCCGACTGACGAAAAGCCTCTGCCGCTTCAGCATAACGCCCCATCTGCTCAAGAATACCGGCTTTGGTGCTATAAACCGAAACAAATTTACCCATATATTTCTCAGCATCAAGAGCTGCTTTATAAGCCTGATCATAGCGCTTAAGCATATTAAGTACTCTAGCTTTAAGCAGATAGGCACTGTTGTATTTCACTGGGCACTTGAGTGATTGATTGACATAGGTTAGCGCCTCCTCAAGCCGATCTTGCAACAAGGCAATTTCAGCTAATCGACAATAGGCTTTACTGCAATTCTTATCGAGGGCAATGGCTTGCTTTAAAAACTTTTCGGCTTTATCGGCATCGGCAGTATCGTCTAAGTCATCCATGTAAGTGAAGGCAGAGCCGCAAAGCACATCAGGAGTAATGCAGTTTGCCTTGCGCAGTTTCTCAAAGATCACTTTTGCTTCGCTAATATGCTTGTTGTCTCTAAACTCCTCACCAATGATGCACAAGAAAGCAACTTCATCAGGTGTGTAACTATTTTTGTGGTTAAAAATCAGCTTCTTGTACCTGGCCTCATTGACCGGAGCTAAAGCAAAATCATCCGAAGCGAAAGCAGCATTGCTTGAAACAACCCCAGCGGCAAGCAAAAGAAGAACTCTTGTAGTTAAGCGAACACCGAAGAACATAGCCAGCCTCGAACGCCCTAAAAACATCTTGCCCAGCAAAAGCGCGATTCACTCCTCATGCGGAAATAACCAACAAGCCCGCCTGTAGACGAGCGGCGAATAAATACAAACTTAAACCAAAACCTTGGTCAATTTGTTTCACCAATATGTTAATTTGGTCAAACAATAAATGTCCACAAATAAGACGCATGGCAAGACCGAAAACTATCCCCAATAGAGCTGAATTGATCATTGGCGCTGCCGAAGAATTATTTGCGCGTTATGGCTATGAGCGCACTAGTATTGACGACATTGCCCGCCACCTTGGTATTGGCAAAGGCTCTATTTATCTAGATTTTCGCACCAAAGACGACATCCTCTTCACTGTCATCTCTAAACATGCTGAGTCTATGAAACAGCTCATGCAAGAGAAGCTTGACAATGTTGGTAGCTCGCCACTGGCTGCCTTGAAAGAAATTCTTGAGCACAGTATTGCTATGGTTTATGACAATGTCACCCGCGACATTCATACACCGGAAGCATTGCTCCATACCTCTTTAACTATGAAAACTCGCTTTGCTCACTTCTTTGTCTTTAAGCGCACCGCTGTTCTTAACTTGCTGCAAATGGCCGCAAAAGCTGGTGAAATCGCACCAGAAAAGGCGAGTGAAGAAATGGCCATAACAATTTTGATGACCACATCTACGCTCTATCCGCCATATTTCAATAACTACACTGAGTCTGAAACCACAATCAAGAAGCCACAACTGATAAAGCAAGCCAAGCTCACTCTAGACTTGTTGATTGACGGTTTGAAGGCCCGCTGAGTCGAGCCTCGAAGGCAAGTTCTGATTTCAAGATATTACTTCAAGTACTTGGCGAACCAGTCCTGGGCCAGGTGCGCCACTTGTTCTAAAGAGCCTGGCTCCTCAAACAAATGCGCCGCGCCATCGATCACAGCTAAGTGTTTTGCACAGGCCAATAGCAAAACTGCTTCTTGGTTGAGCTTTAGCACATCTTGATCATTAGCACCGACAATGAGCAAAGTCGGAGCATGAACATCCTCAAACACATCAGCCGCTAAGTCGACTCTACCACCGCGAGAAACTACTGCACTAACAAATTTACTTCTTCTCTCAGCAGCAACAAGAGCAGCCGCGGCTCCAGTACTAGCCCCAAACAATCCAATCCTCAAACCCTTGGTATTTTCATCAACGACCATGGCGTCGATCACGGCAACGAGTCGCTCAGAGAGAAAATCAATGTCGAAACGATGCTCACCACTAGCAGTATCATGATGCTCTTCTACTTGACTGAGCAGGTCAACGAGCAAAGATCCCAAGCCTTTGCTATTAAGTGCACTTGCCACAAACTGGTTTCTCGGACTAAAGCGACTACTAGCGCTACCGTGAGCAAAAATTACGAGACCAGAAGCGTGTTCAGGCACTACTAGATCAGCAGTCAAACTTGTTTTGCCCGAATGAATAGTGAGTGAAGTTCTTACTTCCTGAGTTCGCGAACCGAATTTCATGTCTTGCTCCTTCGAAAAGCAAAATTCTGCCTCTCCATTACTTTAAAAGAGGCAGAAATCCGCGACATCAGCCGTAAGACTTAACCAGAGAAATCATCCCGCTAACTTTAAGGAAACAGCAAAACCAGCTCTGTTGACAGCTAAGAAACCACCTAAACTGGTGCCCAGTTAGTGCCGCCGGTGCTGAAGACATCAATGAACGGCGCGTGAATATTGACTCTAGCCGCAGCCTTAATCCTTCGCCCCAAAGTGTCTTGAGCCCGAGTGGCCACATATGGATTTTCATCAAGCGCTAGCTCACTGAGCACTGGTGATGGCATGTTATGGTTTTCGGCCAACGAATAGCGGACATCGGCGTCTGGGTCGTGGGCCAGTGCCATCAGGATGCCCACTGGAGCAGCGGGGTTGTCGGCTACGGCAGTGCGAACCGCAGGATGCTTATCTGCAGCCATCTGCGCCAGTAATTCAGGCGCATCGCCGAGGTTCTCAACCACCGCAACCAACAAATTAGGGTCACGGGCTGGCAAGAACAACTGTTCTTTCACTGTATTGGTTCGCAAAACCGATGCATTCTTATAAAAAACACGCAGCCAACTGCTTGCCGAGACCGAGCGGCCCGAACGAGCCAGCCGAGAACGTTCTGCCCTCAAACGAATTTTGATCATTTGAAATGCAGAAGCATTTTGCGTTTTCTTCTTAGACATAAAGACCTTCCTTCCTTCGAGCACGATCGCTCCGAAGTGAGTCGACAGGCCTTGCGACCACAATGAAGCGATAAAAGTTCCCAAAATGAACATATTGAATAAGATTAAAATTGTCGAAATTGTCAATAATGCCGCTCACAGCAACGCTTCATGAGGTCATGGCTTTTTATTAGGCAATCTCACTCTAAATGTCGTACCAGCAAATGGTGCCGATATACAAGCTATTGACCCCCCTGCGCTCTCAACGATACGACCAGCAACATAAAGGCCCAACCCCGAAGGCTTTCGTGTAGCAGAGCGAGACGGTGTTACACGCTCAAAAAGACTAGGCAGAAGCTCTGGATCAACACCATCTCCATCATCTATGACTTGCAACACCAGGGCATTGTCACTATCAAGATCTGCGGAAAGTATAATTTCGCTACCATGCTGGGCATGGGTGCAGGCATTATGCAAAAGATTGATTAATACTCGATGGAGACAAAATGAATCGCAATAGACAAAATTGCAATCGTCAGCAATTTTTATTGAAGCAGTAAGATTGCGCTCGACAAAAAATGGTTCTAACTCTTGCAAGCAAGACGCAACAATATCGACCAGGTCTTGAATAGCTACATATGGCTTACTCTCAGCCACTTCATCTTTATGAACATAAAGCAAATTGCTGACCATACTGATCATCTTCTGGTTACTTCCACGCAGCTTCAAGATTGCCTCTTCAAGCTTATCGCTCAACTCACCAAATTGACCTTTTGCGATCGCACTCAGTACTCTATCGGCGCCGATCAAGGGGACTTTCATTTCATTCATCATAGCCATATTTAGCGCTTCCATTTCTTGTGTGCGTTCAACTCTCTCTGTAACGTTCGCGGCAATCAAAATCAAGCCGGTGACTATATCTCGCTTGCTGTCCTTAATCGGCCAAATGGCAATATCCCAATACTCAGAGCGCTCGCGAGTAATGCTATCTACTCGCACTTCAAAGTTAGCAATGCGGCAGGGCTTGGCTGTGCGCAACACTTTCTCAAAACAAACAACAGGCAACTGCGGAATGAAATTGAAAATACGCTTGCCCTTTAAATTCTCGCCAAGATAAGAAAAACCTTCCACAAAAGCTTGATTCGCTTCAGTCACAAACAATCTAGTAGAAAGCTTGGCTGTAGCAATCGGAGAATATTCAATAATCTGCTTGGCAGTAGCACCATCGCCTTTAATAGCTTGAAACTTTGCCTTCTCTAAGCGCCCACGCTCAACAGCAAAGCGAACGGCACGCACCAGGTCTACACCGGTAAGATGGTCACGGGTGATACAGTCTTGCGCACCATTTTGCAGAACCTGCAAAGCCAATTCACCGTCAGTGAAGTTGGTTAAAACCACAATCGGTGTGCCCGGAAAGAGCGAGTGAACTCGGGCAAGGTCACTCAAAGTCGAATCATCAAGTAAAGGCAAATCTAAAACCAAAACATCAAAATGCCGAGCGGCAAGTACTTTCATGCCATCGTCGAGGTTAGTTACCCGTCCAACATCGACTAATCCCCTTTGTAGTTCACGCACCGCTCTCTCTGCATGATCGTCTAACAAGTGATTCTCGCCCAATTGTCGATTGCTCTGAACAATCAAGACACTAAGCGGCAATTTTATGCCAGCCAAATCTAAGAACAAAAGCGAGTCCATAGACCCTCCCTGAACGGCTCGAAGCTCAAATTAGCAACCTACTAGCATCGTAGCAATGGCAGCACAAAGAAGTAATCGGTTGATCGGCGGATAAATCACTTCCGATGCTTCGACTAAGACCCCTTAAAGAGTCGACTCCCGGAAGGTTGATGGCCTCAACCTACCGGGATTCGTCTCTACCCCCACGGTAACTTTATAAAATTGTGCTCTTCGCAGAACTCAGTGCTTTCGATTAGCGACTTGGGTGCGGTGCGTTTGCTCTATTAAACTAATGGCAACAACGTGAAAAAGACGTGACTAAAAAATCACGCCTCAATTATTTTTTCGATTTCGAATCTTAACGCATGCGACCGGAATTCATTAATACTGAATGCTGCAAAATCGAGAACTGTTGCTTGAGCTGGCCGTAGCGCATCTGCACAGTGGCATTTGGGCCAGCCTGGTTGAACTGGGTCTCAAAGTTGCTAAAGGCCGTCGCCATCAATTGCACCTGCATCTGCTGCTGGCCAAAACTATTGGAGCGGGCCAAACTATTGCCAGAGTTCTTAACGGTTGACTGCAATTGCTGCAAGGCATTGGCCATAGCAAAAATAGCAGAGGGATTGCTGGCATTAAATCCACCCGAACCGACCGACTTCTGAGCGAAACTAGAGAAGTCGCGCATGGCGTTGTTCAAGTCGCTGACGCGGCCGCTTACGTTAACGCTGGTATTGGCAAACTGATTGCCAAAGTTGTTGTTGAAACCAGGATTATTAAATCCGCTGCTGCTGTTACCGAAACTATTGGTTCCAAAATTGTTGAAACTATTGTTGCCATTGAAAGCAGGATTAAATGCCGGATTGAAACCATGGTGAAAACCTGAGTGCATGCCAGATTGATTAACTCCGGCTTGGTAATAGGGATTTCCGTAGGGATTAACGTTGGCATTGATGTTCGGGTTACCATAAGGATTGGCATTAGGATAACCATAGGGATTGCCGCCAAAATAGCCTATTTCGTTCTTTATATTCATCCAACGCGATGGCACGTCAGGAGAGTTACTAGCCAAGCCGATGAAATTATCAACACTGGCAGCACTGGCTTGCAGACTAGCAAACTGCGGATTACCAAATTGGCCATTCTGATATTGATTATTATTCGAGCTGCTAGGAGCCCGTTTTACATCCTGGGTAAAGGCTTGCAACGCCGTGCAAAGCTGCATTTCCTGGCTTCCCACGGGCGGTGGCCACTTACCTTGCAGGGTCAAAGCGGTCTGCACCGAACGCACTAGCTGATCAGTGTCACGCTGCAAACTGTCATTTCCACCCGCCTGCACTGCCGGAGCTTGCAACAGCGCAATGACAAACAGAGCCAGGGCAGACCTATGACTGAGGCGAAGAAAATTTGTCAAATTCTTGTGCATACCGGGCTTGTTCAATTTTGATCTCCTTTTAGTTCGCCAAATCGTCTTTGACCACCAACTGGCCCTTATTCAGGCCAAACTTGGTCTTCTTGCCAATAACTAAGTCGATAGAATTGACCAAATCTGGTTCTATCCGATTATGAAAAGTACTCTGGGCGTCTACCATTGCGCCGTCTACAACCACATCTGGTGGCACATCCTGAAGCACACGAATGACCGTTCCTTGAGCCGTGTTAGCCTCAAGCTTCTCCGCCTTGTGCATAGCAACTTCGCTCACAGCGATTTCACTGCCAGCATAGTATCCCGCCCCCATAGCGATGGGCACGAGGAACAAGAAATACTTGATTGGCTTCAGGGTGGTGTCTTTCTCAGTCATTTAATCTATTCACTTGAGGTCCGGCAGAATATCATGCTTGGCTAAATGATGACCTTTCGCCAGCGCCCACTTGGTTTTGCGCCCGATGCAATCAGAGGCAAAAGAAAAAGCATCAAGGGCGATGTGGTCGACAGTTTCGTAGTGTTCATCAATATTACTGCTGTCAATTTCAGCCCCAGCAGGAATATCTTTTGTCAAAGCCACTAGCTTGATGCGCAACGGCTCAGCGCCAATAGCAGGGCTCTGCTGGGCGGAATGCCAGACATTGAACCAGCCCCAATAATAGGTTGCACTGGTACAAGCCAGAAAGGCAAACATCACTCCTAATATCACTAATAATTGCTTTGCAGCCATTGCCCTATGCCGTTAAATTTGCCGCTAGGCTTGCCTTCAAACCAGTCTTCAAGCTAGCCGTTAAACTTGCCATGAAAATAATCGCTCAGCCTAAAATCGTAGCACTAATGGGCCACTCAACCCCCGTCAGTATTGCGCCAGGAGCGAACGAGCTTAATGTAGTGTGCGTATTCCCCCCATTACAACCAGAGATGGATTGCCTTATCTTATGGATTAGCAATCGACTCAGGAGCCAGCAATGTCTGATCAGCCAAAAGAAAACCCGGTCTTCAAAAGCTTTAGCGGCGGGCTTAATCTAAACTCAGTAGACATTCACAAGAGCCTAGGGCCCAAAGCTACAGACGCTCCTGCATCAACCGCCAAAGATTTACCCGGCCTAACTGTACAAACAGAACCAACTCTGCGCCGCTTGCCAGCAACAACCGAGCAAGCTGCTCCGACTGATACAACTCTGCGCCGCTTACCAGCAACAACCGAACAAGCTGCTCCGACCGAGACTATTCTTCGTCGAGTGCCAGAGCCAAAGCCAGTTCCGCCACCTATCAAAGATGATGAAATTCCCCGCCCACACCGCAGCAAACTCACTGCCGGTCAAGAATTGAGCAATATGGTAGAAATTCCATCAGCCTTGCTCTCGGGTTTCATGATGGCCAAGCGCGGCAGTCAAAACGCTGCCGAATCAGCCGGCGCTAAGGTTGCCACCCTAAGCGACCACGCCATTCCACAAAGCCTTGCTACTGATTTCAATATCAGTCGTGAAGACCTGACCACAAGACTGAGAAGCAAACTCACCCAAGCAAGCACAACAGCAGATGCCGCATTTCAAGCTGACCCTACTCTGCTTGACAAAGGCTATCGCTTCGAATTCGAAAAAGCCAACCTGGCTGATGACCTGGTCAAGAAACTCCATCGCCCAGGCGACCTAGATGAAGTACTCAAGGCCATCGACAATGTGCCCAAAACAGCTCTAACTCCTGAGCAACTGGTGCAAGTCAGTGAATACTCTGAACACCTCGGCAAGAGCCCACTTTTGCAACAAGAAGAACTGACAAAATGGACCGCCGAACTCGACGTACATGCTGAGAAATTCAGGAAGGCACTAGCTGAAGCTGGCCCTGGCGGTACTAGTGAACTAACCGAAGCTGGTCGCGCCGCCAATCTTGCTGAGAAAGAATTTTATGGCAGCTTGCAGAATCTACGCGCCAATATTGGCTTGAGCAAACACGCTGCTGATTTGGAAATGCAAGAATTGATGAAAAGCAATCCATCGCTCTTCGAAACAGGTAGAAGATTTGAATTTGATCCAGCCCTCAGCGCCGAAAAAGTTGCCGAGCTGAAACGCCCAGAACAACTCAAAGGTCTGCTTGGCCAAATTGAAAAAACTCACGCTCCTGGTGCTGAAAAGCTCATCACCAGCCAGGGAGAACACCTCGCAGCCCTGAAAGGCTTGAGCAAACACCCAGTTATCGAAAGCGAAGGCTTGTCAGATATGGCTGCCACTCTAGAGAGAAATGCTGGCAAAATTATTGAATCGAGAGGCAAAGCTTTCAGCTTACTCGGCCAAGAACAAGCAAGTTTCATGAAAACCAGCTTGCTCACCTTAGGCGCTGGTGTAGGCATCAACTGGGCTGTGGACAAATTAGCATTCCGCGACCAAACCGCTGGCGTTCTAACCCATGGCGCTAACATTCTCGGACCAGGTATTTTGCTCTCAAACTACAAACCACAGATAAAGCTGGGCGTAATTGTTGGTTCACACGTCTTGGCCCGCATCGCCGAGATGCCCAGCAAAGACCACCTAGAAAGCTCTTTCAAGAAATAAGCTCTAAACGTTTAGACGAGTAAACAAGCACTTCAATCGCGTTAACTTCGATTGAAATAGCCTGACATTATTGCCAAAATGGTCACTAACATCTTGGTTACTAATGGAGCCTCGCATATTTTTATGAGCAAATACAATAAATTATCGAAAGATGATGCTGCCGTATTATTAGTCGACCATCAAGCTGGTTTGCTCTCGCTGGTGAGAGACTTCACCCCTGACGAATTCAAGAACAACGTGTTAGCCCTGGCTGACCTGGCAAAATTCTTCAACTTACCGACAATTTTGACCACAAGCTTTGAGCAAGGCCCCAACGGCCCACTCGTGCCCGAGCTCAAAGCCATGTTTCCAGATGCTCCATATATTGCTCGCCCTGGCCAAATTAACGCTTGGGACAACGCCGATTTCGTCGCCGCAGTAAAGAAAACTGGACGCAAACAATTGATTATTGCCGGTGTAGTTACCGACGTTTGTGTTGCCTTCCCCGCTCTTTCAGCGCTGGAAGAAGGTTTTGAAGTATTTGTTGTCACCGATGCCTCTGGCACATTTAACACCACAGTGCGCGATGCAGCCTGGAGTCGCATGACTCAAAACGGTGCGCAATTGATGAACTGGTTCAGTGTCGCTTGCGAATTGCACCGCGACTGGCGCAACGACATCGAAGGGCTTGGCGCCTTGCTCTCCAATCACCTACCGGCCTACAGCAATTTGATGCAGAGCTATTCGCAGAAGTAAGTGCTGGCTGCGCAACCAATCTAATAATTAACAAAAAACGAGTGGCTGCACCCAGTCGCTGGCAATTCAAAAGACTGCAACTAGTCAATTGGTGGGCTTAGCCGGCGGCGTGGCGCTGACGTAGGCCAAATTTGGGTATGACTATTTTTGCTAGGATGAAATTCATGGTTCTTTTACCAAGTCGAGATTCGAGAAGCATTAAATGCGCCGCAAGAACATTCCTTCACTACCGCTGCTCTTATCGCTTCTTTCATCGCTTTCAGTAGCGACCGAAATTACCTTTGCTGGCGCCAGCTATGCTAACAACGGCGTCACAGACTACTTCCCGCCCCCTGTACCAGTCGTACCAAATCAACGACCGCTAACTTCAGGTGTTAGCAGCACTGGCCCCTTGCAAGGCGGCATCAAAAGCGAAACACAACTAAATCCATCACTGCGGCTCTTTCCTCAATTTCAAGGTCAAGTCAACGGCAATGGCGCCTACGGTCGCCCGTTGTCACCCCTTAGAGATTCATACACCCCGGAACAAATTCGCGGCAATGTACACACAGGCGGCACCAATGGTGGCATAAACGGCGGGCCAGTGGAGCTGCTCGGCGACACCGCCAGAGGTGGCAACGGCAGAATGTACGGCTTGATTGCGCCCATATCTTCCTATACCAGGACCCCGGCTCACGGCGTGGTCAACTATGTTCCAGGCTCAAATGTCACATCAATATTTAGTGGCAGTAGCAGGTCGGTTGACACCACCCCCAATCACTACCAGACAGTTGGTAAAGGCGTAACAGTTCTATCACCGGAGCTAGCAGTTTCGTCCGTGCCAGTTCCTGTTACTGCGCAACCGACCACATTTTTCGGCGGACGCATGGTAGGCTCTGCCTTAGGTACGCTAACAAGTGCTATTCAGCCTGCACTGCAAATGATTGCGCCGGGAATATACACAGTTAGTAATTTACGAACCAGTCTTCCTCAAGTTGAAGAGACTCATTACATCACCAAACACGGTATCACTACAGCACCGGGTTATGAAGTAACTATTACGCCACCAGGCCAAAGTAAAGAGACCTTGGGCGGCCGCTGGTCAGCCAATCAGCCGACACCAGTTAGCTTGAGCGCTGTGCCAGGCACCCTGCAATCGCAGAGAATTTTCACCCGGATAGAACCAGTTAGTGAGATGGCGAGAACCCGTGTACTCACCCAATTCCAAGCACCACCTTGCGACACTTGGCCGCAATGGTATCGCGTCGTAGCTAAAGCAATCTACACTCGCTGGCAGACAGCCGATGTCTGCCCGGGAACAGCAAAACTTGAAGTGACAATCAAACCAGACCACGACATTTCCGGCCGAGTGGTCGAATTCATTCCTGCCACTGACGTTGAACGCAATATACCAAGAGAAACAGAATTCAGAGAGACAGCTGTGCAGATTGTTGATCAAGTGGGCTTCTTTGAAATTCCTGATTTCCCCAAGCCACCAGCCAATCAAGTTACCTTTGATATTGACCTCAAACGCACTGTTGATGGTCCAACTGGTGTTTCAATTGTAGGCGTGCCAGCGAAATAAGCGAGATATGCACTGCCTGCAATATCTGTCAGCACATTAATGTCGCTAACACTATTTAACAGCGGACCAGCGACTGCAGAACAATCTACACCACGCGGTTTTAGTTAAGGTGAATCCAACTAAGCTCTTTAGAACCTAGCACAAGGCGATAAAGTCTAAATTGACAAACTGGCTTACCAATGCCTTAATTCACAAATGGCTGACACCTATTTAGAGCACACATATCATTATTTAACCCCTAGCGTTCTAAAAACTAGCTCGGGGTCGGCGAAGCTTCTGCTTGCAACATCTAAGCAGGCAGAAATTTACCCCTATTTTTTTGAGGGCAACCTGCTTCAACCACACGCCACTGCCAAGCTCTTACTGGTTTTATCGAAGCTGGTAAGCACTCGATTCTATACACCTACGAATATGTTAGAAAAAGCGATTGCCGAAGCAGACCCTGTTGTCACCAGTGGCGGTGGCTTACTAAGATTCGAAGGATTCAGCGCCTGTTGTAGCACTTATGCGCGCATAGATATAACGCCAGAAGGATACAAAGGGGAGATTGTCGAAAACGGCACAACCAATGTTGACTTTAATGCTCCAATGCGAGCCACACTAGCTATGATACGAGATCAAGATCTCCTTGCTCTTTCAGTCGGGGAAGCAGAAGTAGTACTCAAGCATGGACCTGAGCAAGTGGTCGAAAAGAAAGTGAAGCTTCCTTATCGCTGGCTCAAGGGGTTCGTAGAGGTTCAAGCCTATCAGGCAAAGATGGAACACTGTCTAACTCTAGGACGCGCCGAAACAATTAAATTCCTGCGTTCGATTCCCAGTCAGACATCTAGTCACTCTGACTTCTGGGCAATACCGGCCGGAAAAGGCTTGAGGCTCACACAGATGGCAAATTCTTCAGGTGTGAAGGTGGGTGGGCTAGAACGACTACGCCTATTGCGAGACTTAGCACCTCTAGCGGATCAGCTGCGGATATTCGCACCATCCAACGGCGAATCATCCGAATGGCAATTGAAGTGTGGCGGTCTCAACTTTACTTTGACATTGACGGCTGAGTCTTCACGCGGTTTCTCCGGCGAAGGACAGGTATTAGATAGCCTCGCATTTGCTCAGTCAAACAACGTATCTAAAGTATTGGCAGCCCTAAAATGGCAATCTAAACTAGAGCCTGAAAGGCTAGCAGCCATCTGCGAAATTGAGAACGACAAAGTAAAACAAGCTCTGAGCATTCTCGGTTCGAGAGGTTTGGTCGGCTTTGATGTCGATCGTGGATACTTTCACAGAGAGCTGCCGTTTGATATAGAAAAAGTTGAGACAGTTCATCCCAGACTGATAGCTGCGCGAAAACTTTTGGCAACCGATCGCGTCACTATCAACAAAAGCCATGAAGATTCAATCGAAGCTTACGTCAGTGGAACAGATACCAGACATTTTGTGCGACTGGCATCTGCCGAAGAAAAGTGCACCTGCCCCTGGCAGGTGAAATACGAAGGCGCACGCGGATCGTGCAAGCACATTCTTGCTGTCAAACTAATGGTAAATCAACTAAACAGTAACATTTAAAATAAAAAGGTACCTCGAGTCGATTAGTAATGGAAAAGTCAGACGAAAAACTGCAAACTTTCGATGCCATCTTGTCGGCGCGAAGCCCATCTGAGCTTCAAGCATTCTTGCATGGATCGACTGACACCGAGCGCTCAAAATTTGCAACCAGAGCGATAGCCAACTATAAGGCGGCCTGCAAGCCAAGCGAGGAGACGACTGAAGTTGGCGGATTTGTCTTCCATACAGGTCGGAGTCATGTAGATACTTTCGACGCTCTAGCTGTTCTAGTTACGGCAAGCGAAAAGCAGCTAAAGAGCCTCACCTGGGGAATATTACTGTCGAAGCCTTTTGATTTCAGTATTCTAAAAGAACTAAAACCCAAAGCATTGCGATCTTTCGGTGACGTACTACTAGAACAGAGCGACAGTTACTTTAATCTGGTGCTAGAGCTGTGCAAAATAGACGTATGTCAAACCCCAACAAGTGATGCGGCCGTATTTGCCTGGCAAAACACAGGCAGCAGACATTTAATACACGATGCCAAAGCAGAAGACATTAGTCCACTATTGCTAGAGCCAAACTTTCTCAACGACACTATCTGGCGCTTCTTTGAAGCAAACAGCAATCAGGGGCGCAGCCTAGCCTCCCTCGACCGATATAGAGCAGACGGAGGATGGGCCCATGTTATCAAATCCCTTGCCGAACAAGGTCATATTTCAAGGGACAGGCTCCTTCGCGAAAGTCTAAGAGCACTGAGCAGAGACTTCCCTCAAAATAGCTCTAGTTGGTTCTCTAATTTTCATGAGTTGTTGCGGCCATCCATCGAAGAAAGAATGGCGCTGACAGAACAATACGCCAACTTACTCGGCAGTACGATACCACCAACAGTATCATTTGCAGTCAAAGCGCTGACAACCATAAACAAATCACGGCCACTGCCACAAGACTTACTTGTAAAATACATTCCACTGACATTTAGACTCAGACAGAAGGGTCCGATCGTTGCAGCATTGGCTCTGCTAGAAGATGGAGCGACGCTCGATCCAGTCTTTGCGCAGCAATGCACCCATATAGCAGTTGATGCGCTGCAGCATGATGCCTTAGACGTGCAGGCGAAAGTCTGCGACATACTTGAGCGCTTTGCTAATACTAACGACGGAGAATTGAGCAAGCAACTAAAAACCTATGCAGACACAATTTCCTCCAGTGCTCGGCGACGATTAAGACCTCTGCTCGGGACACTAGAAGATACAGAGTTTCAGCCGGTTAAATCAGCTGCATCAACCTACGTCAGTGCAGATGAACAGACAACTGGCTGGCCTTTGAGCTATTGTGAACGAGTGGTGCCAATCCAGAACGCTATTGAACTTTTATCAAAGTCCGCCTACTGCCTGGAGCATCCGCATCTAGTAAATGAAATGGAGCAGGTGACTGACGCCATTGCGCGAATTCCAATTGTATACAATGAACCAACTAACAACCTAATCGCGCCGCTAAGAGCAAGAGCCTTAAAGCTACTCACAGGAAACCGGTCGAACAAGCAACAGCTACAAATTGCCTATGCCGATTTCATTCAATGTGCCTTAGAGCCCACGGCAGATCTGCGCTTGCACGAAACAGATAAGTTATATCCTCTCGTTGATTTTGTGCAGCTGCAATTTAAAGCCATTCTTCTTCGCATAAAAAAAGGTATTTACCTGCCGCTACTAAGCACACCGACTCACATTGGTGGTTGGATAGAGGCAACACAATTGATCGAGCGTCACAAGGAGTGGAACGCGGCAGGCCTGAATCCGACGGACATCGACTTGACATTAACTCTTTTGCGAACACCAGAGGGAGAAAGAGCAAAGCTTACTAGCCATAAGGATATTTGCATCGATTTGAGAACCGCATTTGAGACCGTAAGTTCGACGGCACCGGCTGAATCGATCAAAACAGCCCACCAGTCAAAGGATACTAGCTCAGCACTTTGCCTAGCGGCCACATACATGCGTGGTCCAATCGATACAGCTTACTTGCCAGATTTTGGCACAGGGGCACTGCTAAGATATGCTCAAGAACCATCGACAATCAACTTGCAAGCAATTTGCCTTCCGGGCTTAAGGGAATGTGTGCTAGCCGCTGGTGTGCGCCAAGCAGCAGTCACTCTTGATGGATTCTCAGCATATGAACATGGCATATCCAGCTATTTTTCATTGTTGAGTCAATCGGGTGCTCCACTAGAAACAAAAGCTTACGAACTCATGGCCATTGGACTAATTCATAGCGACATTGCATGTTTAGTATTAACTCGAGATGCCTGCATCTGCGCAATTGATGAAAGAAGACTCTCAGTGTCCAAACTCGGAAGGAGACTTTCTGCTTACATTCACTCAGGGAAGAACCGACCAAAACGCCTTGTAGCATCGCTTTCTGAAATCGCTCGCTTGAGCGAAACTCATGCTAGTGCCGTAATTCAGATTCTCGAAAGCACTCTGCAAGGCGAAATGCGAATGGTACCGGTTGGCCTTGCTAGCTTGCTTGAGTTTTACCAAGAACTGCTAGTCGAACAAAATGGTTCGATCAAGAACATCGACACGCGCAAATATCTAGAAACATTGCCAACTGGAGGCAAGACATCAAAACTTGCTAAGGCTTTGCTTTCGATGTAGCCGCTGCGCCAAGATCGGTATCCCACGGTATCTTCATCCACGGGCTATTTTTCTCGGTCAGCAGCATCTTGTAAATGCGACTGTATTCCTTCTCATCTTTTTTCCAATGTTCTTCACTCCAGAACCTTCGACCAACCAAGTATTCTTCGCCCATCTGCTGCCAACTGCTGTAATTGCTCCGCAATCTTTTTGCCACAGGCAGAAGCAACTCATTTGCCTCTTGCTCGCTGACAAAACCAAGCCTGAAGCCCCAACGCACAAGACAAACATAACGACAAAGATCCCAAGCAAGAATGCCCCTGGCTCCAAACTCTTGACCGTACTTTTCGACAACAGACATGCGATTACTAAAGTCACCACTAGCAATATCACTAGTAACATCCAAAAGTTGATCTAGTTGCATACCATTGGTTTGATATTTCACATACTCTTTCCAAGTGTGATTAAAACCGCCATCACCCTGCAAAGCTTTTAGTTGGTCGAGTAATTCTTCACGAGACTCAATCCCCCACCATTCCGCAAGAGCCTCGCGTTCAGTGTCGTTGTTCTCCTCGGTCGCGGCATCGCCTCGCAATGAATTGCAACCCTCATCATGCTTGGTAAACATCAATGCTGAGCAGGCAAGAGCCCAACGCATGGGCAAAGATACACCATGGGCAGCATCATAATCGAGGTCATCGAGAGTGAGAAATGACACTTTATACCAATCAGGCTCGGGGGCATACCGAGCGGCTAAATTCAAATCAGCCCGAGCTTTAGCTAAGTTACCCATAGCGGCATAGCAGTCAGAGCGCGCACTGTAGGCCCCGTGATCTTTAGGGTCTAACGCAATCACTTTATCGTATTGCTTGACGGCTAAACTTGGATTGCCAACATCCCACAAATAACCGGCAATAGTATTGAACTCATAAACTGAAGAAGCCGGCAAACTCAAGGCTATGCCGACATCAGCTTGGGCTTCGTTGGGTAGATTCAGACTTTGCTCTGCTCTTGCTCGACATAAATACAAAGGAGCATATCTAGGTGCGCGACTAATTCCCTCAGTGGCGTCCATTCTAGCTTTGGCAAACTCGCCCTTCTTACGATAGGCGCATGAACGACCATACCAATGCACATAATGCTGAGGGCCCAAACTTATTGCTTTGGTGTAGTCTGCAATTGCCTGATCATATAAGTCTTTTGCTAAATACTCATTGCCGCGATCATTGTATGCCTCTTCCAAACCCGGATTCAATTCAATCGCTCGATCGTACTCGGCAATGGCCTTATCTTCTTCAAATTTAGCCGAATAGACAGTCGCGAGACCACAGTGAGCATCAGCAGACTTATCGTCGACTGCCAGCTTATTGTTGAACAAGGCGGCGGCTTCTTTTAATTTGCCAGCGCGACAAAGGGCTAAACCTTGCTCGCGCAAAGCATGATTTTCTTCAACCACAGGCTGCGTACAGGCACACAGAGAAGAGAAAGCAATCCAGGTAGCCAAAAGAGATAAGGTCTCAGTCGCGAAATTCTTAGACACCGATACCCCCACCTCTTCTATTTAACCTTGCTAGCCCGCAGCCGCCTTAGCTCTTCCCGCACCCGAGCGAGCTCTTCACTCGGTGTGGCCGCTTTCTTAGTATGCCTGGTCTCAGGCGCCTTAGTCATGGCGGCGATCATGCCGCGACGCAGACCAAAAGAAACGAGAGGGTCGGAAGTGATACTGCTGACGATATCATATTGAGCACCAAGAGTAGTAAGCTCGTCGTCCAAAATCTGGGCAAGCTCCTGCCCGGCGGCATCATCACCTAATTGCAAGAAGAGAAACTGGGCCTCTTGGGGCGAGCGAACACGCTTAGAGGCCGCAATCAAAATGTTTTCGATCTCGTCATTAGAAACCAGGGCATCGGTAATCACAACCACTAAGAGCGGCTTGCGATTGACATTCTTGAAGTGTCTGTCAATCACTTCATTGAGAGGAGTAGCTAAATTAGTACCACCACCCGGATGTCGATTATGCAAAAATTGGCGGACATTGGCTGCGGTGCAATTGGTAAAAATCTCATGGTTACTCTCAAAAGTGCAGAGAGTAAATCCGCCGCTACCAAGGCGCTCTGCCTCTTTGGCCAAACTGACAATTTCTTTGCTACACCACTCCCACTTTGTCATTGGTGGAGAATTCAGCCTGTCGTCCATCGAGCCTGATGAGTCGACCATAACGACGATTTCATAATTTTTCAAAGTACGCCAATCAACCGACTCAGTGGCAGCGGCAGCTAGAACCCGCGCGGCTTCTAACTTTCGCTCTTGCTCAGGAGAAGTGACAGCAGCGGAAAGCTTCAAATTCGGATTCTTTTTTGCCGCTTCGCGAGCAGCATCAGCTGCCAGATTATCGGGAGTGTACTGCAAAGCCACAGTGTATTTCTTACCAGCACGCTCGATAGCAAGAAACATTTTGTTCTGACCAATCTGGCCGTTGAGGACGCGATCTCCTTGCGCTAAACCAGCATAAGCAGCAGCAGAGCCCATTCGCACCTTCTCAATTACAGTAGGCAATTTATTGTCTTTGATGGTGATTCCAGAAGCGGCGCAAGCACCAGCCAAAACATTGACCTCGCCTGATAGCGTTATTGAACTGCTAGACGGCGACTTTGCCTGGGCAGCAGTTTTTGACTGCGGAGCTGAATCTGTTGGGAGCGCAACAACAAACGAGCCGACAATGCAGAATAAGCCGCCCCCAAGGCCAAGCACAAGCCCTAACTTCATTTAGACTTACCCGATGCAACAGCGCGCTTTTTCGGCTTCGTACTGCTACCAAGCGACAAGGCCGTAGCGCTCATTGACTCAGGCAGCGGCTTAACTGGTGCTTCAACCTCATCAGAGTAGTTTATATAGTTCTTCACTTTGCTAGAGCTCAACGATGGCATCACCCGAATTGTACTCTTGCCACAGTTAGTCTGACTCAAAGCGTTAGCGGCATGATTGCGCAGGTCGGCAACCTTGCGAAAATACTCTTCGTCGAGGGCTCGCAACTCTCGCTGGTAAAAGTTAGCATCACTGGCGCTCTGCTGATAAGACGTCGGTGAATAGTCTCTTGGGCTATGACGCATGCGGGAAGAATAGCGTTCACTCGCCAACCTTTTCGCCTGGGTCAACTCATCTCTGAGCCTATTTTCAGCCTGAATCTGCTCGTCGGTTAGTCGCTTCTGAAAGGCGTTCAACTCAGTTTCTTTTTGGTGCGCTGGCGATTTCAAGGCAGCAGCCAAAGCAGCTTCTTTTTGCTGCAGAAGCTTCTCAAGACCCTGCTTCGAAAATTCCTTTAGCTGCGCCGAAGCATTACTATTCAAACACTGCCGGTACTCAAAAATTGCTTCGTCGGCTTTGCCCAACTTAGACAAAGTGTTGGCCAAATAATATCGAATTTCCATGTCGGTTGGCTGCTGCGTCAACGCCAACCGGCCACTGGCCTCGGCCAGCTTAAAATCGCCATGATTATACTCAGCAATGAGCTTCTTCTTAGCACTACCAGCTTGATCAGCACGACCGGCTTGATCAGCACTGTCGAAGCCGCCAGCCGCTGAAGACTGAGCAGTTGCAGCGGTGATTGTTATCACCACCGCCAAGCAGCACAGCCTAAATTGTCGAGCGAAGCCTTGAATCATCAATTTATCCAATTAATGATCTAAGTTTACCCCGCCCAACAACTTTGGATCTTGATTTAGTGTCTGATTACTCTGTGGTTCCAGGTTTGAGTCTTCCAAGTCTTTACTTTAGCCTTGGGGCGCACTGCAGTCTTCCGCACGGTGGTCTTCGAGCGATTTGAGGCCGTGGTAGTCGTTACTGGCACACCCGCAGTAACTGATGACTGTGTAGTGGTTCGGCTGGTGTTATTGCCCGGGGCGAGACTGCTGCTAGCTGACGAAGACTGCCTATCAACTATAGCCGATTGGCTAGAGTTCGAAGTACCAGCCTGGGTGGAGTTCTGCGAACTTGAACTAGTCGTGGTGGTTGAGCCCATGGGTGGCGCTTCACTGCTGCTCTGGGTCTGAGCCATGCTGCTCGACTGTGTTTCGCCGGCGTAACAGGTGAGAGTACCGAGTGGCACTGCGCACAAAGCGGCAGCCAGGGCGAATGCCTGCTTTAAATTCGACATGATTACTTTTCCTCTTCATTCCGTGGTCTGCCAGCCGACGGGAGCGCAGAGTGAAAGTTCCGTTTTAGCTCTCAGTTAACGTTTTCAGCTTTGCAAGGCCCTTTGCAAAGTCTTTTCCGCACATCTCATCCATGTTGCAGAAAATCTGCATTACTTTGCATATAAAGGGAGCATCGCCACTCATAGCCCAAGTAACCTTGGTCATATCGCCTTCAGGCGCAAAGGAAAAATTGACCTTATTGTCACCCTTGAATGGCTTGAGAAAGTGCAAATCTATTTTTACATTGGAAGGCTCTGCCACCTCAGTAATTTCCATACTGCCTGAACCAACTTCATCATTGCCGTCCCAAGAATAGACAGCGCCTTTACCCTTCTCAGCGCCACTAAAGGTGCTCTTCATCTTGGGATCTTTTTCTTCGTAGGGAGACCACTGCTTCCAGTTATGCAGATCATTTACCATACTAAACAGCTTTTCAGGAGAAGCCTTAATCACAGCCGAACGTTCAACGGTGAACGTATCTGGCTTGCTTGCGGCCATGCCTAAAATTACCACCAGTGCCAACCCGACAAGGGCAACAACACCTATTGCTATTTTCTTGATCATCAGTTTCTTCCTCAAATAACTTCAATTAATTCAGTGGCCGATTGAGCTGAGTACGCCATTGACTTGGATCGGGGCCAGACTCGGGACCAACCATATAGACCTCCCAGAGGTCTTCAGCAGATTCATGACCCTGGGCTTCAATCCATTGCAAAAACTCGCCCCAGGCCTCACCAAGGCCTTCATATCCGCCCTGATAAACAGTGCGAGCGACAGTATGCGCAGGCATCTGACCAGCCTTAACTCGCCCAACTGGTGTCACCGGTGATGCCACAGGAACGCAAATTTCAAAATCAAAAGTATCATCTGGTCTTTTTAGGTGGTGCGTAAACCAGGGGCCAGTAGGCTTCATCCCCTGGGCGGCAAGAGCCTCAAAAATCTCCATTATGCCTGGTCCCATAACAGTTTGAATCTCTGCTCTGGGAACAACAATATGAATGGAGGCAGTTTCTTGCGCAGGAGCATCTACCACTATTGGTGCTTCAATCATTTAAAAACTTTCCTCTCTTTATTTGAGCTTTGCCACTAGTGCCGCAAGCTGATCTGTAGCAATGCCCCAACCTTCATAGAAGCCCATTTTCTCGTGAGCTTCGCGGTCGGCCACTGTCCAATGCAACACGCGAGCAGTATATTTAGTTTTGCCTTCATGCTCTTCAAAGGTAAGAATGCCAGTCATGAACGGCTTTTCGGATGGTACCCAAGCGCTGGTATAAGCATCAGTAAAAACTAAACGCTCATTCTTCACGACTTCTAAATAGATTCCCTCATTAGGAATCTGGGTGCCATCAGGAGCCTGCATCACAATCACATTTGAGCCACCAGCGCGCAAATCTACTTCTGCAGATATGGTCTTGTATGGTGGTGGCGTAAACCATTGAACGATCAAATCTGGCTCAGTCCAAGCTCTAAATACCTTTGATGGAGGGGCATCAATGATGCGGGTCAAAGTTAACTCGCGCTCCATATTGTTGGCGGTCTCTTTATGTTCAGGTACCGTCGATGTAGTTTCTGGCATGGTCACTCCTTATTAGTGTTCAAACAAAGACTCTAAATAGCGACGCAAATGCATCATGCTTTGCACCGCAACCTCTGGGCTTTGCTTGGCTTTGGCAAAAATAAATGCCCCTTGTATAACTGATTGAATGAAATAGCCGACGCTTTCAGACGTCCAGCTAGCCTTTGGTGCGTAGAGTAATTTAGCGTCCTCAATATCGTGCGCCAATTCTCTTACATGGGCTGTCATCCCGGCATCACAGGCCTCACGCACGCTCGGATGGGTTGCATAAGCTTCTTGCACCATGGTGCCGAGCAAGCACGTGTATTGAGAGATTTCAGCGCCCAACATAGCGATGCGAAAATCGATGTAGCCGAAAAGGCGGTCACGCGGATCTTCAAGAGCTTGATACGGCGCGGCTGCAAAAATCTGCTCCGCCATATTGCTAAATTGCTCAGCAGCAGCAACGCCAAGCTGATCTTTGCTTTCAAAATGATGGAAGAAGCCGCCCTTGGTTACACCCGCAGCCTGGCAAATGTCATCGACGGTTGTGGCGCTGTAGCCCTTGGCGCGAATCAGGTCGCGAGCGGCGTCAAGCAGCTTGGTGCGGGTTTCAAGACTATTGCGGGTGCGGGCCATTGGTTAGGTAAGTAGGCAGGTAAGTAAGTAAGTAGGTAGGCATGTCTCTTTTTTGAAATTTGGATTAGGCCCAAAATTCAGTACCGACTAGTTGGTATGTAATTTAACAGAAAGAACCGGGTGCGTCAAATAGACCGAAACTAGGCGGACTGAAGTGGGTCCGGCAAGATTTGAGCTTGCGCCACAGCAATTTCTATCGAATTGACTTCCGTCGGACTGCAAGATACGCTCGATAAATGGACTATCGCTTGAGTTACGCGGCTGAGAGTCAATGAAAAGCAAGAGCAAATCAAAGGTGGCTGCAAATGACGAAGCCACACACGATCGAGGTCTGTTTGCAAGACTTGAGACTAGCTTCAAAACCCTAGTTATTAGACTCTCGATCGAACGAGAATTAGACGAGGAAGTAATTCGTTTGCGTAAAGCCTCTCAGATGCTCGCTGTAACTGGCCTTAAGAAACAGCGAACTCGGCGGCAGGAGCGAGCGCGTAAGAAAACTCCGAAGGCGTCTAATAACGCGACGACTAAGAGCCTGCCAAAAGTATTGACCATGCAGCAGAAACCTATCGCTCAAAAGGAGCCTCTCTATAATTCGAGCGATCTTCTATCACTACTCAGTAATACAAAAGTCTCGATCAGACGAAGCTTGATGCCAAATCATAGCGATCGGGAACGCCGAGCTAAAGCAATCTTGCGAAAACTGGCAGACAGAATAACCGCCTGCCAGAACCTCATCCAGGAGGCATCTATTCGACAACATGAACTTCAGACTAAAGCACAGCAAGTAAGGCGCGTGGCGGACAAACTGAATCGCCGCGCAGCCAGGCAGAAAAAATCTAACGAACTCTTGCCGAAACAAGTAGCAGAAGCAAATCGACAGGCAAGCAAATTAGAGCGCTCATCTGCCAAATATGCAGAGTTACAAAAACTTAGACTACCAATACTTAAAAGTTGCCTAGAACGACTTGAAGACGACAGCCAGAAAATGGAAATGCTACTTATCACAAGCACGACCCAGGCGATGACGGAGCTGCTGAAGAGCACTAATGCTTTGATTAACAAGACTGTGCCTCGTAGCACAGCTAGCGCTCAAGCTATTGCCAGAATGGAACAAAGAGTCATCGAACGGGAAGCAAAGCTTGCCGATGCATTGGATGTTAATGGCTGCATCATCAAACTTTCGCCGACAATATTTGAGGGAATGGAAGAAAAAGTTGCAGCGAATGAAGCGCTAGCTAAAGCTTCTTTGGAAAGCATTAGCAACCTTCCTGCAGTAGAAACACAATCAATGAACTTAGAACAAGTAAAACAAGCATTAGCAAGTTACGCCATTGCCAGCAAGGAAATCACAAACAGCTATGAAGCCTTTGCGAAAATCGAAGAACCAATTAAGGAGCTAATTGTGACCTGGAAGGAACGGGAAAAGGTTTGGCAAAATCGACAGTCTAGCGCTGAACTAGAAAAAAACGCGAACTTGGCAAAAGAAGCAAATAAGCGCGTCCGCACCGCAACAGATACCATTGGCCATCTGGAACAATCACTTGAGGCCATCCCCGCTATCAAAGAGCCACTCCAAAAGCGACTAGACGAAATAGACTTGGTACAGGCAAAGCTGGCAGAGCGTTTAGCTGAGCTTGAACAAAAAACAGAGCAATAAACCAATGCCAATTGATTTACAGGCCCGCTATCTAGGCTCACTCCTCGGAATGGCTACAGGAGACGCTGTAGGGACAACCTGCGAGTTCGCCAGACCAGGCACCTTTATAGAGGTATCACTTTGTTCCTTGCACAACAGCAGCGCTAAAGGCTTTGCTGATAGCACTAATATACGCTCCCTGCGTCATACCAAGCAGCAAGTTCAACAACATCAAGCTCAAAAACCAGGCGAATAGCATAAAAGCTACTCGACTGCGAAACCACCTGCTGCTAAAGAGCAACACGACCAAAGGAGTCCAATAGTAATAGAGATAAACCGGCCCCCAGCCATTGTCGCGGATGAAGATCGCAAGTGGCGGACAGACACACACAATAAAAAGTAATAAGTACAGCAGCCAGACTGAATTGAGTGGGTAGAACCAAACAAATCTAGCGAACCCAACAGAAGGTTCGTCTAAAAACTCTCCAGCACGCCGAAAGAATGTCTTAACCTACTTTCTCCTCGACAATCGACTCTACTTTTTCAGTATAGAAGCCAATGCGTTCTTTTAACTCGGCAACGGCCGCATGCGGAGTCTCAAAAGAGAAGGCCGCATTCGCCGAACTAGCGTCGCCGCTCTTGAGATTGAAGTACGAGACATCACCTTTGTATGGGCAATAGCTAGTCTTCTCACTACGCTCCAATAATTCCATCTTAACGTCTTTGCGCGGGATGACAAAACGCTCAGGGCTGCTAGGCTGCTTTAGAATAACGGCCTCTGTGGTATCGGCAACAACTACACCACCGAACTTAACCACGACCCGCGAAGGGCTGTGTTCAACAGTAATTGGGTGGCTTGGCCCAGGTATTAGCACCATCTTGTCGCTCATTTATTACTCCAATGCTATCTAATTCTAATTAGTTCTATTTACAAGCTCTTGCTGCTAATTGCTACTAATTGCTGCTAGCGCTACTAACAATATCTTGCAAGGCAGCCAATAGCTTATCGTTTTGCTCTTTTGTGCCAACAGTTATCCTAACTCTAGCAGCCAAACGAGGTAGATTCCACCAGCGCACTAATATTGAGCGACTCTTTAACTCTTGGTAGATTCTCTCTGCACTTGCCCCAGCCGGAACTTCAGCCAAGAGAAAATTAGAATGAGACCTAGGCATACTAAATCCCAAGGCCTCAAGAGCTGAATACAAACGCTCTCGTTCTGAGCAAACACTACTCCAAGTAGAGCGAGCATATTCTTGATCTGCAAGTGCTGCTGTGGCCGCGGCAATCGAAACCACATCACAGGGATACGAATCGCGCACCTTGACCAATTCCTTTAGCAAAGATGCCTGTCCAATGGCATAACCGAAGCGCAAGCCAGCCAGCGAATAGCCCTTAGACATACTGCGCAGAATTACTATATTGCTATATTTGTGCACCAATGGCAGTGCCGAATCATTAGCAAAATTGATGTAGGCTTCATCAATTAAAACCACTCCACGAAAATTCTTCGCTACACTTTCAATCGTCTCCAGTGGCTCAAGGTGACCAGATGGGGCGTTGGGATTTACTATCAAGAGAAGAGCAGCATCTGTAGTTTCGATACCGGCTGGCAGCTTCCACTCGGTACCAGCAATATCGTAAGACAAGACCAGAGGTCTAGCTGCTTGTATCTTTGTCAAAACCGGATAGAGCGAATATGAAGGCTCCAAAAAGGCTACGGTGTCGCCTTCGCCGGCACAAGTGCGAATTATGACATTGAGCAAATCATCGCCGCCGTTGAAAGTCAAAATCCAATCAGCTGGAACGCCGTGCAACTTCGCCGCCTCTTCCCGAAAAATTCGGGCTGTCGGGTCCGGATAGCGTCGCACTAGTTCTGCCCCATTAGCCGCAATCGCCGCAATCGCTGCCAAAGCTTTGGGCGAAGGAGGATAAGGGTTTTCGTTGGTATTGAGCTTTATTGTAGTTGTATCGCTCGGCTGCTCACCGGGGGCGTAGCCTTCAGTTTGCGCTATGTCGTCTCGCACTAGATTGGTCATCTTCAGATCCTTTACCGTTTATCGAGCGGAAGTTTACCGAGGGGAATAGAAAGCGAGTGACCGCAAAAAAGCTGCTAAATCAATCGCGCCCTCGCAGCCGCGGCATGAGCCGTTAAGCCTTCCAGATCGGCAAAACCAGCAGTAAGCATAGATAATTCCTTGGCGGTACCGCTCAGATGCAACCAGCTCTGACCGCGCAAGAAAGTGAATGGATTCAAACCACCAGCAAAGCGTGCAGCGCGATTGGTAGGCAGTGTGTGATTAGGCCCGGCAGCATAATCTCCGTACGGCACAGTAGCGTTGTAACCCATAAAAAGAGCGCCATAGTTCTTCAACTGCGACTTGAGAGCAACCGGATCTTTTACCTGCAACTGCAAATGCTCCGGGGCAACATTGTTGGCGGCAGCAACACAAGCTTCCAAAGAATCAAGAACAACAATGGCACTAGAAGCTAAGGCAATATCAATGTAGTCAGGCAGACTAAGGGTACTAACTTTCTCAACTATGAGAACAGCCACAGCCCGGGCTAAAGCCTCGCTGTCAGTGAGCAAATAAGAACGAGCATTAGGGTCATGCTCTGCTTGCGATAGCAAATCGAGAGCGAGCCACTCAGCATTAGCGCCGCTGTCAGCGACAATGGCTACTTCACTTGGTCCGGCCAGCATATCAATACCAACTCGTCCGTAAACTTGGCGTTTTGCTTCCGTGACATAGGCATTGCCAGGACCGACAATCATATCAACTGATTTGATGCTCTCAGTGCCATAGGCCACAGCAGCTATAGCCTGTGCGCCTCCAGCCTCGTGGAATTCGGTTACTCCAGCAAGCGAGCCAGCATATAATATTTCGTCTTTCAAAGATGGTGAGACAATACAAATGTCTTCCACGCCAGCAACCTGAGCCGTGACGGCAGTCATCAGAGCAGTAGAGGGCAGCGGATAGCGGCCAGCTGGAATGTAGCAAGCGACGCGGGCCACAGGCTTGAAATCAAAGCCAGCCTGATACTCACCACAATCAACGGTCACAGGCTTAGCCACAGCCACTACGGCCTCAGCAAAACGACGAATACGCTTCGCAGCTTCATCTAAGATATCTTTTGTTTCTTGAGGCAATCTCTCAAGCAAAGCTTGCTTGGCCACAGCATCGAGTATCACCGTTTTCGGTGCTGGGTCCTTGAAACGCTCAGCCAAAGCAGCAAGAGCCTTGTCTCCGGAGACGCGTACTTGAGAAATAATATCTCTGACTGAATTCTCTAATCTCAGCTCAGCGGCTACGGCATCACCGGGCTCGGCAGAATCAACCGATAAAGACGGAGATTGCTCGCACTCACTCGGTGCCTCAGTCAAGGAAGCAGCCCACTGACGAGCTTGCTCAGCAACAAGAACCGGTATCAATTCAGCAGTTTTACTATCTTTCATTTGTTGATTCCTAGCACTAATTTCTCGATCATCTAAGTAGCTTTATCTTCTTCTACCAGCCAACTCTGATTCAATTTCTTTCCACTCAATGCCTTCATCTACAGCTAACACGCTGGCAAAATAGAGAAGATCGGCAATCTCCCAGCGCAAATTTTCTTTTGAGGAGTGGGATACCACCTCATAGGCTTCTTCCATAATTTTCTTGAGAAGCAAGCGTCGATCGGCAAATAATGTTTGAGTATAAGACTTAGATGGCGGCTCGGCTTTTCTCGATTGCAAGGTCTCAAACAACTCGTTCATTGAGAACTTACGATCAGCCGAAACGGTGCCAAAGCAGCTATAAGTATCGTTGTGGCAGGCGGCCCGATTCTGCATAACAGTAAAAAGTAAACAGTCGCGGTCACAATCGACCCGACAAGAAATAAGCTGTTGCGAATTGCCAGACGTCAGACCCTTCTCCCAAATTTCATTACGAGAGCGGCTGAAATAGACGCCTTTACCTTCACGCAGGGCTCTCGCCAGAGATTCCGCAGTGCTATACGCCACCATGAGAACCTGGCCACTAAGATCTTGCACAACAGTTGGCACAAGTCCGTCAGCATGAAACTTGACGCTCTTAACTACAGATTCCACCGGGTCAATTAAGCCCGTGTAGAGCGCCATCCCCACTTGCACGTCAATACCAAGCCCTGAAATCTCAATGACTTCATCTAGCGTGGCGATACCGCCAGCAACGGTAAGCTGTCCAGGCAAGCGCTTTCTCAGCTTTTTGATGGCAGCAATATCCATTCCTTGTAAGCAGCCTTCGCCTTCCACAAAGGTGGCAAGAAAACCAGAACAATAAGGAGCCAGTCGCTCTGCCCTCTGCCAAATAGTCTCGCCGGTGGAATTCTCCCAACCTTTATCCACAACTATTTCGCCGCGATGATCAAGAGCTACCATTATTTGCTGCGGTGCGAATTTCTCAAGAAACTCGGGTGTGGCCATGGTGCCGACAATCAGGCGCTTAGCGCCAGCTTTCAAATACTCGCGACCAGACTCAAAATCACGAATGCCACCACCTACTCGCACATCGGCAACGCGACAAATGTCTTTGATTAGCTCTCTATTGTTGCCTTTGCCCATAGCCGCATCAAGATCGATAACGGCTATCTCGCCGCAGCGATTAAAGTCGCGAGCCAACTCTAGCGGGCTGCGCTCACTTTCAAGAACGAACTCTTTGCCCTGCTTCAGCTGCACGGCCTTGCCATTTATGATATCAATGCTTGGAATTAACATAAGCGAACTGTGATGCCCTCGTTCTTAAGAGTAGTTTTGACTTGGTTGACTGTAAATAATCCATCATGAAAAATGCTGGCCGCAAGCGCCGCATCGGCCTGGCCCAGTGAGAATACATCAACAAAACTCTGGGGATTCTTAGCTCCCCCAGAAGCAATTACCGGAATAGGAAGGCCAGAGAAAGCCAGAACCATTTCAATGTCAAAGCCCTCTTGAGTGCCATCGGCGTCCCACGAGGTTAACATGAACTCGCCAGCGCCAAGCTCAACACATTGCTGCGCCCAAACCCAAGCATCTAAACCAGTCGATACACTGCCACCTTTAGTCAAGACCTCCCAGGCCGGTCTATCAGATCTATTTGTCGAAGATTTTGTACTAGAAAACTCACAGCCAACCTTGCGGGCATCAATGGCTACGACACAGCACTGTGAACCACAGGCCTCAGCAATTTCAGCAATCAACTGGGGGCGTTGCACTGCTGATGAGTTGATAGAAACCTTATCAGCTCCAAGTGACAATAATTTCTTCACATCATCCAATTTCGAAATGCCACCACCAACGGTGAAAGGAATAGCCAAATGTTCAGCCACAGAACGCACCAAATCGAACACAGTGCTGCGCTCTTCGCGCGAAGCTGATATATCAAGAAACATTAGCTCGTCAGCACCCTGGCGCTGATACTCAATAGCCAGCTCTACCGGATCGCCGATATCGCGCAGATTTTGAAACTTAACGCCCTTGACTGTGCGGCCATTAGCCACATCAAGACAGGGAATTATGCGTTTGCAAAGCCCACTAGACAACATCACTCACCCACCTTTTCAGCAGACCCTCACCAAATTCACCGCTCTTTTCTGGGTGAAACTGAAAGGCTGTAATATTGCCAACAGAGACTGCAGCACAAAATTTGCCGAAGTAATCAGCCTCATAAAGAATGACAGAGTCACTTTCTGGATTGGCGCAATCTGGCTTTGCATAATAAGAATTGACAAAATAAACGAAGCCCGACGGCCAACTCGTGTTGTTAACTGGCCTTACTTCATTCCATCCAGTCTGTGGCACTTTGCCCTGAGTAAACTTGACGACATTTCCTTTTACCAGACCTAGTCCAGCAACTCCAGGAGCCTCTTCACTGGAATCAAAAAGAATTTGCATGCCGACGCAAACTCCGAGAAAGGGGGTACCAGCTTTTACTAATGAGCTAATTGTTTGATCAAAGTCGCCAGCTCGCAGTGATGACATCACGGCTCCAAAAGCACCAACGCCTGGCAAAATAATAGGACGCGAGCCATCTGGCGGATTGCCTGCATCAACAGCATTAAAATTGACACCAAGGCGAGTCAAACTGCGAGCAACGCTGCCGAGGTTGCCACCAACCGAAGTAACTAAATCTACAGCAAAGCCATTGGCGTTCATACTGGCACTCCCTGCTCAGCCTTCACTCTAAGTTTAGTTTTCGCTCGAATCTCCTGCAATCTAATCACCGACCGCTGTGCAATCTTAGCTTTCATCCAAAACGCCCTTTGTACTTAGATACTCGCCAGTTTCAAGAGGCACGACCGCCTGCCGCAATGCTTTGCCTAGGCCTTTGAAAACAGCCTCAATGACGTGGTGATCGTTGTCACCATAGAGTTCATGACAGTGGAGAGTGGCTCTTAGTCCATCAACAAAACCTTTGAAAAACTCTCTGAAGAGATTTGGGTCAATGTGACCGACCTCAAAGTTGCCGAATTGCACTTTCCAGGTGAGATTGCGCCGACCGCACAGGTCAATGGCGATAGTGACTAAACTGCCATCCATCGGATAAGTAAAGCAACCGGCGCGGTTAATCCCTTTAAGACCACCTAAAGCTTTGAAAATAGCTTCACCCAGAGTTATGCCAGTATCTTCAATTAGGTGATGGGGATCAACTTCAATATCGCCAACAGCGCGCACCTTAAGACCAAAGCGGCCATGCACTGCAAAGGCCTCAAGCATATGAGACAAGAACGGCAAAGATGTTTCAATGTCCGGTGGGCTCGGCTGATCTAGATTGACTTCGATAGTGATATCGGTTTCTTTAGTTTTCCTCGTCACCGAAGCAAATCTACTGATCTTTTCGGTCTTTTCGGCCTTTGCGGTCTTTTCGATCATTCGCTCTTCTCCAACTCGTTCTCTTCCAGCTTGGTCTTTTCCAGAAGCTGTTGTCATAGTGAAAATACCTGCCTTAGCTCGTTAACTGATTGTAGAACTATCTGCGCACCGGCTTCGCTAAGAGCTTTAGCCGGCAGAGTGGAAGCAATGCCAATGCGCGTCAGGTTGGCATCGCGGGCGGCCCACATATCGTCTACAGCATTGCCAATGTAGACTCCATTTTCCAAATTAAAATCTGCGATCAAGTGCAAAAGATAGTCGGGCGAAGGCTTAGGGGCCTTACCAGGCACATCGTGCAGACAATAGACCCGCTTAAATAAAGGGTCTAAGCGCTCTCCCCAAATGGGATCGTACTCTGGCCGTGTGCGTCCAGTAACAATAAAAAGAGGATGCCGCTCGGCAATTGCCAAAAGAAGCTGATCATCAAACAAAGCAAATTCATTGCTTGGAGCCAATTGCAAATATAACGCAGTAGCCTCTTGCACAATTTTAGAAAATGGCTCGACAAAACCGCGACGACGCAAGAGCTCAGCAGTGGTCACCCAATCGTCGTTGTAGCCGCCTTCTTGCCGTAAGCTGGCAATCTCTTGATCGGACAACGCTTCTCCCGAATATCTCTGCACCATCTGCTTGATAGTCTCATCAAAACTCTTGGAAGTATCAACGAGAGTGCCATCGAGATCAAAGATCACGGCATAATTAGGGTCGCTCATCTGGGGCACTAAGGCCGCTGCGCCACTCATTTATCGTATCCTGCAACAATTTTCTCAACTTTATATTCCAGAATATCGCGAGCACCAAGAGCCACTAGCTTTGGAATCAGGTCCGGCACTTCTTTAGTCGGCACAGCGATTTTGATGGCATAGCCATCGCCATTGTAAAGCTCTGAAATTGTGGGAGCGCGCATACAAGGCAAATTACTGACCACCCGCTCAAAATCTTCGCGCGATACATTCATTTCAAGCATAACTTTTTGCTTAGCCAAAAGTGTGCTCTTCATCAACATCGTCATTTCTTCAAGCATGCGACGTTTGATGGGATCTTCAAAGGCTTTCTTATTGCATATGAAGCGCGTTGTGGAGCGCATTATTTCTTCAACGATTACCAAGCGATTATGCTTAAGAGTGGTGCCGGTAGAAGTATTATCGACAATGATATCGGCATCTTCAGGCGGGAGAGCTTCAGTAGCGCCGAAGGTCTGCAAGAAAATAGCATCTAATTTATTCTGCTCAATAAAACGCTTGGCCAAATTGCGGTATTCAGAAGCAACAATCAATTTTCTACCAAAGTTCTTAGTCCTGAAATCGCCGCCATCCAGCAATGCTTCAGGCATAGCAGCCACTATTCGCACTGGGTCGAACTGCAAATCTAGCAATTCAACCACATCGGCGTCTTGCTCAACAGTCCAGTCGTAGCCAGAGAAGCCGCAATCATGGCGGCCTAGAGCAACGAGACTAGGAATATTTTGCGATTTCAAAAGCTTGGTAATAACATGAGGATCTGAACAGATAGGACTGTACGAGCGACCATCAGTAAGAAAATTCATGCCAATTTGACTCAAGAGAGCCATCACTTTTTCCTGAATGCGCCCCTTAGGAATAGTCAACCGCAGGTCAGTTTTGCCACTACCCTCGAGATTGACAGCGACCTCTGAACTCGTCGCTAATACTCTGGACTCTGTCTCACTCGCCTTAGCTCGGCTACTCTCATCAAGGGCTTTGGTCATATTCTCATCCTCAAAAATTGCATAAAAAAAGAGCCCGCAGGGAGCGAGCTCTAAACAGTTTCGTGCGTAAACGCAAGGTGGCTGTTAGTCCGCTCCATCGAGAAACATATGATGATGGTGATGGTTGCGGCCAGTCATTTCTTACAGAAACCTGCTAAACGATAACTGAGCTGAGGTTAACATCGCACTGGGCCGATGGCAAGTACTTACTACGAATGTTTAAGGCTGGACAGTTGACTCTCTCCATCATTTCGATTATATTGGAAATATGAAAACGAATACAGCCGTAAACGCTCTATCTGCCCTGGCCCAAGAAACCAGACTCGAAATCTTCCGACTCTTGGTGCGCAAAGGTCAACAAGGAATGGCAGCGGGCGAACTAAGCAGTCACTTTGCCATGCCCGCGGCAACTATGTCGTTTCACCTAAAAGAATTGAGCAGTGCCTCTCTAATTATGCCAAGGCGCGAGAGTCGCTCAATCATATATTCTGCTAATTACGATCAAATGCAGCAGTTAATGAGCTTCTTGCTCGAAAACTGTTGCGCCGAAGAAAGAGAAAATAATAACAATAAGGATGGAGGAAAATGCCAATGAAAAGATTTCACGTGCATGTAGCCGTGGCAAATCTAGAGCAGTCGATCCAATTCTATTCAACGTTTTTTGATGCCGCTCCAACTGTGACAAAAGAAGACTATGCCAAATGGATGCTTGATGATCCACGCATCAATTTTGCTATTTCAACTCGCGGCAGAGAGCCCGGTCTCGACCATTTAGGCATACAAGTCGAAGATGCAGACTCACTAAAAGAAATATCAATGCGCTTAAAAAAAGCCCAGCAGCCAATTCTTGAACAAGAACAAACGACTTGCTGTTATGCCAAAGCAGACAAAACCTGGGTGCACGATCCACAAGGAATAGCCTGGGAAAGTTTTCACACCACAGACATTGCCACTACCTATGGTGAAGACGCTGAACTTCCTGGACTTCCTGGAGCGCCTGTAGCGCAAGCCTCAGCTTGCTGTACCCCCGAATCAGGAAAAACTTCAGTGCCGTCAGTGATTTCAGAGAATCAACCAATCAGTATTAGTCTCACAAAAAAGGAATGCAAGAACTCATGAGTTGGGACGTAATGGTATTGAACTTTGGTGGCAAGCCACCCGAAGACCTAGAAGAACTACCAGAAGATCAGAATGCCGATCCATTAGGATCTGCTGAAGAAGTTCGCCATCTCATAACTCATGCACTTCCAGGCGTAGACTGGTCAGACCCCACATGGGGCATCTATACAGGCGACGAATTTTCCTTTGAATTCAATACCGGCAAAGAAGATCCAATTGAATCTTTGATGGTGCACGTCAGAGGCAACGGCCACCCAATTCCATCGCTTCTAAAATTTGCTAATCCTAACAAGTGGTCACTAATTGATTGCTCGACGAGCCAGTTAATCGATCCACACAATCCTTCTGATGAAGGCTGGCAGGGCTTTCAAGTTGTGCGCGACAAAGTGGCGAAGATTTATGGAGACGAAAGCGCTAAAAGCGAAGATGCTCAGTGAGAAGATGGGCAAATCAGAGTTTTCGTGGAGCTATTAAAATCCGAGGATTTTTTCGAGAGTAGAACATGTTGGTAACAGTGGGCTCCCACATGCGAAACACCTTACTACCTCCCGGCAAAACGAAATGGCCGGTAGGCACAGCCTTCATACGTGGTGTTAACAACACCGCCCGAGTCTCTTTAATCTCCAGGGTAAGACGGTATCTACGCGGTCTCAGCAATATTGTCTTTAACGCGGTCGTCTTCAAGGCTGGACCTTTTGGACCAACGTTAAGCACTTTAGCTTTCCTGATACCAGCCAATCCATCTGTAGATGAATAAGTAATGCGCGCAGTAACAACTGGCGCTGAATTAGGAAAGCCACCAGAGTGTTCGACATACATTGTCTGTATTTTCTTAACCGCAGCAGTTACGCCCGTATGCGACAACGGCAAATCGATTAGTCCTTCAAATACTGCATTCAACTCAGCATCCATGAGCCGAGTACTACCCTCAATTGAAACACTATCGAGCACTGGCGCTTCAAAAACTACAAATAGAAGATCTATGTTGTTACCTCTCTCACTAGGAACAACAGTCAAACTATTAGGTTCGAAATAGCCCAGATCGTCGATAGCATCCAAATCCTTCAAGATCTGGTCACAGTCATCATTATAAGTGGCGCCTTCCTTAGTCTTAATGACACTCTTGATTTTCTCAGCAGAAATAAGCCGATTGCCTCTGACTTCAATTCGACCAATTCGATACTCTAGTGGCGCCGACGCCTTATCGGTCGAACCGGGTAAACCAGGCGAACCGGCAGAACTAGCAGAACCGGCATTTGCACTAGTAGACACAGCGGGCAGCCTAATCTCGGCAGTCCTAGATAAATCATCGGCGCAAACTGGCGCTGGTGCGCTACCGAAAAGAATGCAAAAGGCTGCAACTGCGATAAGAGCTTTTGAAAAACAGTCGTGAGTCATAAACTACTCTTACCACAAGCTCTGCGCATTTCCGTATTGCGTCAATTAAAAAACACACCCAAGAGGAACCGTTGCCTCATTTAAAATGTTACCGCCCCGATTCCTCTTTTGGGTTGTTTTAGTCTGTCGTTTTCATCTTAATTGGACTTATTG
>JAUPUU010000014.1 GCA_030917395.1 Cyanobacteriota bacterium erpe_2018_sw_21hr_WHONDRS-SW48-000092_B_bin.40
ATATTGTAGAAGTCAGTCAAGGCTAAATTTAGCCTTGCCACTGCGGGCTATCTGCCGCCTGACTTTTTCTGCTTTTGCTCGTCGCTGCTCCCCGACGCGAAATCTTTGGCAAGGTCAATAAGGTCATTTCTGTAGGCTGTAGAAATAATTACGTCCTTCAGGTCTTTGGTGCGTTTGTAGCCTTTAGGATATTCAAAATCAGATGCTTTGTACGGTACTTTTTTCCAGCCAATAAATTCTACTTTGACCCGTTCACTGGTTTCTTTGGCCACGTGTGAGAAGTTGAGCCATGGCACTGCACTTTTCTTGCTCCTCTCGATTCTGCGCTTCTTCTGCTTCTCCGTCAGTTTGACTTCGGCCTCTTCTATGCGGAGAGGTATACCCGAAATATTGGCAGTGTTGAAATACCGTGCAACTACTTCTGGTATTTGTGGTGCCCCTTTGATCCCTTTAGGGACCCAGTATGTTGAGCCATCCTCCATTTTGAGCCTGTTGCAAGGCAGTCCTTTTAGCAATTCCGCACTTGTCGATTTTGGCTTCGCTGCCACACGTGTCGAGTGTGTAGGCAGAATGGCTAAAATAAGGGAGCGATCGAAATTTTTCAGGTCAGTTATAAATTCTAGTTTGTCACCAGGGCGATAGCATGAAATTTTCCAAGTGGGGGCAGAAGCCACAGCAATTCCACCGTTGCCGGTATTTTCTATTCTGATGGCATCTTCCGTGACAGAGTAATTATATGCGCCAGAGCCATTGTGCAAGGTTTGAAACGACCATTGTTCTCTTGCCATGGCTGATTCTGCCAGGGCGGGAGAGAGCGATAATAAGATTACGGTGGCCAAGTGTTTCTGCCATGTGTAGCCTAGTACCATGCGAATTAATCAATCTCCAGCAATGCCTCAAGATAATGATACTGCTCTTTCTATATCATGTGGTCATTTAGCCGATTTGCGACAAGCAAATTAGGCTGTGTTATCGGCACTATTGAAATAGAATTTCGGTCATACTATCTTTCGAGCAACGGGGTTAGAGCTTTTTTTATGATCGCGCGCAACCGTGTACCAGAGTTAATGGATGACCCAAGTCTTGATTACGAGAGTCATGCCGCTGCTCTGCGTGGTCTGGCACGGCTTAATGAAGCGAGTCACAGCCCTGCTTCTATCTGGGCTGAAATCAAAGACGACGCGCGTTTAGCTGCTAAGCCTTTGCGTATTCTTGATATTGCCACTGGTGGCGGAGATATCCCTATCGCTTTGTACCACAAGGCTAAACAGGCTGGGCTCACTCTTGAGATTGTCGGCAGCGATATTAGTTTAGACGCGATCAGGTACGCTAAATCTAATGCTCTGCAGAAGAAGGCCGAGGTGCAGTTTGTTCCTTTGGATGTTTTCGAAGATCAGTTGCCGTCTGGTTTTGATGTGGTCATGACTTCGCTATTTACCCATCACCTTGACCCTGATGACGTGGTTGCGCTTTTGGCGAAGATGAGTTGTGCTGCTCGTTTGAAAGTGATTGTCAATGACCTGGTACGTAGTGAGCTTTCCTATTGCTCTGTTTGGTTAGCTACCCGCCTGTTGAGCCGATCAGCGGTTGTGCATTACGATGGGCCGGTCTCGGTTAATGCTTCTTATACGGGCGCTGAGTTTCTCGATATGGCCGGACGCGCAGGTATGCTCGAGGCTGCACCAAGCGGTGTTGGCCCTAGTTCTCTTGTGGTAAAGTCTTTCCCGCCTTGCAGGCAGTTGCTCGTGTGGCGCCGAGGAGCTGATGTCCATGAACCTTGTTAGCTCTGAAATATATGACGCTGTGATTATTGGTGCTGGCCCCGCCGGCTCGTTGGCGGCCCTGCAATTGGCTCGCGCTGGTAAGAAAGTTCTTTTGCTTGATAAAGCTCATTTCCCGCGCTCTAAAGTCTGTGGTTGTTGCATTAACCAATCGGCCCGAAGAGTCTTGCAGCGCTCTGGGCTCGACGCTATTTTGTTACAGACTGGTGCGGTTCCCCTGAAGCAATTGCAGCTATTTGATGGCACTCTCAACGCCACTGTTGAGGTGCCGGGTGGTCACGCCCTATCGCGAGAATATTTCGATGTGGCCCTGATTGATGCTGCTGTCGCTTCGGGGGCGCAGTTTTTGCCAGGAGTGGCAGCCAAAGTTTGTCAAAGTAGCATTGAACTCAGTCGGGTGCAGATTGCACAGCATGGTTTGTCTGCTATTGCTCAAGGTCTAGAGCAAGTAATCGAGGCTAGAATCACAATTGTCGCTGATGGGTTGAATGGACACGCTCTCGATCAATTGCCACAATTTGCTTCAAGCGTTGCTGCTAAAGCCAGGTTCGGTTGCGGCACCACTATTGCGCCATCCAGTTCAATCAATTCCTACTATCAACC
The DNA here is from genome assembly GCA_030917395.1 of Cyanobacteriota bacterium erpe_2018_sw_21hr_WHONDRS-SW48-000092_B_bin.40. GTDB lineage: Bacteria > Cyanobacteriota > Vampirovibrionia > Obscuribacterales > Obscuribacteraceae. The sequence goes on from JAUPUU010000014.1 coordinate 2,385, forward strand.
CGGCCGCATTTATATGGCTTGCCATCAGGGCGGTTATGTTGGTCTTGTTATTCTGGAGAACCATGCCATTGATATTGCTTGTGCTTTAGACCGCTCTTTCGTGCGCCAGCAAGAGAGCTTGCCGTCGGCTGTAGCAGAGGTTCTTGCTCAGTGCCAATTGCCTTTGCCTGTGCCAGCAGAGCAGTTCGCCTGCAGTCATTGGCACGGAACCGATGCCCTGACAAGAAAACGTAGCAAAATTTCGGGTCAACGGATTTTTGTCATTGGCGATGCTTGCGGTTATCCTGAGCCATTGACTGGAGAAGGTATTGCCTGGGCCTTAGAGTCGGCAGAGGCGGTTGTGCCTTTGGCTCTGGCGGCCATTGATAGCTGGGGTGATGACCTGTCAGCACGTTGGCAGCAGATGCATGGAAGGCTTGTAAGTAAGCGTCAATTGAAGAGTCGTTTAATTGCTTATAGCCTGCGCAATCCACTGTCTCGATGGGGGGTCCTACAGGCGATCTCAATTTTCCCCTTACTGGCGCAAGCCGTTGCTGCTAGTCTTACCCACCAGCCAAAGCAGAGTGTCGCTAGCAAATGAATTCATTGAAACAAATCACCACTTCTAGAATACTGGCCATTGGTACAGCATCTCCAATTGGCTCTATGAGCCAAGCGCAGTCCTGTCACCAGGCTCAAGAGTTTTTTCAATGTGATGAGAAGCGCGGTCGCTCATTGCGTATGCTCTACAAACGCACTGAGATTGAAAATCGTTCACTGGCGGTGATCACCCAAAAGAGCAGTTCTGGTAATTCAAGCAATTCAATTGATAGAAATCTGTTTCCCTCACCGAGTAACTCTAGTGATAGAGGGCCTGGTACTGCCGCTCGCATGGCACGCTACAATCTTGAGATTGGTCCTCTAGCGTTGGCTGCTTGTCGCTTAGCTCTTGAGCGAGCGCAGGTTGACGATAATGAAATTACTCATCTGGTAACGGCCTCTTGCACTGGTTTTGCTGCACCCGGATTTGACCTGGCTTTGATCAAGAATCTGCCGCTTTTGTCCGATTGTCAGCGCACACATGTTGGCTTTATGGGCTGTCATGGCGCCCTCAATGCCCTGCGTGTGGCTGATGCCTATTGCCGCGCTGATGCCAATGCAACGGTTTTGGTTTGTGCTGCTGAGCTGTGTTCTGTGCACATGCAGTATGAGTGGTCGGCACAGAGGCTGGTCGCCAACGCTCTGTTCGCTGACGGCGCGGCAGCGGCGGTTGTGAGAGCTTCTGCTGGTGTAGTCGCGGCCGCTTCTGTCCCATCTGGTATAGCCTCTTCTGCTTCTGTTTCTACCAACGCCTCAGGAGCCTGCCGACCGCAGTATTTGTCTTCTCAATCAGTTGTAATCGCTAGCAGTTCAGAGACTATGAGCTGGGAGATCAGTGACAATGGCTTTGTTATGACTTTGTCTGCTGAGGTGCCCGATTTAATTGAGCAGCATTTGCCTGCTTTTTTAGAAAAATGGCTAGCGCAGTCGGGTCTGTCTATCAGTGATATTAAGAGTTGGGCTGTTCATCCTGGTGGTCCGCGTATATTGCAAGCGGTTCAAGATAGCTTGCAACTAGATGAAGAGATGCTTTCGGCGTCTCGAGACGTACTTGCAGAGCATGGCAATATGTCATCACCAACGGTGCTATTTATTTTGCAGAGATTGCTTCAGCAAGACGACAAATTTCCTTGTGTCATGTTGGGCTTTGGGCCAGGCTTAACGGTAGAGGCAGCGCTCTTAGGTTGATTTATTCGCTATAATTGCTAAATTAGAAAGTTTAAGGGTGAAATTTACCCATCGGTTGATGACTTTTGTCCGCAAGAATCTAGCCAGTGAGTGTTCAATATGCCTGACCCCATGATGACTTGTCCTAATTGCGATCGCAAAGACCGCACCAGCTTTAGCAAGTGTCGCTTTTGCCATACCAGGTATGACGCAATTATCGAAAAGGAAAAATTTAAATTAGACCCCCGCCTGATTGGCATTGTCTCTTTTGTTGTGGTCTTCGGTGCTGCCTTTAAGTGGGTTGAGCACTCATATAAGCAGCAGAAAATAAAGAGCATGGAGCCAATTGTCACTAGTATCAAAGCGGCAAATAAGCCTAGAGTGATGGAGTTCTACGCCACCTGGTGTGGTCCTTGCAAAGAGTATGAGCCAATAATCGAGGCCGCCCGGGTCAAGTATGCGGGGCGTGTAGATTTCGAAAGGCTCAATGTTGACGATCAGTCCAGTGCTGACAAGAAGCAGGCCCTAGACGTCAAAGCAATTCCCAAGACTTGTTTCTTTGACAACGAAGGTAATGAAGTTGAAGAAGTTGTCGGTGGGCTCGATCAAGATAAGCTCGAGATAAAAATCGGTAAGCTGCTACTGCCTAAATAGCTTTCCAATTTTAGTCGTCGCTAAAGCTACTGTGCATGATTTTGCTCGCCTTGTCGGCGTCTTTGCCACTGACCACACAGGTCAATTTCATTTCGCTTGTGGCAATCATTTTGATGTTAATGCCTGCGGCACCGAAGGCTTTGAATACTGTCGCTGCTATGCCTGATTGACCGGCCAGCCCGGCGCCAATCAAGCTCACTTTAGCGATATCTTCGTCGGCAATGACAGCGGTGTCAGAAAAGTCGCCTTTAATTGCTTCCAACACTGTTATGGTCTGGGCCAGGTCAGTGCTGTGCACTGTGAAGGTGATGTTGTTGTGGCCATCTGTAGGGTGGAAGGCCTGCATAATCATATCGATGACAATGTTGTTGTCGGCCAGGGCTTGAATGATAGTTCCGGCAATGCCAGGCTTGTCTGGCACGTTCATAATAGTGACGCAGGCTTGATCTTTGTCTACTGCTACACCACTGATGCTGCGATAAATTTCCACCTTTTCTCCTTCGTTAGCGCCTTGGTCGATTATGGTGCCTTCGTGCTCTGGTTTGAACGTGTTGCGCACTCGCAGGCGCACTTTGTATTGGCGGGCCAATTCGACAGCGCGCGGGTGCAACACTTGGGCTCCCAGGCGAGCCATTTCGATTACTTCGCCATACGAAACCCGTTTCAAAAGCTTAGCTTCGCTAATGACATTGGGGTCGGCTGTATAAATGCCGTCTACGTCAGTATAAATATCACAGACATCGGCGTTGATTGCCGCTGCCAGAGCGCAGGCTGTGGTATCGCTGCCGCCGCGGCCTAAAGTGGTTATGTCACCATCAGCGGTGACGCCCTGAAAGCCGGCTACCACTAAAACGTCGTGGTCGACCAGGGCGCGGTTGAGGTTGTCGCTGTTGATGTCGACAATGCGCGCCTTGCTGTGTACTTTTTCAGTGAATATGCCAATCTGTGGAGCTGTGAAAGATCGAGCGCTAATGCCCATTTCTTTTAGAGTGAGAGCCAGCAGTGTGATTGAAATTTGCTCGCCGGTTGAAAGCAGTGAATCAAGCTCGCGCTTGTCTGGAGTGCGGGAACACTGCGCGCCTAGCTTCAACAGATAGTCGGTGGTGTCGCCCATGGCTGATACCACTACTAAAATCTTCTGCTGGTTTTCGCTGCCTATTCTAAGACGGTCGCGAATAATTTCGGCAACGTGCTGAATACGCCCCAAGTTCTTTACTGATGTGCCGCCGAATTTCAGCACTGAGGTTTTGACATTATTCATACTGGGCCTGCAATCCTTTGGTGTCAACGCTCAAATCAAGTATTTGTGGCTTGTGCTGGCGCTTTTCTGCCCAGTCGTGCAGATAAGTCTTGATCTCAGCATGATCTCTTTCGTGCACAACTACCAGGCTGGACGATCCGGCCCCACTTAGCACACAGCCTAGTGCTGGCATTGAAGCCAGGTCTCGGCGCAGAGCCTGAAGTTCTGGTACAAGGTGTATGCGATAGGGTTCATGAAGCTCGTCTAGTAGCGCTTCCCTTAAGGTGTCTTCGTCTTGGTTTACTACGGCGGCGATTAAGAGGCCGGTGCGTTGCAGGTTTTTCACTGCTTGGCCCATATTCACCCGTCGGGGAAGTACTCGACGAGCCTCCTGGGTGGAGAGTTCGTATGGGGGAACAACCACCAGGGTGCGCCATTGCTCCGGCCAGTTTAAGCGCTGACAGATGGCGCGGTTGCCTTTTTGTCTGTATCCAGAAACAATGAAGCCCCCAAGTAGGCAGGCGGCAACGTTGTCGGGGTGCCCCTCCAGACGAGCTGCGCTAGCCAGTATTTGATCGCGGTCGGGTGCAGCACTGCTGCTAAAAGCTTGAGCGGCCCAGAGGGCGGCCAGAATGGCTGTACTGCTACTGCCCAGCCCACGTGCTAGGGGAATATCTGTTTCGATGGAGAGAGATATGTCGTCGGTTGGTCCTGAATAATTCTGGCGAAATTGTTTGAAGATCAAATTGTCTTCGTTGTCTGGAAGGCTTTGGGCGGCTGGTCCTATCAGGGTAATCAAACTCTGCCCGGCGGCTCGTTTTTCTGGTAGCCGCTCAAAGGTAACTGTCGTATAGACCGAAAGAGCCAAGCCGAGAGTGTCGAAGCCCGGCCCTAAATTTGTAGTGCTGCCAGGCAGGCGCATTGTTAGTTTTTTCAATGGTGCCATATTGTTATTGTTACCCCCTGCTCAAATTCGTTAAAGTCTAGTCAAAGTCCCATGGATTGCCGCAGCGCGCTGATTTCGGCTTCTACTGGGGTGAGGTCGACGGTGGTTACTTTTTGAGCGGTGTCTGGATCTTTTAGGCCATTGCCTGTCAGTACGCAGGCGACGGTGGCATCGCCGGGTATTAGGCCTGAGTTTAGGTGCTTAATTAGACCGGCCAGGGACGCGGCACTGGAGGGCTCGCAGAAGATTCCTTCGGCTGTGCCCAGCATTTTGTAAGCGGCCAGAATTTCTTCATCGGTGACCGAGTCAATTTTACCTTTTGACTCAGAAGCGGCTCGCACAGCTTCTTGCCAGCTAGCAGGATTGCCAATGCGAATAGCTGTGCCAATGGTCTCGGGGTTTTTGATTGGTTCGCCGCGCACTATAGCCGCTGAACCTTCTGCTTCAAAGCCGTGCATGCGAGTAATATTACTGGCTTCTGTAATGCCTAATTCGTTGTAGAGCTTGAAGCCGCGCCAGTAGGCGCAGATATTGCCTGCATTACCTACAGGAATGCAAAGATAGTCGGGCTGGCGCTCTAAGGCTTCTACTATTTCGAAAGCCGCTGTCTTTTGACCTTCCAAACGGTAGGGGTTAATTGAGTTAACCACAGTAACCGGAGCTTGCTCAGCTAGTTCGCGCACCAGCTCTAGGGCGCGGTCGAAGTTGCCTTTGATTGGCACGATTTGAGCGCCATAGTGTATGGCCTGGGCTAGTTTTCCTAAGGCGACATAACCATGGGGCAGTAAGACGTAGCACTTCAATCCAGCTTTGGTGGCAAAGGCCGCTGCCGAAGCACTGGTATTACCGGTGGAGGCGCAGATTACCGCTTGTGCTCCATCTTCGACTGCTTTGGAAATAGCCAAGGTCATGCCCCGGTCTTTGAAGCTGCCAGTAGGGTTTAAACCTTCTAGTTTGAAATAGATTTTGAGCTGGGGATAGCCCAGCAGCTTTGGTATGTTGCTAGCTTGAACCAGGGGGGTGTTGCCCTCGCCCAGCGAAATTAAAGGGGTTTTGTCTGTGACCGGCAGGTGCCTTTTGTACTTCTCAATTAGACCCGTTTTCTTGCAAGTGGCGGGGCAGTTGTACTGCTCTTGAATTTGCTCTTTGGTTTTTGATTGCATAAAGTTTTAGCCTGCTCTATAAATGCGAATGGCGCTAGCTACCGAGTCGAGGAAGGGACATTCTTTTAGGTCGGTCAAGGCGGCGTTCATATCGCCTTCGCGCACGTCATGGGTGAGAATGACGATGGTGGCCCGCCCGTCTTTAACGCCACGCTGAATAATGCTTTGAATGCTGATTTTGTGATTGCCAAATATTGTACCGATGGTGCCGATTACACCTGGTGTATCAGCCACCGATAAGCGCAAGAAGTAAGGGCTTACCCAGTCGTCAGATGAGGCTGTGTTTGACCACTGGCTGGTTATGCTCGGTTGGAAGTAACTAGCAAAGTCGGGTAGCTTCAAGGCGCTTTCTAGGTTGATGATGTCGCCCACTACTGCTGATGCAGTGGGGAGGCTGCCAGCACCGGGGCCGACCATGATAATTTCGCCGACAGCGTCACCGGTGACGAGTATGCAGTTGTTTGAGCCTGAGACAGCAGCTAGCGGATGACTAAGCGGCACTAGCGTTGGGTGCACTCGCACGGCTAGTGACTTTTCTTCTGCATTAGGTTTAGTATTAGGATCGTTTGTAGAGTTAGTACTGCGAGCGGTGCCGACCAATTTGATGCGATAGCCGAATTCTTTGGCTAGAGCCAAGTCTTCAGGGGTAATTTCGCGGATGCCCTGGCGATAGATATCTGTTGGTTTGACGAAACGCTGGAATGAAAGGGCCGCTAAAATAGATAGCTTGTAGGCGACGTCGTGTCCGTCTACATCGGCCGATGGGTCCGCTTCGGCGAAGCCCAGAGCTTGTGCTTCGGCCAGAGCTGTCTCATAGCTTAGACCTCTTTCTTCCATATTTGAGAGAATGAAATTGGTTGTGCCGTTGAGAATGCCTGTTACTGCCTTAAATTGATTGGCGCCAAGACCTCGCTGGATAGTCGATATTAGTGGTATGCCGCCAGCTACAGAAGCCTCAAAGAATATGGTCACGCCTTTTTCGCGAGCCAGGGCAAAGAGGCTGGGGCCATGCTTGGCTAGTACTTCTTTGTTTGCGGTGACAACGTGCTTGCGTTTTTCTAGGGCTCGTTTGATATAAGTCAGTGCTGGTTCTTCACCGCCCATGACTTCTACTAGAACTTCAATTTCGGGGTCGTCGATGATTTCGTTGACATCGGTGGTGACTGGACAGGTGGTGGTCGTTGCCCGCTCTTTTGCCAAGTCACGCACGGCAATTTTTTTCAATTGTAAGTGCTTGTGTTGGGCCAGTAGCTTAACAACGCCACTGCCAACGGTCCCTAGTCCTAACATTCCGAGCACAACCCGGGCCATAAATTAACTCCAAATCGCCAACTACATTACCTTGGAGGGCAATTATCCCTTATCCGTTTGCCCTTGCGGCCAAACAGTAACAGTGGCAGTTAACATATGAAATCAGACGTTATGTATTAATAGCCCACTGGCGGATGTTAGTCGGCCTGCTCTTTGATTTGCTGATTTTGGCCGGACTGATTTTGTTCGGGCTGCCCGGCCAGTCTATCTTGTGTGGCTTGAATTTCACTTGAAAGGGCGTTATTGGCGAATTGGTCAAGAATATCGGTGGGTATGCCAAGGGCCTTTGAATTGTCACGCATTTCCTGCACCTGGCGGGCTAGCTCCCGTGACTCGTTAGAGGCGCGCGGGTCTAGGGTTATGGCTTTTAACTCTTGGGTCTGGCTGAGCTTGCGCACGCGGGCCTTCTTAGGGTCTTCGACGACTCCTTCCTCTTTTTTCTGGTCGCTGTCTTGAAACTCTGACACTCTGAACCTCTAATCCCTAATCTGTGCTGCTAAGTACCTATTGTAACCCTCTGACATTTTGCCCAGAAATTATTGTTTCGAGCATGTTCACGTCTTTTTTATGTATTGGCAACTATGTTGAACTCAGCTTTTAACGCTGTTGCCGCCAGCTTTCAAATTAGTAAGAGTGTGAATATGAGAGAAACCGATACCGACGCTAGCCGTGAGCGTCATTTTACTAAACCGGACGAGCGCTCAAGTTTAGCTCCGGGAATGGACCTAGTTTCGTTATCAAAACCCGGCGACAATGCCAGTCGCGATAAACAAGTGGGTGGACAAAACAACACCCCCAGTGATAACAAACGCGTGGCCGGGGTTAAACCTGAAGACTCCGTGACTCACTTGGATTTCAGCCCAGATCCGTACAAGAGCATAGATTTATCTAAGCCAACAGATCAGTCTAAGCCAACAGATGCAACTAAGCTTTCAGAGCAGCCTAAGAGCGTCGATGAGCGTCTTGCTGCTGGGCGTAAGGCTATGGAAGATTTGGCCGAGAAGCATATGACCAAGTTCTATCCCAGTATCTATGACGGTAAGCAATACCAGTATGCACCGACCTTTAAGAAAGATATGGAGAAATTGGAAGGGCGCATGAATGCTGGTCAAGTTTCGAAGGAGGAAGTGGCCAAAACTTATGAGTCAATTGCCAAAATGGTCGATAGTCCTACTGATGTTACTTCGCAGGGTAAACGTTTGCAGCTGGCTAAGAATATTATGTTTCACGCTGGCGATCCCACTAAAACAGATCAAGGTGAATACAACACTTGTGCTCTAACTTCGCAACAAGAGCGACTCTTTACCCGCAATCCGAGTAAAGCTGCCGATATCATTGCTGAAGCTGCTACCACTGGTAAATGGGTTGCTCCCGATGGTAAGGAGATCAAAATTGATAAGGCCAGTTTGCAGCCGCGTCCAGGCAGCATTATGGGCCAGCCTATTGATGGAGAGCGTAGTTATGCCACCCAAGTCTTAAACAATGTTTTGGCTAACGACATTCACCAGCGTAAAGAGAAGCCTGAAAGCTATGTGCAGTACCAGAATCGAGACAAGCAAGGTCGACGCTTGGGTGAAGAAGACAATGGTGAGCGTGTTTATGACGCTAAAGGAAGAGAAGTGCGTGATCCCGATGGCCAAAAGTTGAGAGCACCTCAAGTTGATGACCTCGAAGTAGCAGCTCAGATCAAGAGACTGACTGGTGATACTGGCGTAGTCATGGTTAATAAGAAAATGACAGAGACAGATGATACCAGTCAGAAGCGCAATCCTGAGGCCGCTAAAGACGTGGTGCTTTTGTCGAGCGAAAAACAGTTGGCTGAGAGTTTAGCTAGATTGAAAGAGCAAGGTAAGTTTCCCGCAATTATCGGTCTTGATGGTGCGGACCGCGTTTTGGGCTCCGGACTGCCCAAAGACCCACGCATGTCCCAGAGTAGAGAGTTTGAAGGTCATATGCTGTCAGTGACAGATTACGATGCCGCTAAAGGCAGAGCCAGGCTATCTAATCAATGGGGTCAGGCCAGCGATCGCTGGATGAGTATCAAAGATCTCTATCGTGCCACAGATCCCGAGAGACCGAGGCGCTAGTTTCTGCATTATCAGTTCTGAGCTAAAAGCTAAATTGAAATCTGAATTGAAATCCAAATTAAAATCTAAATTACTAAGTAGCGGTTTTGGTGGGACAATACCTGTTGCTCTAGGTGACCCTGCACTCGTATTGTTCGATTCAGACAGTTTAATTGAGATAGCTCAATGCAGATAAATGCCTGACTTCAATCTAGACGCTAGCAATCAAGGCACTTTGGAAGTTGGTTCTTTCATTGGTGGTACTTATCGTGTGCTCGGCTTTATTGGACAGGGCGGCATGGGCTTTGTCTACAAAGTAGAGCATCTGATGATGGCCAAGGTTTTGGCTCTTAAAGTTTTGCGCTCAGAGCAGGTCTCAGAAGAAGTGTGGAAGCGGTTTCGCATTGAGGCCCAGGCCATTGCCAGGCTTGACCACGCTAATGTTGTGCGCATTTACGATATGAGCCAGACTGAGACGGGGCTGCCTTACTACACCATGGATCTATTAGTCGGCGAGTCTCTGGCCGACTACCTTGATGAATATTATCGACTGCCTGTGAAGGAGGCCTTGCCGATATTTCGCCAGGTTTGCGCCGGCCTTGCCTATGCTCATGACCGCGGAATTGTTCATCGCGATATCAAACCTGGCAATATCATGCTTCTTAGCGATGGTCGAGAAAGTGCCCCACCGGTAGTGAAAATTGTCGATTTTGGTATTGCTAAATTGTCCTCTTTTGATAGTGGTCGGGGTCAGGGATTAACCAGACCCGGTGAGGTTTTTGGCAGCCCGCTTTATATGAGCCCAGAGCAATGTTCGGGGCAGCAACTTGATCATCGCACTGACATGTACTCTGTTGGTGTCACTATGTTTCAGGCTTTGACCGGTCGTCCGCCCTTGGTGGGAAAGACTGCCATGGAGACTACTGCTATGCACCAGTCGGTGGTGCCTCCAACTATGGCCGAAGCTCTAGATTTAGCAGAAGATGAAGAGCCCGTTGTTTTCCCGCCTCAATTAGAAGAAATTGTGGCGCGTTTGCTGGCGAAGACGCCGGATGATCGCTATGATTCGCTCGCTGATGTTGCTAGTGCACTTTTGGCTCTGGAGCGCGGTGAGTCTCGAAAAGACAGTCAGGACAGTGAAAGTCGTAAGAGAAGCGGAAACAGGAATAATTCTGTGCTTGCAGAAGTGACCCCTCGCCCATCTAGTTATGGTAGAAAGCAGGTGCTGACCGCGGGGCAATCTGATACCGATTCAGCTCTGGTTGGTGCCAATCAAACAAGGATGTTTTTCATAGTGGCGGCGGTAATTGCTTTGATTAGCGTGGCGGCAATTGCTGCTTATGTGTTTTCAATGCAGAAGAAACACGAGCAAGAGTTGGCTGCTCACATGAAGATATTGAGTTTTGACAGAAATACCGTGAACCAAAATTTGAGTGTTTTGCATGACCTCAATGAGGGGAGCTTAGAAGCTTCAGGGCTACTTGCTCCAGATAAGCTTCAAGTGGTTGAAGACTATTTGGCCGCTCATTCTGGCTTCTATTCAAAGCGTGCTAAGACTGGAGGAAAGCGGGTTATAGTCTTCGAATTTCCGACCAAATTTGATTTGGGTGAGCTTGCCTACTGGTCGGCGGAGAATCTGCGTATTAAAGAGTGCAAGGCATTAGGTACCGTGAGCGTGCCAAGCGATGCCGAACTACATTTTAAAGCTTCGCCTGCCGTAATTGCATATCCTGAGCTGCTTAAGGGCTTTCGGCCTGACGAGCTAGTTGAGGTCTGTTTCAATGAAAGGAAGAAAAGAACAGTAAAGCTTTTTCCAATCCTTCAGGGCTATACCAGGCTCAGGCGCCTGGAGCTGAGAAGCTCGACCTTAGCCAGTTCTGATATAGCAGCGCTAGACAAATTGCGTGCGTTGAGAGAGCTGTGCGTCGATAAGTCAACCCTAGACGGAAGGGAGCTTGCTCAGTGCAAGATTCTACCCAACCTCACTTCACTTGGGGCAACCGGAGTAAAGGAGATTACCCCGCTGCTGAAGAAATTAGCACAGTTCGGTAAGTTGGAAGCTTTAGAAGTCAGTCGTGTCAACCTTACTAAAGAAGACTGTCGGTACATTTCGCAGCTGACTAATCTGTGGAATTTATCTCTTAAAGACGCTCCCGTAACCGACGAAGACATCGCTCAATTTAAGAGTTTGAAGAAGCTAAGAGAGCTTGACTTGAGCCGCTGCAACAAGCTTACTCTTAAGTCTATAGACACCTTGGCGCAGATGAAAAGCTTAGAGCAGATTCTGGCAACCGAAGCGCTGGTGCAGGCAGATAGTGCAACGAGGCTGAGATATGCGCTGCCTAGGCTAAAGGGATTCGATGTCTACATGTGAATTCTTCAAAGCTAAAATCTGAACTACTCCAATTTTGAGTTTGGTGCGACAATACATGGTGCTACAAGTGACCCTGCGGTCATATATTTCAAGTTAGAAACCAATTGAGAACGCTCAATGCGGATAAATGCCTGACTTCAATCTAGACGCTAGCAATCAAGGCACTTTGGAAGTTGGTTCTTTCATTGGTGGTACTTATCGTGTGCTCGACTTTATTGGTCAGGGCGGCATGGGCTTTGTCTACAAAGTAGAGCATCTGATGATGGCCAAGGTTTTGGCTCTGAAAGTTTTGCGCTCAGAGCAGGTCTCAGAGGAAGTGTGGAAGCGCTTTCGCATTGAGGCCCAGGCCATTGCCCGGCTTGACCACGCTAATGTTGTGCGCATTTACGATATGAGCCAGACTGAGGCGGGGCTGCCTTACTACACCATGGATCTGTTAGTCGGCGAGTCTCTGGCCGACTACCTTGATGAATATTATCGACTGCCTGTGAAGGAGGCCTTGCCGATATTTCGCCAGGTTTGCGCCGGCCTTGCCTATGCTCATGACCGCGGAATTATTCATCGCGATATCAAGCCTGGCAATATCATGCTTCTTCGCGATGGTCGAGAAAATGCCCCACCGGTAGTGAAAATTGTCGACTTTGGCATTGCTAAATTGTCCTCTTTTGACAGTGGCTTTGGACAGGGATTAACCAGACCCGGTGAGGTTTTTGGCAGCCCGCTTTATATGAGTCCAGAGCAATGCTCGGGGCAGCAACTTGATCACCGCACTGACATGTACTCTGTTGGTGTCACTATGTTTCAGGCCCTGACCGGTCGTCCGCCCTTGCTCGGAAAGACTGCCATCGAGACTACAGCTATGCACCAGTCGGTGGTGCCTCCAACTATGGCCGAAGTCATAGATTTAGAAGAAGAAGAAGAGTCCGTTGTTTTTCCTTCTCAATTAGAAGAAATTGTGGCGCGTTTGCTGGCGAAGGCGCCGGATGCTCGTTATGATTCACTGGCTGATGTGGCCAGTGAATTGCTGGCACTAGAGCGAGGTGACGGCCGCAGGTCTGCCAATGGTCTCCGCGGTCAGTCCAATTTGGCTTCAGAGGTCTCTGCTCGTCGAGCTGCAAATGCGCAGTCTTTTTCTGGCAGTCAGATTGATACCGGTGGCGATGGCAATGCGGAGCGTCAACACTCCCGAACAAAAATAGTTGTTTTGGCAGTCGGATTGCTTCTCGCCTGTTCATTGGCGGCAGCTGCATTTTTGCTCATGCAAACCAAGGCGCCATCAATAGCGAAGGTGGACACTCCCTTGCCTGAGTCAAAAATTAGTCCCTATGACATACCGGTGCCTGCCGGTGCCTTCAAACAATTTGACGGAGGTCTTGTTGGAGAGGATTCGGGTGAGGGGCAAGTTGATACCAAAACGGCCCAACAGATTAAGGCTTACCTTTCCAGTCATACGAAGCCATATTCTAGCTTTCAGACTGTTAATGGCGAGCTGCTGCGAGTTTTTAGTTTCCCCTCGGATTTCCGCCTTGGTTCTTTTGCTTTCCCTCGAAAGGGTATTCCTAGCTATACTTCTGTTGCTGCCATTGGCCGTGTGCCACTCCCTGCCAGTGCTGCTCTCAGCTTCCACTGTGCGGGCCCGGTCAAAGCATACCCAGACTTGCTGAAGTATTTTCGAGCAGATGAGCTTACCGAGATTGATTTAAATGAAGTTAGAGTTCTTCCTCCTCAGGTTCCAGATAATCTTAAGCGGTTCACTAGATTGGGGCGCTTAGAATTGAAAGGCACCACTCTTAGAGCGGCAGATATTGAATGGCTCGATGAGCTAGGTTCTGTTAGGCAGCTGGCTGTTGATGACTCACATCTCCCTGGTGCGGCCTTGGCTCAATGTAGAATTTTGCCGAGATTGACAAACCTTGGTATTTCGCGCATGGATGACCCGACACCGGTATTGAAAAAACTGGCTGAGTCTAATAATTTGAAAGTATTGGAAGCTAATTTTGTTCATTTCGACAAAGAAGATATTCTCTACATTTCGAGATTGAAAGGTTTGACAGGATTATGCTGCAAGGAAAGTCCGATTGATGATGAAGACGTAGAGCACTTAGCTAATTTGAAAGAGCTTAAATCGCTTAATCTGGCCCGCTGTAACAGTCTTACTCCTAAGGTATTGCCGTCTCTCTTTAAGATGAGGCAGCTGGAAGAACTTGTACTCCCTGATACTTTTGCTGACAATGAAAGCGAAAAACTTTTGCATAGCCGATTGCCTAAACTTATTAAGTATGGTGAGTGATTAGACTAATTAATAGGTTGGCTAGCGACCGGCGGCCGAAGTATGATTCTTGAAGAAGTCCCAGATTGCTTGACTGGCACTGAAATCTCGTGAAGTTTTGCCCACTGTTCCCTCGGGCAAGTATTGCAAGCCTCCAGGCCAGGTGTGGCCACCACCCTCGATACCATAGACCACTACTTCAGTACCCTGGAGGCCGCCTGAAAATTGGGCATACTTGACGCGGGTTCCGTCGTTAGGGTCAATATCTGGCAGGTCGATGGTGCGCGGATTCGGTTGGCAGCGGTTGGCCTTCACCCAATATTGGGTGGCTTCTTTCGCTGATATAACGCCGCCTCTGTCGCGGAAGGTTTTGTAGTGAATAGGGCCGCCGTTAAAGGGCACCAGTGGGTCGCTCATGCCCAAGATGTATAACATCGATACCGGCTTCGTTGGTCTTCCTCTGCTGTGCACGATATCTGGCAAAGTGGCTCCGACTGAGGCGCAGCCAGCGAATTTGCCAGGAAGCATGAGGCATAAGTATTGACTGAAAAAGCCACCATTTGAAACACCGGTGACATAAACGCGGCTAGGGTCTATGTTCCAGCGTCGCTCAAGGTGCTCTAGCATGTCGCTGACAAATTGCACATCGTTATAGCGATCATGTCCATCGATGTTGCGGCCGTCATTCCAGTGTCTGTTGATCCCTTGCGGATAAACAAGAAGAAAACCATTCTGATCGCTGATGGCATCGAGGCCGGTCACTGCGTCCATTCTGCTGCCTAAGCCAAAGCCGCCGTGAAAACACATGACTAGCGGCATCTTGCGATTGTAGTCATAGCCTTTGGGCACGTGTACATAAAATTCGCGCTCAATACCTTCACTGCTAACTACTTCTCGAACCAGCGTGGCATCTGGTGGAGGTAGCTGGCCATTGGCTCCGGTTAAAAGGCTGGGGTCGAGTGGTTTGTTCGAGACCTTGCTCTTTTTAGCTTTTTTCTGATTTGGTTTGCTATCGGGGTTGTTGTTAGGGTCTTGGAGCGTTGTGTTCTGGCCATCGGTTTTATTCACCTGGGCTGAAGCTGGCGGTGAGTTTAGAGCAAAACTAAGCACTAAACCAACAGCCAGGCTAGAAGCCAAACTAGACCTGCGGCCAGAAAATATTAAAGACACGGCGCGTGCAAAGCCATTGCTCATTTGCTTGGTTTCTTTTTGGCCTCTATGTCTTTTTTCGCTTTGATGACGATACCCTGAGTTAATGGTGTCATGTATTTAGACAAGTCAGTGTCAATACCGACTGTCTTCAGGCCGGCCGCGACTACTCCATAGACTGACTCGCTGTTGAGCATGATGGCCGCTACGATTAGTAGTGTGAATGCCAGTTGAATTAAGGTTTTGATGGTGCGCCATCTGCCTTCGTTGTATTTACGTGATGCTTGTTTATTTCCCACTGTTTGTCTCGATTCTTCTTCTATGTGTGTTGCAATACTTGGGTCTACTACGGCGTGATCTTTGGGGGCACCTACTGCGGCCATTATTGGAGCTAAATCTAGTTGACCAGTTTTGGGTCGCGCAGCGCTTTCTGTAATACGCTCAGGATGAGCGTCTAAAATAGATTGTGATGCCTCTGGCAGGTTGGGCAAAAGAGCAACAAGTTTTGTGGTGGAAAGCCATAAAGCCTGGTTTAGCTCAGCGGTCGGTTTGCGCATGGGATCTAAAATGGCATAGTTTCCGTCGCGCACCATTAGGAGTTTGCGCACCGCCCCGTATCCGCTTTCGCCCGTGACATTTATGCGCGCTCCGACAATGAAACCACCAGCTGAAAATAAAATGCGCCCCTGCAAATCTGATTGATTGTCATTAATGCGCAAAATCGGAGTTTGGCAAGATTTAATTGCTACAACGGCATTGACGACGTCGGCCACCGGTTCATCTTGATTGATAGTTCCTTCAGTGATAACGTCCACGGCGTCCCCTACTTAAATTGATCGTCTTGTTTCTTGGTCAGATAGCAAATTAGTCTAACAGACAGCTCTTGCTATAGAATATATGACTATGAAAAAGCGCGTTATGTGTGTGTTTGGAACGCGCCCGGAAGCTGTCAAGTTGGCTCCTGTGGTGCATGCTCTTCGCCAATCAAAGAGTTTAGAACCAGTGGTGGCAATCACTGCTCAGCATCGTGAGATGCTCGACCAGATGATGCGCTGGTTCGATGTCAAGGCCGACTACGACCTCGACTTAATGAAGCACGGTCAGACTTTGGCTGAGCTAACAGGTCGGGTGTTGAATGGCGTTGATCAGTTGTTGTCAAAAGATAAGCCTGATCTCCTTTTGGTGCAAGGTGACACTACTACAGTAATGTCGGCTGCCCTCGCTGCCTTTTATCAAAAGGTGCCAGTGGGTCACGTCGAAGCTGGATTGCGTACCAATGATCGCTACAATCCTTTTCCTGAAGAAATGGCCAGGCGGCAGACTGGCAGGCTCGCCACTTTGCACTTTGCCCCGACGGCCCTGGCTGTAGAGAATCTAAAGAAGGAAGGCATTGTCGACAATGTTTTCATGACTGGCAACACTGTGATTGATGCTCTGCTTGACACTGCTGGCCGCTTACAGGCTGATCAAATTGACCCCGCCCTGTATGGCAAGGTTGATTTTGATAAAGCCAAGGTGCTCTTGGTAACGGCCCACAGGCGAGAGAACTGGGGTCAGGGCATGGATGAAATTGCTTTGGCTTTACGGCAAATTGCTGATGAGTTTCCGGATGTACAGGTGCTTTATCCCATCCACAAAAACCCAGTAGTGCGCGAATCGATTGAGCCGGTATTCGCTGGTCACGAGCGCTTGCACCTAGTGGAGCCTCTTGATTACGTGCCCTTCGTGCATGCCATGCAGCGTTGTCATTTCATTCTTACTGATTCTGGCGGAGTTCAAGAAGAGGCCCCTGCCCTTGGCAAGCCTGTGCTGGTTATGAGGACAAATACTGAGCGTCCTGAGGCGGTGGCGGCCGGAGCTGCCAAGTTGGTCGGTGTCACTAAAGAGACCATTGTGGCTGGCGCCAGAGAGCTTTTATCGAGCAGCGATCTCTACGCCAAAATGTCTCAGGCTGTCAATCCGTTTGGTGATGGCCATGCTGCAGCGCGCATAGTAGAGTCGATTGAGCGGTACTTCGCCAGCTAGCGACAGCATAAAACAATTCTATCTATCATTTAAGTTTGGGCTTAAATAGGCGGTTTGGCGCTATGATTGGCGTTAAGATTTGCAATGAGAATTGCATTAGATTAAGGGTTTATATGGGAGAGAGTGACGTGAGCACCTCAGTTACCGAGCACGATGTTATGCCATTTGGTGAATTTCTCAACGAAGAGCACCAAGCTATCAGAGAAGCGATTCGCGATTACGCCACTCGTGAGATCGCCCCAAAGGCACATGAGGTTGACCAGAACGCTCGTTTTCCAATTGAGAATTTCAAAGAGCTAGGCAAGCTTGGCTATCTTGGTCTCCCCATCAGTGCCGAGTATGGCGGCGCTGGCGCCGACTATCGCTCGTATGTAATCGCTGTCGAAGAAATCGGTCGCGCCTGCGGCTCCACTGGCTTAAGCTATGCTGCTCACATCTCGCTTGGCACTAATCCACTCTATCTCTTTGGCTCCGAAGAGCAGAAGAAGAAGTATCTACCTAAGCTTTGCTCTGGCGAGTATATTGGCTGCTGGGCTCTGACTGAACCAGGTACTGGTTCTGATGCTGCAACTCAGAAAACCACCGCTAAATTGGTGGGCGATCACTATGTTTTAAACGGCACTAAGCAGTTCATCACTAACGCTACTGATGCCGATGTTGCCATCATCATGGCTATGACTGATAAAAGTCAGGGCCGCAAAGGTATTTCTTCCTTTGTTGTAGAAAAAGGCACACCAGGTTTCTTTGTCAGTAAGGTAGAGAAGAAATTGGGCATGCGTGGCTCCCCCACAGCTAGTTTGACCTTTGAAGATTGCAAAATTCCTAAAGAGAATTTGATTGGTCAGGAAGGCGAAGGCTATAGACAGGCCCTTACAACTCTTGAAGGTGGACGTCTTTCTATCGGCGCTCTAGCCCTTGGAATCGGTCAGGCCGCTTTTGATGCCGCCTTGAGTTATGCCAAACAGCGCGAAGCTTTTGGTCAGCCCATCGGTAAGTTCCAAATGATTCAGGCTTACTTGGCAGACATGGCTACTCAGCTTAGTGCTGCTCGTTTGATGCTTTATCATGCTGCCTGGATGAAAGACCATCACAAGCGTGTCACTTTGGAAGGCTCACAAGCCAAGCTCTTTGCTTCCGAAGTGGCTTCAAAGGTTTGCAACCTCTGCGTGCAGATTCACGGTGGCTACGGCTATATCGTTGACTTCCCCGCTGAGCGTTTCTTGCGCGATGCAAAGCTTTGCGAAATCGGCGAAGGTACTTCTGAGATTCAACGACTGCTAATTGCTAGACAGTTAGGGCTCTAAGTTCTTTTCTGCAGCCATTCATAGGTTAATTGAGGCCGTCTTTGTCAAAACAGAGACGGCCTCTTTGCAAGTTAACAAATCGATTACATGCGCTGTTGTAAGCTCACGCTATAAGACCCGCTTGAGCGATTGCTCGCCTTGTTGATTACGCCGAACGACTTTTAGTTGTTCGGCTTTTGTGTTCTCGTTTTGCCACTACCGGCGATACCAAAGCTAGCGCAGTTAGTGAATGGACGTAGAGCTGAGAGAAGCTTCCTGCGAGCTTCCTACGTAGTATCACCAGGATATTTGATTGTGCCTTATAGCTCTAAAGATCAAAGATAACTTTATCTCTCCTCTTTTATAAACCTTGGTATTAAATCGCTCGCGCTCAATAACTCCGCACTAAAGCTGCTTTCTCTTGTGACTCTGTCACTGCCGCTGCTGCGAGCGCCAATAGACCAAGTGATTTGATCATGGAGAGTTGAACTATGGCAGCAAAGATCACCTGCTCAAGAGTTTGAGCTTATGGTCGCTAAGTACTGCTAGGCTTATCTGAGATACAGCGAAGTAATGAAAGGGAAAACCATGACTTCAGTGAACAACCCCAGCGCCGTTAACGTCAATCTTGTTGCTCCTCCCGTGGCCAAGAAGGTGCCCCATGTGGTCAGCCTGCACGGCCATGATGTGATAGATGACTACGCCTGGATGCGCAATCTACCGGTTCAGGACCCCGATCTGATTCCTCACCTGGAAGGCGAGAATGCCCACGCGCTCTCCTACATGGCCGACACTGTCGACCTGCAAGAGGCTCTCTACCACGAGATGCGCTCACGAATCAAGGAAGTCGATCAGACCGTTCCGGCTCGCCGTGGTCGCTGGTTCTATTACTCTCGCACCGAAGAGGGCAAGCAGTACAGCATCACCTGTCGGCGTGCCGTTAAAGAAGGCAGCCCAGAAGAGATCATCCTCGACGTCAATGTCTTGGCCGAGGGCAGCTCGTTCTTCCAGCTCGGTTCTGTGGCCTTCAGTCCCAGTGGCAATTTCGTCGCCTATACCTACGATAACAAGGGCTTTCGTCAGTACACCCTGGTGGTGAAGAATCTGCGCACCGGTAAAGTGCTTTCTTCCACTGCCGAGCGGGTTACCTCGCTGGTCTGGGCTAGCGACAACAAGACCCTTTTCTACACCAGCGAAGACGCTGTCACCAAGCGCTCTAACCGTCTCTACCGGCACAAGGTCGGCAACAAGGGCCATGAACTTGTTTGTGAAGAGCCGGACGAATTCTTTGGTGTGCACGTCTCCAAGACGCGCACTGGAGCCTTCATCTATCTCAACACCTCCAGCCATACCACAGCTTCTTCAGCCTATATTCGAGCCGACAAGCCGCTCTCGAAGTTCAAGCAGATCCTGCCGCAGCAGCACATGGTCACTTACGAGGTCGACGATGACGGCAAGAACTTCTACATTCTCACCAACGAGCAAGCCAAAGACTTCCGCTTGCTCAAGGCTCCCGCCCGCTCGCCGTCCAAGTGGCAGGAAGTCTTGGCACATCGGCCCGGAGTCAAGATCGAGGGTGTGGACGTCTTCGCCGACTACCTGATTGTTTTCGAGACAGACCAGGGTCTCGGCAAGATCCGCATTCAGAAGTTGTCGACTGGTGCGGTTCACTACATCGACTTTCCTGAGCCAGCTTATGCTGTTTCGGGGGCGGCCAATCACGAGTTTGATACTGCGGTCTATCGCTTCAGCTACAACTCGATGGTGACGCCGCCTTCTACTTTTGAGTACGATCTCGAAAGCCGCAGCACTACCGTGCTCAAGACTCAAGAGGTGAAGGGATACGATCTCACTGCTTACAAGTGTGAGCGCATCTTTGCCACTGCATCTGATGGCGTCCTCGTGCCTGTCTCCTTTGTCTATAAGGGTGCTCTCACCGCCAGCCGCAAGTGCCACCTTTATGCCTATGGCTCTTATGGCATCACCATCCCCGCAGGCTTCAGCAGCGCTCGGGTCAGTCTGCTCGATCGTGGCTATGTCTATGCCATCGCCCATATTCGCGGCGGCGGCGACATGGGCGAAACCTGGCGTGATGACGGCAAGTTGCGCAAGAAGATGAACACGTTTACCGACTTTATCGCCTGCGCTGAGCATCTGATCGCCAAGGGCTACACAAGTCGCGAGCAGTTGAGCATCGAAGGCGGCAGTGCCGGTGGCTTGCTCATGGGGGCAGTGCTCAATCTGCGTCCCGACTTGTTCAAGGCCGCCATCGTCGACGTGCCCTTCGTCGATGTCATCAACACCATGCTCGACGAAACTCTGCCACTGACCGTGGCCGAATTCGAAGAGTGGGGCAACCCTAAGGTCGAGGAGGACTATAACTATATGCGCCTCTACTCGCCCTACGAGAACATTGAGGCGGCGCACTATCCGGCTATGCTTGTGCAGTCGGCTTTCTACGATAGTCAGGTACCTTACTGGGAGCCCTCAAAGTACACGGCCAAGTTGCGGGCCACTAAGCTTGATAGCAATCCGCTGATTTACAAAATATCGCTTGAGGCTGCGGGGCACGGTGGAAAATCAGGGCGTTTCGATGCCCTGAAAGACGTGGCCTTCGAGTATGCCTTCTTGCTTAAGCAGCAGGGCATAACGCTCTGAGCTGAGAGGCTAGAATCGCTCGAGCTCGTTGCTTCAATCATCTAGGGCTAAGCCTTTCGCTTTGCTCTGGTGTCACTGGCGGTGCTTAGATTCCTGCGGGAATTTAGGCACCGTCTTTTCTTTGCCAAGTTTTTTACTCAACCCAAACAGAAGAAGTGGATCAAACCCAATGAAGACAATTCTGGGAATCTTTGGCGCTGTCATCGGCACCGTTGCCCTGCTCGCCCTCGTCAATCTCGTCTGCTATGGTGCTGATGCTAACTATGTCGGCATCATCCCGATCTCGGCCATTCTCGGCCTTCTCAACGGAGGGTATATCGCCGTAGCCATGACCAACAAGTCGTTTGTGGACAGCCCGCGCGGGCATTTCATTCTCGGTGCTACGGGCATGGCGGTAATCTTCGTCGTGACCATGACCATGCTCTGCCTCACTTTTGGCATGGTCTTCAGCATGCCGTCGCTGACCGAGCTTGTCACCAAGCTTGTTCTGATGAGTGCAATTGGCGGCATCAGCGGCCTTTGCTATCGGGCGCTTGCCTCTTTGCGCTGATTCTAGACAGTCAAGGAACAGGGCCGCTCATGGCCCTATTCCTTTGGTTGTGTCTTGTTCTTTCAGCTTTCTTGTCCGCTTCCTTTTTTTGCGATTATGTCTATACTATAGCAAGTAGTGACATGTCTCTTTTCTGCTTGTAATTTATCTGTTAGTTCGAGACACATAGGTCTTGAATGGGTAAGATAATGTAATCGTTCTAGTACATGGATAAGTCTGTTAGATGCCGATTTTGATGTTGGGTGAGGTTGTCACAGAGTTAAAGCTGACTTCTGCTGCTGAGGTGGACCGCGCTTTGCGTTTTGCTAAAGAGACTGGCAGTCCGCTTGGTCAAGCTTTGGTAGCTCAAGAAATCATTTCACCAGTCGTTCTTAAGGCCTGTGTTCAAGCTCAATGGATGCTGAGCGATCAGCTCCTCACTGTGGATGAGTGTCAGGCAGTGGTTGCCCTTGTGCAGCGTCGCAAATGGTCTTTCAACGACGCCTTATTGACCCTTGGCTTTTACTGCGAAGATAGCAAAGGCATTCGCCTTGGTGAGTTGCTTAAGGGGGCTGGTCTACTTTCACCTGAGCTTGTAGACAAAGCTCTAGAGCGCGCTAACTCAGCTTGCCTTCCCCTTGGTAAGGCGATTGTTTCTTTCGATTTTTTGGAACAAGCAACCGTTGATAAAGTGCTCGAGATTCAGAAGCGTTTGAGGCAAGGCGAAATTGTTTTGGCTGACGCTTTGCAAGAAGCGAGCAAGCTGAGAGTCAGTTCGCAGGCATTGAGTAAAACCAGTCGCACTCTATCTCGTCTTTTGATTGACGCTGAGTTGGTTAACGTTGAAGATGTTCAGACCTATCACACTGCCGCGGTAACAAGCGGTCGCGGTCTGGCTGATATGCTTTATCTCTATTCTAATTTGCCTCCACAAAAGCTGTTTGTGGTCTCAAGTATTGCTAGAAGAATTGAGGCAGGTACGCTCAGTTATCGAGACGGTATGAAATTGATAATGCAGCACAAACTGCATTGCGAGAATAGCTTTCAGGCTAGCCTGTCCCAGGCCGGTAAAATTTCCTTTTACGTCTATTTGCGCATGCTCGACTATCTCAATGCTGATATAGCTCAAGAGCTAATTAGCTACATGAGTGCTAATAGAGAAGTGGTTGAGAGTTTGTTGTCTGAGCATGAGAAGTCCCTAGATAAACCTCTCAGTGCTGAGTCTCTGAAATCATGGAAGGCCAAAATCAGATTTTGTATTGAAAGCGATAGCTTGCTTCAAAGCTGCTTGTTGCAAGCTTTTCCAGACAATCGCGAGAAGTACGACAAAGCCCTGGAGCTGCTGCAGCTAGTCAATTCTAATTGCCTGACTCTTGAAGAATCATTGTTCTGGTCGCACGGTTAGCAATTGTGATTGGCTGACTGGTTTATCTGTCTTCGCGCCAGACACCAAACTCTTTGTGATCCCATTCGTGCTGCTTCTGTTGCTCTTCTGTGGTTACTTTAGCTGGTGCGGCTT
>JAUPUU010000107.1 GCA_030917395.1 Cyanobacteriota bacterium erpe_2018_sw_21hr_WHONDRS-SW48-000092_B_bin.40
CACAAGCCAAGAAAGCCGCCGCCGCAGCAGAAGCAGCGAGCAAACTTAAAACCGATCGCTTGAAGAAACTAAGCGCCTTAAAAGAACAGGGCATCAACCCCTATCCCTATAAGTTTGAGCGCAGCCATAAAGCCGCCGAATTACAAGAAAAATACAAAGATTTGGCCGTCGGCGTTGAAACCGAAGATGTCGTGCATATCTGCGGCAGAATCATGAATAGCCGCAATACTTGGATGTTTATCGACGTCTTCGATGACTCCGGCAAAATTCAACTTTTCTGCCATAAAGAATTTCTCGGTGAAGAGAAACAAGCCCGCCTCAAGCTCCTTGACAAAGGCGATTATATTGGCGCCACGGGTACCATTCGCCGCACTTCCACCGGCGAACTCTCGGTCAAAGTAACCGACTGGCAAATTCTGTCAAAATCGCTTTTGCCACTACCTGACAGCTGGGAAGGTTTTACCGACGTAGAAGCGCGCTACCGCCACCGCTATGTCGACATGATCATGAACCCAGCAGTGCGCGAAAACCTGCGCAAACGCTCCCTCACCATTCGCCACATGCGCAATTTTCTAGACAGCCACGGCTACCTAGAAGTAGAAACCCCAACTTTGCAAGTAGAAGCTGGCGGTGCGGACGCTCGCCCCTTCATCACCCACCACAATACTCTTGGAATCGACCTCTACTTGCGCATAGCCACTGAGCTTCACCTTAAAAGAATGATCATTGGCGGCATGGAAAGAGTCTATGAAATCGGCCGCATTTTCCGCAATGAGGGCATGAGCACAAGACACAACCCTGAATTTACAATGATGGAAATGTACTGTGCTTACGGCGACTACAACGAATTGATGACGTTCACCGAGTCTATGCTGCGACACATTGCCGAAAATGTCTTGCACACAGCCGATTTCAGCTATCAAGGTGAGCAAATTTCTTTCAGCAAACCTTTCCGTCGCCTGCGTATGAACGACGCTATAAAAGAAGCCACCGGGCTCGATGTTTCTACTTTGAAAGATTTTGAAGAAGCCAAGGCAGCGGCTATCAAGCTTGGAGTCAGACTAGATAAACAAGACACTCGCGGCAGCGTAATCAATGCCATGTTCGAAGACAAAGTTGAACATGCATTGATGCAACCAACTTTCATCATTGATTACCCCGTTGAGATTTCGCCACTGACCAAGGCCCACAGAGAAAATGCTGGTGAAGTGGAGCGCTTTGAATTGTTTGTCTTTGGTCGCGAACTGGCCAACGGTTATTCAGAGCTAACCGATCCACAAGATCAAAGAAGTCGACTAGAAGAACAAGGCCGAAAGAAAGCAGCTGGCGACGTAGAAGCCATGCCGCTTGACCTTGATTTCATCATGGCCATGGAATACGGCATGCCACCAACAATGGGTATTGGTATCGGCATCGATCGTCTGGTTATGCTGCTCACCGACTCAGCTTCAATTCGCGACGTTATTGCCTTCCCGACTATGAAACCAGAAGCCAAATCTGAAGCTAAAGCAGACCTAGCCGTACACGCAAGCGAGGACTTAGTTAAATGAACATGATAAAAGTCTATCTCTACGGGCCGGTGGGTGCCAACAAATGCGTGCTACTGCCCACGGTGGCAGAGACAGAAGCCGGAGTATTTGTCGAAGGCGAACCGCTGTTGATTTATGATTTGCATCAAGTCGACCAATGGAAAAGTCAGATATACAAAGCTCTTAATCGAGAGATGGCGGTTGTAGCCACACCAGAAGGCGACCTAGAGCCTGGCTCACAAATATTGGAAGCACTGCACCTCAATTCTTGGGCGGCCTTCGAGAAGCAATCGGTGCTTTTCACGATTCATAAAGGGGCACGCTACATCAAAATTTATGCCACCGGATTTGGTGAGGACGGCATGTGGTCTAATGCGGCCATGACAGAACGCCAATTTCATAGCAGAGCTCCACTAGAAATAGTTGTTGATGCCATTGCCAAAGAAATAATTAGCCATCCCCAAGGCCACAAGGCTGAGCCCAGCTCTACTCCTCTAATGATCGGCATGGCGCCAAAACAATAACAAAGAGAAGATCTAGAAAGCTTCTAGATCTTCTCTGGCAAATATCATTGACGAAATGCAGTAAAAGTTACTGACCGGCTTCCATAGCAGCGCGTTCAGATTCAACTTTCTCTTCAACAAACGCTCTTACTTTTTCAAACTCTTCGTCTGAATCAATTGTCTGGAAAACGAAGTCATTGCCGCGGTGGAAGAAGCGCATGATCACAAGAGTTTGATCTTCTTCTTCTAATTCTTCATCGGCGCCTTCTTCAGCAATTTTCAGAAGAAGTGCATACTCGTTGTCTTCGAAAACGAAACGATCGAGCATCTCGCAATCATAGGAATGGCCGTCTTCACTTTCTAAAGTGATAATTGCAATTTCTTGTTCTTCCTGATTGGGGGCTTCGGCCACTTTATTTACCTCTTTAGATTCGAATACCGGAGAGCTCTACCAATTTATTTAGTTGCTGCTCAGTGCCTAGAGCGATTAAATCATCGCCGTCCTGGAAGATCAGGTCGGGAGATGGATTAGATATCAGCTTACCATTTTGATTCACAGCCAGGATCATGGCACCAGAAGTCTGCTTAATGTTTGCATCTTTCAAGGCCTGGCCAATCAATTTAGAAGGTTTACCAAGCCTTACTTGTTCCATCCTCAAATCGTACTCAGGCGTGGCCATGACAACGTCCAGAAACTGAGTAACCAGAGGGTGAGTAACTGCAGTAGCCATGCGCTTGCCGCATATGACATAGGGCGAGATCACCATACTGGCACCGGCTCGGCGCATCTTGGCTTCTGTGCCGGGGTTGCCAGCCCGGGAGACGATTTTTATTCTCTCGTTTAAGCCCTTAGCCGAAAGAGCAATAAATGTATTGGCTGTGTCGTCATCAAGGGCACAAACGATGCCGCTAGCACTCTGTATTTGCGCCTGCATCAAAACTTCATCAGAGCTAGCGTCACCGTTTAGAACCAAGTGCCCGGCTTCAGCAGCAAGCTTAGAGCGCTCTGGATCTACTTCAATTAAGACAAAGGCAATCTTGTTTTGATTGAAGTGGCTTATTACCTCTTGGCCTGTACGGCCATAACCGCAAACTATTTGATGATTTTTTAATTTAGAAATCGTGTGCTGCATGCGCTGAGCTCCCAGATTGAAGCGTAGAAAAATTTCCACCATGTCGCTTATCACTGACAGCACAACGCCTGCGCCAATCAAAATAAGTACGATTGTGTAAACCTTTCCCGCTGTAGAAAGTGGATGAGTTTCACCATAGCCGACCGTAGTCAAGGTGATTACAGTCATGAAGAGCGAGTCGAGAAAATTCCAATGCTCAACCAGCATAAAGCCCAGAGCGCCGAAAAGAACGAAGCCAAAGAGTCGGACTAAATCTAGCAAAAATCTCCTGGCAACCGAATCTTTCACACTCTCTCCAATAAACTTCGATCGCTTCTTATGAACGGCGCGTAATGAGCTTTTGTGCCAAAACAATAAAATAAGAACGAAAACTATCATAAACGACTTGGGAAAAGTCGCCAGTAGCATCTATTCTTATGCGCAGATGAGAGATAGCCTTATGCTCTTGACAGTCGCCTAAGGCCAGAATTTTTAGCACAGTAACTTTCAGCAACTTTCAGTACAAATCGGAGATCAAATGAGCACAGTACTAGAGAAGACCCAGGGTCAGGTCGTACAGGTAATTGGACCTGTTGTGGACGTCGAATTTCCTGGCGGACATCTACCTGAAATCTATAACGCCATTGTTATTGAGGGCGTCAACCCAGCCGGCGAACATTTGAAGGTTGTCTGCGAAGTGCAACTTTTGCTAGGTGATAACCGCGTTCGAAGTGTATCGATGAGTTCCACTGACGGCATGACCAGAGGCATGGTTGCCACTGATACCGGTAAACCAATTTCGGTTCCAGTAGGTAAGGCCACTCTCGGTCGCATCATCAACGTTCTTGGTGAAGTTGTAGACGAAGGCCCAGAGCTCAAAGCCGACGACCACTGGGGCATTCACAGACCCTGCCCAGATCTAACTGACCTACAAACTGACACCGTTGTTTTCGAAACTGGTATCAAAGTCGTTGACCTTCTAGCTCCATATGTAAAAGGTGGAAAGATTGGTCTATTCGGTGGAGCCGGCGTAGGCAAGACCGTTATCATCATGGAACTTATCAACAACATCGCCCAACACCACGGCGGCTACTCTGTATTTGGTGGCGTTGGCGAACGTACCCGCGAAGGTAATGACCTTTGGCATGAAATGAAAGACTCGGGCGTTATCGACCGTGTTGCTCTAGTGTATGGTCAAATGAATGAGCCACCAGGCGCCAGAATGCGCGTTGCTCTATCAGCTCTAACAGTTGCTGAATACTTCCGTGACGTATCCAAGCAAGACGTGTTGCTCTTCGTCGACAACATGTTCCGCTTCACCCAAGCCGGTTCTGAAGTATCTGCGCTACTAGGCCGTATGCCTTCTGCTGTAGGCTACCAGCCAACCTTGGCCAACGAAATGGGCCAATTGCAAGAACGTATTACTTCAACCAAGAACGGTTCGATTACATCTGTACAAGCTGTATACGTACCCGCCGATGACTTGACCGACCCAGCTCCAGCAACTACTTTCGGTCACCTTGATGCCACCACCGTGCTATCACGTCAAATCGCAGAACTGGGAATCTATCCTGCCGTTGACCCACTAGCTTCTACTTCAACTGCTCTTAAACCAGAAGTTGTAGGCCAAGAGCACTATGATATCGCCCGTGGTGTGCAGCAAACATTGCAACGCTACAAAGACTTGCAAGATATCATCGCCATTCTCGGTATGGATGAACTTTCAGCAGACGACAAACAAGCAGTTACTCGCGCTAGAAAAATCCAACGTTTCATGAGCCAACCGTTTACTGTTGCTGCTAACTTCACTGGCCGCGAAGGTAAATACGTAAAACTCAAAGACACAGTTGAAGGCTTCCGCCAGATTCTTGATGGCGAAGTTGACGATCTTCCAGAAGGCGCCTTCTACATGGTAGGCAGCATTGAAGAAGCCAAAGAACAAGCTAAGACAATGCAAGGCTAACCGCTAACTAAATGAAAAAGAAGCACACTCAGGAATCGCTAGCAGAAACGAAACCGTTGAAACCAGGCGCAAAAATGGAAACAGAAAAGGAGCAAGTTCCAGCTCCGGATCAAGTACCAGCGTCTACGGCACGCAATATTTTTGTCTTCGGAAGACTCGAAAACGAAATAGCGCTGCCTACGATTAAGAAGCTGCTGCGGTTTAATGAGCGCGATCCCAAAAAACCAATCAATATGTACATCAACTCTGCCGGTGGAAACGGCTATAACGCCGATGGCATCATTGCCGTTATGCATTCCATCGAAGCACCAGTGAATACGATTTGTTTAGGGCACGCGCTCTCTGGTGCTTGCGAAATTCTGGCATCAGGAACAGGAGAGCGGTCAGCTTACGAGTTTTCCACTCTCATGTTCCACCAGACTTTGTGGGAAGCAGAAGGCGATATCACCAATTTAGAGATTCAAGCCAGTCAAGGCCGGCGCTTCCGCGAAGCTCAAATTGAGCTTCTGCACCGCTGTTCCGGCCAAGACAAAGCAAGAATTGCCAAAGACATTGAACGGGATCACTACCTATCAACCAAAGAAGCCCTGGAATACGGCTTGATCGATAAAATCCTGCCCCATGGTGGTCACGCCCACGGCGCTGGACAAAAGAAACTAGACAAGAATGCGCTAAGCAAGAAACCAGCGACAAAAAAGACGCCTAAATAATCACTTGTTACTTCACCGATAGAGAAATAATGAAATGGCTACACTGAATCTCAAAATCATTACACCAGAAAGAGTTGTCTTTAACAGCGCCGTTGACCAGGTAACTGCTGTGGCCAATGATGGCGAGCTCACCATTCTGCCTGGTCACGAGCCAATCGTTACCACTCTGGCTATTGATGTATTGCGCTTTAAAATTAAGGGCGAAGAAGAAACTGCTGCCGTGATTGGCGGCATTATGAACGTCAACAATTCAGAAGTTGAGATTCTCTCCGATGTGGCCGAGCTCGACGTTGAAATCGACGAAGCTCGTGCCAGCCAAGCCAAAGCTAAGCACGAAGCTGAAAAAACTCAGAAAACAGACAAGCTCGACTCTTACCTCACCGAAATGGCTCTATCTCGCGCCATGGTTCGCCTCAAGGCCGCCGAAATGGCCAAAATGCGCAAGCGCGGCCGCGTCTAACTATCAACTATTCAAACACTAATAGGGCTGACCGCACTCTGGTCTCGGGGGTGCGGCCAACCAGCATTAGGCATTGCGATTTATCTTTGGTTGAGCGCTGAATCATGGTTGTAGAGGTGCCGCCATCAAGGTTAACGGCCTCCACAGCACCTAGATTCTTCAATAAATTGGCTAAATCGACCAGGGTCAGCCCAGAAGAAAACTCATCCTGACCCTTTCCAGCCACAGCCACTATTAATAGATATCCGTCCTTAGTTAAGCCCACCGCCGTGCGAGCAGCAGTGCGGGCAACTCCAATTGAGTCAACCTGTTTACCGTCAGCTTCAGTTCTGACAAAGGCTTCTTGCTCAGCAGTTAGCTCAGGCAAAAGTCTAGGACCACCCTGGAGGGAAGAATCTAGCACTCGTCCTGGAGGCAAAGGATCGTTATGTGTAGCAATTTGAACAGATGGCAATTTGTCTTTGGCTTTTAAGAAACGAATTTCAGAGCGGTTATAAATCTGGGAGAGAAAAGGCTTTAGTTTAGGATTTTCAGTTAAGGCCAGGTTCTTGGTCGGATCGGCACAAACCGTACCTTTTAGAACTACATAGCTAGTGCTCTCGCCGTTGCTCAAATTAAAATAGCCACCGTTTACGCCAAACAAGGCCTTCTCATCTTGAACGACTTTAGAAGTCGGAGCGGTTTTACCTTTACCGCTAACAACGGAAGCCAGAGCCGGACCAACTCGAAGCCGCGGTGGCACAACTATTAAGCTACATTTATTGCCATTCTCAAGAGCAAAGCTACCAACCAATGTTCGTTTAGTTGAAAGATCTTTGTCAGAAATGACATCGTGCCAATTTTTAATTTCACTGATTTTATATTGAGCGGCCGACGCCGATGGCAACAAAATTAGCGATGAAGTGACAGCAAGTATTCCACAGGCAGCAGCAGAAAGCCCATCCTTGCATGATCTGACAATATTCACGCGTCCTCAACCCAGTCTTTGGTAAGTCAAATACATCTCTTTTTTTGCTATTTGCTATTCTAGCCAAACCGTAAAAATACCGCCAATCAAAGCAAAGCGACCCCAACATAAAGATTAGCAGTCTCATAAAGTGGAATAAAGATATACTGGCTCCTGACATTTGGCATGCCCAATGTCAATTGACCAGTACCATTCTGCGAGCGGTGCTGCTATGGCCCAGGATTCACCTCAAGACAGCGATGAATTTCAAAGAGCGCTATTTGAGGCTCTGGCCAAGCTGCAGCAAGGCAAAGCAGCAGAGCCTAGCCTAGATCGCACTTTCGCTGCATTACAGACAATACTTGAGCAGCAGCAAAGCTTAAAAGATGACGTCTCGCAGCAACTAGAATTATTCAAAGATCTCTCTGACCTACTGCCAGGCTTCATCTGGACAGCCTCGGCCGATGGCCAAATAGATTACATTAACAAACGCTGGTACGAGTGGAGTGGCTCCAGCGAAGCAGAAAGCTTGGGCGACGGCTGGCTCACCCATGTCTTAAGCGAAGACATTGAACTGCTACGCAGCCGCTGGCAAGACTCAATTTCCACAGGAAAACCATTTGAATGCGAGTATCGCCTGCTGCGCAAAGATGGCGTACCAAGATGGCATTTGGTCAGGAGTGTTGCCCGCCTCAACAGTAGCGGCAAAATAGTCAAATGGTTCGGCTGTTCAGTTGAAACACAAGACCAACGCACAACCAAAGATGAGTTGGCCAATCGCCTCAGAGAAATCTCGCTGGTTAATGCTGAAACAGAGGAAGCAAAGCAACAGACGGCGGAGAGCGAACTACTCTTTCGCACCATGTGCGAAGCCTCACCCGAGCTAATTTGGACTGCAGACAAACAAGGTCATGCCAAATATTTCAATGCTCAATTTTTGCACTATTGCGGCCTGACGAGTAGCGACCTCTCACAGCTAGACTGGCTCACCCTAGTGCATCCGGAAGAACGAGAACAGGTTGTATCAACATGGCAAAGCTGTGTCACCGATTTTCGCGACTTTGAAATTGAAATGCGAATGAAGCGCTTTGACGGCGAGTACCGCTGGTTTCTCGTTCGCAGTTTACCAATTAAAGACGAGAGCGGCGCCACCTTGAGCTGGTGCGGCTCTTGCACCGATATAGACACCCATCGCCGCTTAGTCACTCAGCTTAAAATGGCAAGAGATCAGGCCCAGTCTGCTCTCAAAATCAAATCAGAATTTGTAGCCAATGTCAGCCATGAGCTGAGAACACCACTGAACGGCATACTGGGCATGGTCGAAGTACTGCTACGAGGCGATCTTAGCCCCAAATCGAAAGAGCACGTCAGCACTATTCGCGAAGCTGGGGCATCGCTTCTTACCATTATCAATGACATTCTCGACTTCTCAAAAATAGAAGCGGGCAAAATGGAACTATCGAGCACTCAGTTCAACCCACTTTCTGTGGTTGAAGGCGTGGCTGAAATATTAGTGCCTCAAGCAGCAGCCAAAAACCTACTTTTGCTAGCCACAGTAGATCGAGCCATTCCCGATACAGTCTTTGGCGATCCACTAAGACTGAGGCAGGTGCTCCTCAATCTCTGCGGCAATGCCATTAAATTCACAGACCAGGGACAAATTATTCTCAAAGTCGATGTTTACAAAGCCAGCAACGGTCGCAATCAATTACGCTTTTCAGTCATAGACAGTGGTATTGGTATTTCAAAAGCCTTTCAAAAACGTCTCTTTGAGCCATTCATGCAGGAAGAAGGCGCGGCCTATCGCAGCACTGGAGGCACCGGTTTAGGCCTGAGCATATCGAAACACCTGGTTGATTTGATGGGCGGAACACTGATGGTTGATAGCGAAGAAAACCAGGGCTCAACCTTTAGTTTTGCTCTGCCTCTAATAACCAGTGGCGATGCCAGCGACTGGACAGCGAGGGCCTGGGAAAGCAGCTACGGTCAAATCAAAGTTCTCACTTTGGAGCCAGGCCAGAACAATCAATCGGCTATTTGCTCGCATCTCTGTGCCCTCGGCATCAATGCCCAATCAACTTCAGAATACGCCCAGGCCATAGAGCTTTTAGAAGAATCAAGGCAATCAAGCGAAAAAATTCAAGCCATTTGCCTTGATACCATTCGCTACAGAAAGCAATGTGAGCAATTCTTAGAAGCCTTCAAACGCTCAAAAGTATTTGGCCTTGTTAGTGTCATTGAAATTGGCACCACAGAATCTCTCAGCCAGGCGCGCAGTACCCTGGTTGCGCCCAGAACGAGTCATCTCCCCATTCCCCTGCGGCGAAAGCAAGTAGCATCATGCCTGGAACATCTCTCTGGCTGGAAGCCGAAAGAGCGCAAAAGCTACACCCAGACATTGGAAGTACCATCAGTTAAAGAGCAAACTAAAAATGAAATTAGCGGTGGTTCCACAGAACCACTAACTCAAGCTAAAGCTCAATCGGGCATCATAAGAAGAGCACTGGTGGCCGATGATAACAAAATCAATCAGCAAGTTGCTTTATTGTTCTTGCAAGATCTCGGCTTCATAGTTGATGTTACTGCCGATGGTATTGAGGCGGTTAGTGCCTTTAACAAGAAAAGATATGACATGGTTTTTCTCGATTGCCAGATGCCCGGGCTCGATGGTTTTGAAGCGTGCAAAATCATCAAAGAGATTCAGCAAAGGCGCGGACTAAACGTGCCTGTCATAGCCGTTACCGCCAATGCTGTCACTGGCAGCCGCGAAGAGTGTCTTGACCGCGGCATGGATGACTACTTGAGCAAACCAATTGACCCTACAGCAATGAGCAAACTTGTGGCCCGCTGGCTTGGAGTTAGCGACGTCAAAATCACTATTGTGCCTAGCCAAGAATCTACATCTACCTCTACTACCAATGAGCAACAAAAAGAACCAAGCGGTCGCAATGTTTCATGGGGTTCAGTGATTGATTTGAAGAAATTACGTAATCAATTGGACGGAAGAGAAATTGAGCAAACACTACTCCATTTTAGAACCCGCTGCCATAAAGATATGAGCGAAATTAATAGCCTGGCGGAACAGTCCAATTTGAACCTTCTCAAAGCCAAGGTACATACCTTCAAACGCGCCTGCGCGACAATCTCAGCCCAGAGCTTAGTTGACGACTGTGAAGCAATTGAAGGAGCTTGCGATAAACAAGCAAATCAGGCCTTGAAAAAACACCTGGTTGAATTGCGGCAACACTTGAAGCGCGCTCTAAGTGAAATTGAGCGTGAGCTTCTGCAGCAGACAACTACAACCAGCTAAGTTTTACAAGCGCTAAATTAGCGGCCACTCAAAGCAAAGGCTGTGGCATAAGAACCTTGCTCAATATCAGTCAACAAAGTACGGCCTTCTTGTGGTGCCCAGCCTAGTTTTTGCATGGCTTTTTCGCCCGAGGCGCGATTATTCATGGCAAAGAACATTGAGACCACATCGCCAAACACTTCATTGGCCTCAGCCGCCGAAATACTTTGCGCCGGCACTTTAAGAGTACGGCCGACAGCTTCAGCAATAGACTTAACTGGTATTTCAGACTCAGCGCTAAGCTGGAAGATATCACCAGCTTCGCCTTTTTCTAAAGCCAGCATGTATCCTGCCACCACATCATCAACGTGAGCGGCACACAAAGCATTCTCACCAGACTCAATATAAGCAGCCATTCTGCGCTTCTGACCACTCTCCATCATCATAGGAATGAAGGTGCTGCCCGCGTGGCCATAAACAAGAATTGGCAAACGCAAAACAATAGTTTTGATGCCGTTATTTGCGGTGGCTAGAGCGGCCTGCTCGGCTCTGTATCGCATTGAGAGGGGATGACTCAAGTCAGGTACTGTTTCTTCAGTGGCAATATTGACACCAGTGTCGCCAACGACACCAGTAGCTGAAGTAACGAGCAGTGGCTTGTTGCTTCCGGCCAAGGCATTACCAAGGGCATGCATGAGATTGCATTCGGTTTCAATTGAACCGGAATACTGACCAAAATTATGAATGAAAGCAGTATGGATGATGGCATCAGCGCTGCTGGCCAGACGAGCCAAGCGTTCAGGCTCATTTAGATTGCCAGAGACAGGTTCAATACCAGCCTTGAGCAACTTCTGAGCGGCAATGTCGTTGCGAGCCAAACCGTTCACTGAGTAACCAGCATTAGTTAGTAGCCTGCCGATGCGTGAGCCGACATAACCACTGGCGCCGGTAAGAAATACTTTCATGAACCCTCCAATACTTTTCTTTCGTTCTTTCTATAGCTTTAGACAGAAGAAAGGCCGGTTATTCACCGGCCTTTCTCAATGCGCTCCGCAGGAGCACTAATCCATCATGTTGACCCAAACCGACTTGATATTGGTGTAAAGCTCGATTGAATGTTTACCGAGTTCACGACCATAACCACTCATCTTGTATCCGCCGAATGGTACGGCTGGATCAAAGACGTTGTAGCAGTTAACCCAGATTGTCCCAGCCTTAATTAGCGAAGCAAATTTGTGGGCTTTCTTGATATCACGAGTCCAGACAGCGCCAGACAAACCAAATGTGGTGGCATTGGCTTGCTCAGCAACTTCATCCATGCTCTTGAATGGAATGACGGCCAATACTGGACCGAACACTTCTTCTTGGGCAATGCGCATGGTGTTATTAACGCCGGTCAACACAGTCGGTTGAACAAAGAAGCCCTTCTTCATATCGGCTGGTGACTGACCGCCGCAAGCAACGGTAGCGCCTTCACCCTTAGCGATCTCAATGTAGTTAAGAACGCGCTCTTGCTGCTCTTTGCTTACTTGAGGACCGATATGGGTCTTCTCGTCAGAACCATCACCCTGGCGCATTTTAGCAACGCGCTCTTTGAGCTTGGTCATGAACTCATCATGAATGCTTTCTTCAAGGAACAATCTCGAACCAGCGCAGCAAACTTGACCTTGGTTGAAGAAGATACCAGTGATGGCACCCTTAACAGCAGCATCAATATCGGCGTCAGCAAAGACGATGTTTGGGGCCTTACCGCCAAGTTCGAGCGATACACGCTTGAGGTTGCCAGTGGAAGCTTGAAGAATTAGTTTGCCGGTCTTGTCTTCGCCAGTGAAGGCAACTTTATCGATGTCCATGTGGCGAGAAATAGCCTCACCAGCACCATCACCGCCAAAACCAGTAACAATATTGATTACGCCATCAGGGAAACCAGCTTCCATAGCTAGTTCGCCAATGCGCAATGCTGTCAAAGGAGTTTGCTCAGCTGGTTTAAGAATAACGGTGTTACCGCAAGCTAGGGCTGGGCCCCATTTCCATGCCATCATCAACATGGGGAAGTTCCATGGAATGATCTGACCAACTACACCGACTGGCTCACGCAGAGTGTAAGTGAAGAAGTTGCTATTAGCATTGATGGTCTCGCCTTCAAGCTTAGTAGCCCAACCAGCGTAATAGCGGAAAGTTTCAACTGTTTGTGGCACATCAACATAGCGAGATTCTTTGATTGGCTTACCATTATCAAGAGTCTCAAGCTGAGCCAATTCATCGGCATTTTTCTCAATCAAGTCAGCTAGATTGAGAAGGAGCTTAGCGCGTTGAGCAGTGCTCATTGTTTTCCATGGACCAGACTCGAAAGCGCGACGAGCAGCTTTTACAGCCAAATCGACGTCTTCTTTAGAGCCCTCAGCCACGCGGCAGAGCACTTCTTCAGTAGCTGGGTTGATGGTTTCAAAGGTTTTGCCAGACTTGGCATCAACCCATTTACCATCAATTAAAAGCTTCTGAGTTTTTGACAGAAATTTCTTGCAAAGTAGTTCTTTTTCATGGACGACGGCCACAGCAGACCCTCCCAGATAAATGGATGTATGGATGCCAGGCGGCCAAGGCCGCTTTTGCTTAGCATCAAATTTATCACGAACCATTAAGTAATACTGCGAAGCCCCAGATCTCTTAAGCTTGGCCTAATATTTAGTACCTTAAGAACTGCTCAGGAAGTCATTCAGACTCGATTTGGACGCACACAAAATCACCTAATTTACAAAAACAAGCCCATTGCCTGGGCCATGACAATCGTCTTGTTGCAGGCAAAGTGCGGTTTCGATTCTCAGGACTCCTTTGAAGGGAGCGTGACCAACTAGCGCAACACCCACTCACCATGTCTCTTAATTTCTTCGTACATTGCATCTGGCGCTAGGTCTAATTCCCCAGGCCAAGCAACTGCACCACCATCAACATGAACCTGCGCGAATACCGCATGCTCCTTAAGGGCTTGAAATACGCCAGTTAGGTAACTCACTTCAAAACGTACCCTTCCCTCAGTACCGTCGGAAAACCGCACTTGTAGAGAAAGCGGCGCCTCTACTTTGACTTCAACTACATCCCATTTCATATCTCGCCCCTTACTGTAATGGAGCAATAGGTCTCGGCTGCTCTTTTGCCATACACAAGTGCCAATCTTCTAGCAATTCTTGCTGATGAAGTTCGGCCCAATCTAAAACCAGTTGTTGCGCCCGGCGAGGCAAGCTACCTTCCATGATTGTAAGCTCTTGAATGTTTACTACCGCCTTGAACTCACCATACTCAGCATGGAAGTGTGGTGGCGCATGATCATTGAAAAACATCCTGATCAGAATCCCGTAAAACTTGCTGATGGTTGGCATCTTGCGTCAATCCCAAAGCGGCCACTACATTCTAGACTAGCGCATGCGCTTAAAGTTTCAGCTAGTCAGCGACTTGACCCTCATTAATCTACTATACCTTTCTACGATACGCCAAAACGTCCTACTGCATTTCAACGGGAATCTTGTAATTGCTGTAGCATAAAATTGCGGCACCTTCAAATGCGCTCATAGGCTTGCCTGCTTTCATGCACGGCCCACATCCCGTTAACTTGCGGGGCTAACAAATGAAGCTAAGGACACGGAACTTGATACTGGTACTAGCCACGCTGCTAATTGCCTTTCCTGCGTCTCCAGAGTTGAAAGAGGCTTTAAGACACCTATGCAGGCCTAAACAAAGACAGTTCTCCGAGCTGACGAGATCAGTAGGTCACTCTTGCGCCTTAGCACAAGCAGGCATTTCCCCAGACGTGAGGTGGACTTACTGCCCCATTTCAATGAAATCACGAGGACCTCTACTCATATCTGTAACCTACTCAGGCATGGGCGGCGGACCATATCTGGAATTTTTACTATTTGAAGATGGTTTAGCTGTGGCAGAGAGCGAAAAAAGTAAATCGGGAATTATCACGTGGCAGGCTTCTGCAGAAGAAATGAGAGAATACCGCTAACTTATCGAAAAGCTGCGCTCCATCAAACAATCAGACATTACAAACAATATCTTCCGTGTGACAGATTTAGGCCGGACATGTTACAGATACAAACTCGCAGACGGTTCTACTAGCGCACTCTCTATCGAGGGCAGCATCGGCGACTGTTTTTGGCTAATGTCCAGGGATGAAATGTCAACGCTTTCGTACGCACCACCATCAGTTTTAGATATTCACTATAAGACCCACGCAGTTCCAGAATCTGGCACCACATGGCTGCCGCAAAATCTTCAGGTCGAAATATCACCGACTAGCCCACTATCAAAGAAAGATTCCCAAGATATTGCTGTCTGGAAGCCCTCAGTAACCACCGCCAACGCCCTATTGCAGCATACAAAATTGCAATCGAATGAACTATGTGACGCAGACTTACTAAGTCTGTGCAACTTACAAGGGCGAATTATCCATACAACTCTCGACAACAAGTTGTTTAACGTAGAGCTATCGGGTCGTCAACAGCAAGAGAAGAACAAACTTTCAGCTCAGCAATTCTCTGACCTCAATACGCGCTCATAGTGCCTGGAGGGCTTTCTGACAGGACGCTCTTTTGGCAGCCAAATTTCTGTTCCTAGCGGAATATCCATGGCCGTTAAATTAGTGAAGAACATTGCAAATGGCTTATCAGCTGGTTCCTCAAACAACACAGCAAAACTTTGTGCTGTAAAAATACTTCCGTCAGGGCGATGCAGCTCTACCACTTCGCCTGGCTTATAGTCGCCGGGATCGGTGATATCGCTTACAGCAACCAAGCGCCCCTTAATCGCATAGAGGTCAACTACCTTTAAAAAGTACTTAAAACCGAGTTCGCTCATCTCTTCCAAGTCCATCCCTGTTTGTATGCTGTTTCTATCTCATCTTGCATCAATACTCTCAAGACTGACAAATCATTCTCACTCAAGCCCAACATTTTCTGATGCCTAATCATAAAGTCTTTTACGTGGACTTCCCGAATGGCGATAGGAAGCTCAGATAGGGAGGGATTCCGGAACTGAGTACCATGCAAAAACTCCTCCAATGCAGCAATTTTAGGCGCACCGACTTTCAGCTGAATCAAATCTGGCATATCAGTGGAAATTAGCACAGCAGCTTCTTTTCCCAGCCCATCTAGGCGTCCACGGTCCGCTGTACCGGGTTCAATAATTTTGAGTTCACGGCCCTTTGATCGCATAGCATCAATTAGCTCTGGCTCAGCTTTTGTCAATTCCAGATGCCTTAGATTTGGTGGCACCTCCGGCATGCGCAACTCTGCTCGCTCTATACCTAGCTCCTTGAGCTGATGAGCAGTCATTTGGTCAAGCTTCATCTGTTGCGCGGCTTTGCTTTCTATGGGTGACGGCCCGCCTTCAAAGAAGAACATCGGCAACAATGAGCCAGCCGCTACCGCTCTCTGTTGGGGCATCATTGGCTTGTCAATTGTTTCTATCACTTTGTTAGTGACTACTGCTGTGTCTTTATTAAGTTGCTCTGGACTCTGAGCAAAGTGCCATATGGCTTTGGCAGCTCCTCCCGGAAGATTCCACAGGTCATTATTAATAGCGTTCGGTTTTGCTAGATGGCCTTCGACCGGTCTGACCGCTTTAGCTCCTGCGTCCAATACGGTACTAGTGAAGCCTAGCAAGTCTTCTGGCCTGACTCCTACTGAGACTTCAGGCACATTTGTTACCTGGACATTTAGCTTAACGGACTCCTGATAGGTACCCTCCATAAGCACTGGCGATATTGGATCGAGTTTAATTGTTGCCTGTGAAGCTTCTAGCGAATAGACAGAGTACGGGGTTCCATTTCTATTTACTAAGTCTTTTTCAGTCAATCCAGACTTTCTTGAAGCCTTTTGACCATTTCCATAGTCAATACTGACGCTCTCTTCCTGTTCTTCCATCCGAGCGGCAATCTGCTCACGGGTTAGCCCTTGGCTCCTGAACTTCAGCTCTGCAATCGATCCGCTGCTCTGGTTCGTGCGCTCTACTTCGGCCAACCGTGTATCCTGAGCACTTGGATTAGCTATCACGTCGGCGTCTGAAGAAGTCAAAGCCTTGCTATCTGGCACTTTCAATAGGCGGTCATGGTCTCTCGGTTCGCCTTCCACTATCGTCCAGCCTCGCACGCACTCAGGCCCTTATTATTCCCGACTTAGTCAGATAATTATCCGCTGGCACTACCCAAGGGCGTCCGGCTCTCTTCTGTTGTCTCCGGCCTAACTTGATTAGCTCGCCCCTTGCTTGAGGGAACTATGTGACTTAAAAATCCCCATCTAACTATAAGAATCCAAAGCTTCCCTATAGGGTCACCCTGAGCGCACCACTGGTAATACTAAAAAGACCGCCCTTATGGAGCGGTCTCTCTAGGTTCAATACAAGCTCTTGAATCTAAGCGTATTTCGGCTTGAAATCAGGCTTTGGCTCGTCTCTATTTTCTGACTCTTCTGGCACTCCAACAATCACACCTGAGTCATCTCCGGTGGCCGAAGGTGGAATTTGCGGCGGGGTCAGATCGGTCTTATCGTC
>JAUPUU010000108.1 GCA_030917395.1 Cyanobacteriota bacterium erpe_2018_sw_21hr_WHONDRS-SW48-000092_B_bin.40
ATATCACTTTCGAGTTCACCAAGCCTTAGGCCCAATTCTTTATCAGAAAGACCATCGACAGAGCGCGCGAATATAGTGACTCGATCGATCAACTGAGCGAGATTATTTTCCAACTGCGAACGTATTTGATCGAAATCAGACCAGAATTCTTCTGGCAAATCTCTGCGCATGGCATCAAGATCATCGCCCGCCGCTAGTTTTTCCCAGATAGCCAACGGTGTGACCTTCGACAAAAGAGCATGCAGGCGAAGATATTCATCGCCCTTTATCTTCAACCTTGAACCATCAAGAAAGCCCACAACAAAGCCTTCCTGGTCGCGAGAAAGAACCCTTGCCGAATCAGCCAGAGCATGAAGAGAATCGTAGTGATAACGACGGGCAATTTGCCAACCAATACGGTCGGCCAAATCTTGCAGAGCATCATAGTTGAGCTCTCCTCCAGCTTCGTCATAGGCGGAGAGTAGAACAAAAGCAGCCTGTTCATACTGCACAACTATTCGATTTTCTGGATAAACCGCTTCTACCAGATAAGTAGTGCCGGGCAAAAGTAGTGACTGGTCAACTTCGTTCAATCTGGCCGTCGCCCAAAGTGCTTGATCTGAATAGAATGCGCCTTTGGTGGCACATTGCCACCGTCCACTATGATGAAAAATGACAATAAGACTGCCATCAACTTTTCCGAAAGTATCAAAGGCACCGGTCGGCCATACACCACCAGCTTCACCTAAATTGAAGAATTTAGGAAAAGGGGTTGCCACCACTTTGCGAACCTGCGGATCTAGAATAAGTCCCCGGGCAAGAAGAGTGAAGTCATTCCAAAGTTGATCGTAAACACACTTGGAGGAATAGACGTAGAGCAAAAGGCCGTCTTTGTTTGAGCTTTCCACCACCAACTTTCTTGCGTGTGCTTCTTTCAGTCCGTCAATTAACTGGTCGAAACTATATAAACGCGCAGGGTGAATGCCAACACGATCAGCCATGAGAAATACTCCGATATGATTGCAAATGATTTTTATTCAGCGTCAAAGATGGAAGCGCTGACGGGATTCGCACCCGCGTTCCCTGGGCGAAAACCAGGTTTCCTAACTACTAGAAGACAGCGCCAAAGACCGTTCAATGATGAACTGGCGCTTCTCTCTCGAAAAACGTTAGTTAGTGTCTTAAAATCAAAACGTATGCAATACATAATTGTTGTCCAAAGAATAAGAAGAGAGAAACACAATTGAAACCGAAGAACCATGCTGCTGCAGGTTACTTAGGCTTCAAAAATCTCTCGTTCTGAAAACATGGGACACTCTCAATGTATTTGTTAGCAGTAATTACCGCCGCTTGAAAACGACTTTGCCCAGAATAGCAGCAGCCAATAGGCCTGTCAAGATGCGCTTAGCTTAAACCATCGGAAGAGGCGGGGAATCAATTAAACAAGGCCGCGTCTCTAGCAGAAGCCACCAGCCAGTTGATACAACCGGGCGTAGCAAGTCCACCTGTTACTCCTGCTGCACCAAACAATACTTTTTTCATGGCCTGCTGTGAGCCAGCCGCCATGTGCATAAAGCCCCAGATCATAGTTGGGCCGCCCCAGGCGATGCCGAGAATCTCCATGCCGTTAGCAATGATGTTGAGAAGCGCTTCCATATTGGCGAGGTTGTTAACCCGAACAGTACCTGCAGTGTTCACCCCCTGTACAACTGTTGCTTCGACACCTTGGGCAGCGATTGTGCCATTCGTAGCACCTTGCAGAGTTGGTGAACTTCCATCAAATAGATGCTGAGTTTGTGAGCCCGTAGTGTAGTTTAAGCGCGATTGTGTTCCGGTCGCGCCCAGTGAATTCTGCGCAAACTGACCACCGGAGCCAAAGGCATCTTGGGCTAGCGCTGGTGCAGCGGTGAATGCGGCCGAAGAAGATACAGTGACGATTAGAGCAAGCCTGGTAATTAGTGATTTGGAAAACATGGTTTTACACCTTATTAGGACCTGACCGAAAGAACTCTAGAACAAAGCAACAGCAGGTCACTGAGCCTAAAAGTAGACTTCAGGGAATTAGATTTATGCAGAATATGGTTGCAAGACTCGTGAAAGATTCGAAACGCAGTTACTATTTGCTGTTGCCGACTTGTCTCTGTTGATCCGGAAATCTAAGCTAACATCGAGACGCGCACTTGTCAACTAAAATCCCCACGGGCACAGCGATTCAAAGCTTTCATCAAACCTTCAACCGTCGTCGAAAGGAAACTTTTTGAAAGCTAAAAGAAAGGAGCTCCCAACTCAAAATAAAGCTACAGAAACGAATTGTGCCACTGTATACAGTGGCACAATTCGTATAGTCCAAATCGTACGACGAGATCGGC
Organism: Cyanobacteriota bacterium erpe_2018_sw_21hr_WHONDRS-SW48-000092_B_bin.40; assembly: GCA_030917395.1. Taxonomy (GTDB): domain Bacteria; phylum Cyanobacteriota; class Vampirovibrionia; order Obscuribacterales; family Obscuribacteraceae. The sequence goes on from JAUPUU010000108.1 coordinate 2,349, forward strand.
TAGGCGTTATTTCCAAAAGAAGAGTGCGCATAAGAGTTCAGTCTCGCACGCTTGCCGCTCAAGTTCCTCTGGCTGATGAAGCGATCTGACCGCACTGCTCGAACCGCGTCAGCTGGCTTGACTGACTAAGCACCAACTAGAATAGCTAGAATAGCGTCTAATCTCGCCCATCATCGCTTTGAAAAATCCAACTTAACCTTGCATTTTGGCGATCAGCCACCGCTAGGGAAATAGTTTATGGTGACCACAAATGAGAGCCGCGCAAAGCAGCACCATTGACTGGAGTGAACAGGCAATAGTTTGCGCTCGAAACAGGTCTCGAAAGCCGTTTCCTATCTATCTAGTTGTTGGTAAGGTGAACAACATCACTGGAAGTAGCGACGTCCCGGCCGATTAAAGCCACGGCAGAAGGAAACTCGGACTAATTCTTAGCTCCTAAGAGACTCAATACCCCAAATTTCGAGTTGTAAAGCAGCTCGCGTTAGAAATCAGTTTCTCGGTGCTATTTAATCTTGGAATCAAGACACATACACACGGCATAATTAGTGACCCTTTAAAGACGGAGCAAGTAAGTAAACTTGACAGTGGTAGTGTCAAGAAGTCAACCTTGCCATTACTTCGGCTCGAAATGCGATCTTTGCTTTCGTCTAGAAATTGCAAACCATTTTTCGCGTCATGAATTAGGACGCCTAAATGAACCCTGCTTCCCTTAACATTCATTTCTTGATGACGCTAATCCTTGTGGCGGCAGGGGTAGCTATTGCCGTTCGCTGGATTCGCATCCCATATTCTATTGCCCTTGTTGTAGTCGGGCTAGTCATGGGTGTCTTCAGGATACTGCCAGCGGTTGCCATGACGCCAGACCTGATTCTACTGGTCTTCCTGCCTGCCTTATTATTTGAAGCGTCATGGAATTTACGCTTGTCTGATCTTAAAAATTGTGCGAAGCCCGTCATCGCCTTCGCCACAGTTGGGGTAGTGATTTCCACAGTTGTAATTGGATATATTCTCAAGTCCTTTGGCTGCTTCGAGCTTAGCGTTGGTCTTTTGTTTGGTGCGATGGTCTCGGCTACTGATCCCATCTCCGTCATTGCTCTTTTTAAGAAAGTGGGTGTTGAGAAACGGCTTACCACGATCCTCGAAGGGGAAAGCCTGCTGAACGATGGGACGGCTGTTGTACTCTTTAAACTACTACTTGCAGCAGCTGTCTCCGGAGCAACAATCTCAGCGAGTACTCTTGCCGTTGAGTTCCTAAAAGTCACCATTGGTGGCACTTTAGTTGGTGCGTTTTTCGGATATGGCGCTTCCAAGTTGGTGCGATATTTCGACGATCATCTCTTAGAAACCACTCTTACAGTGCTTATCGCCTATGGATCGTATCTTGTTGCCGAACAACTACACGTATCTCCAATTATGGCCGTACTTGTAGCCGGTATTATTGCGGGTAATTATGGCAGCAAAACTGGAATGTCCGCGGCCACTCGATTGTCGGTTAACGCATTTTGGGAATACACTGCATTCATTGCTGAATCGCTGTTGTTTCTATTAATTGGTCTGCAAATAAATCTTGACTTATTAATCAAGTATTGTCCGCTGATCGGTGCTGCGATTGTAGCAATTTTGTGCGCTCGAGCGATTGCGATTTACGGATTGGCACCATTTGTCTCAACAAAGAGTCAGAATATCCCGTATAAATGGCGGCATTTGCTTGTCTGGGGCGGATTAAGAGGCTCGCTCTGCATGGCTATGGCTCTAAGCCTGCCTGATAGCTTCCCCCTTAGGGAGCCGTTAGTTATCACCATATTCGGTGTCGCTCTGTTCACTCTTCTGATACAAGGCGGAAGCATGGGAACACTAGTCAGATTGCTCAAACTGATGGGTGGAATAAATGAAAAGAGTTCGGCCCTAAAGAAAGAACTTGCCGGAATGGATACTGAACTACAAAAGCTAAAGGAACGGCAAAGGCAAGGGAAAATCTCCAAGATAGAATATGCAGCGAAACGAGAACAACTAGAACACCGAAAACATGAAATCAGACAAATGGTCGAACAGCTTCATTCCGGCGGAGAGTTGAAGGAACTAGAGCGCATCCAAACAGAAAGAGAATTACTCCAATCCCAAAAGGATTGTTTGTTGAGACTTTCTCGCGACGGAAAAATCGATAATGAGGTGCTTAGTAGCTTTCGCCTGCGCATAGACACGGAGCTAGATCTTCTTCCGCGAACAGGGACCAATCCCGAAGCAGTCAAGATCGAAAAAAAACTAGAGTAGGCAAACAAAGTACACACCGCTCAACAAGAGTGTCGCCTCAGCACTTGCCTGCACGAATGACGCTGCTCTCAATCTACTCAGTGCGCGGCGATGGCATAAACCTATGTTTATTCTTCCAAATCAAAATGCCGGCAATAGGCGTACCTAGTGCAATTAAAATGGCCGAACAGAAAATTGCAGTGAGAACCAGACTAAGCAGACGTCTCAGCTCTGCAATTTCCTGGTGCAAACCACCCAACTCTCCATCTAAATTGGTGATCGGGTGCTCCATATTGCCGAGCGGGCCGCGTATCGCCCCCAACTCACTGTGCACACCCTGAAGTTCTGTGTGGGCACCAACAAGCTGGCTATGCAAGCCAACAAGCTGCTTATCGAGATTCTTCACTGGTGAAGCGATCGCCTCAAGCGGTTGCTGAATGCGCATGATTGGGCCCTTAATCTCAGCGATATCGTCTTGCATATCGCCAATGTCACTCCGGATTCCGGCTAGAGAATCATAAGTACCATTAATTGACTTCTCCACACTGGCCATACGGGCCTGCACCGAGCGCAAAGGTTCCTCCACACTCTTCATGTGCCGATTTGTCGCTTCAATGCTTTTGTCGATAGTGGTCATTTTTGACGAGAGCGAATCAAGCTGCCCGTGCACGGCATCTAAATGAGTATTCACTTCATTGAGACGCTTTTGAGTAGACTCGACCTGCCCATGCAAACCAACAATGAGAGGCTTTACAGCCGCCAGAGGTCCGGTCAAGGCAATGATTTGCTCCTGCAGCCTTACGGTCTGCTCCTCGAGCTTAATTACGGGTCCAAACAGCCAGCGAATGGGGTTCAAACTGGGGGCCCTGGATCTTGGTTCCACACCAGACGGCCGAGTTGCTGGAGCTTTATTTGGCTCAGAAAGAGGTTGCGGTTCGCCACTTGGTTCTACCATGGCACTGCCAAGCAAATTTGCAGAAGACAAGGCCTTTTGTGAATGCTGGGGCTGCTCAGATTGAGCCAGACATCCGCTAGTGGCGTAAAAGAAAATAGCCGGGGCAAAAGCACCAACAACTAGGCTGCCAGCAAGGCCAGGGCCGTGTCTAAAATTGATCCTCATTTCGCGCCACCGTCGCTATCTCAGTAAGCTAGATTAGGCACAGAATAGCGAATTTACCCGGGTAAGAAGGTTAATTTTGCTGGCAAGTGAAAGCTTGCAGGAACTCACACCACAGATAGTGGCAAAACAGGCAATATTCTAAAAACAATCCAGGCAAGCCCTAAAGGGGCGGTTGCCAACAAGCGAAACAATTGTCATTTCTATAGAAAGCATAGCGACCCTCAAGGGGGTAGACTATGCTCTATTCAGGAGACAAAATTGTGAGATGGCATACGGCCCAGTTTGGCAGCAGCGACGAAATAAACGAACAAACCAGAGTCAGCGAGCAAATTGAGCGCTTCTGGAAGCAGTTTGCCGCCGATAGCGAGACCCTGAAAAGCTATTTCTTTGAAGATAAAACAGACGAAACTGTTGCCTGGTGCGAGGCGTATCTCAAACCCATTCACGAAGACTTGATGTGGGAAGTGAGCCGCGACATTCTCGAAGTCGGGGATAAGCGGCTGGTCTTCACCGTCACGCCCGAGTCAGAGTACGCTCTGCGTCCACTTACTAAAGCAATTATTGAAAGAGCGCCAGACATTGCTAATTGGCGCTTCACTCAATTCAAAGAGCCCCTAATTGGCGACTTTAACGATTTCGAACACAGCATGTTGAAGCACAGCTGGGAAGAGGTAGAAGGCCAAATTAACGAATCTCCTCTAAAATGCTTTGATATCACCCTGCGTGACAAACACTTCAAGAAAGAAAACAAAGATTCTGACATCGCCGACGCTCTCACGGTTTTAACAACGGTGTTAGGAGAAGAACCGGTTGATTTATGGATCAACTTCGTCATGACCCAGCCATTGAGCAAACGCAAAGAGAAAGCCAAGACCAAAGCTGCTAGCACTGAAACAGTGAAAGCCAAAGCTGAAGGTGACGACATTGACGAAAGTGAATATCTGAAAGATAGCAATATTGAGCAGCAACCGTTTTATCCACTCAATTCTTTGCGCAATGTCTTAGCCTCGAGAGTGGTCGAACTTGTCGATGAATTACCAATCGAGCGCTGTTGGGAGAGAACTCTTGACGGCTTTTATTCACTCAAAGGCAGTAGCTGGGAAGAGGGTCTTAGACCCGTTATCACCACCCCCTACCCGGCAACAATTTTCGCCAAAGAAAGAAGAATGCTCTTTCACTCATCGGCCTTTACTCGTCACGACGAAGTTTTCGCCTACTTAAAAATGTCGCAAGAGCAAGAGCTAGCCCATGATGTTGAAACCCGCTTCGAGCTAGAAGACAAGCTTGACAGAGAACTGAGAAAAGCTAAAGCCGGTTGTGTACTGGGCGGCGGCGTCGGCAGCGAAGCCTCGTACATCGACATGATCATAAGCGACTTGCCAGAGGCAGCCGAGATATTGCGCGAGCAAGCAGCCAAAGCGAAACTGCCAGAAACAAGTTGGTTACTGTTTTACGACACCTATTGGGTTGACGAATGGGTAGGAATGTTTAAGCGCACACCGCCACCAGAGCCTCACGAAGGGCCATTGTGGTAAATTCGCACCAACAACCAACATTATAATTTTAGCGTGGAACGGTCATACAGAATGTAGTACCGGGAGAGCCAGAATTTGCTTGAGCTTCAAGTTTGCCACCATGAGCTTCAGTAAACCAACGACAAATAAATAGACCAAGGCCTGAGCCTTTTATAGCTAAAGCTGAAGCTTCACTGCGCGAATATGGTTGAAATAACTCTTTCTTTGCTTCTGGCGAAAGACCCTTGCCTTGATCAATTACAGATAGAGACCAGTATTTCGCATTGTCTCTAGCTGAAACAACAATTTTGCTGCCTCGGGGAGAAAACTTAATAGCGTTTGAGAGCAAATTAGTGAGCACCTGACGCATTCTATTCTTATCGGCCGAAACAGTGAATGACGGAGCTGCAGCCTCAATAGAAATGCCAATACTAGAAGCCATCGCCTCCAGGCTTGCCACCACATCGGCCACCATATCAGCAAGATCAAACTCTGATATTTCAAGCTGCAATTCTTTGCGCCGCAGTTTATCCAAATCAAGAAATTCATCAATCAACAACACCAGGCGATTGAGACTGGCTGTAATAGAAACGACTTTCTTCTCGGCTTCTGGAGTAATGGGGCCAAAGAACTTTTCTTCCATCATCTCAAGCGAGGTCAACGCCGAAGTAAGCGGTGAGCGCATGTCGTGAGCCACCATTGCCACCACTTGAGAGCGAAACTTTTCAGCAGCGACCAGTTCACTGCGAGCCTCAACAATACAGTTATCAATCTCGGCAAATTCGTCCACGCCGCTTAGTGCTGGCCCGACATCTTCAAGCTCGGCCAAAGCCTTACTGCGAGTGAGAATGACTTGCAAACGCGAAAGCAATGAGCGACGAAAGAGAAACAGGGCAACAGCTGAAAAAGCTATATTGAAAAGCAGACAACTGAGCACCAAGATACGAATGCGTTGAACTATTTGACTCTGTTCAACGATGCGAATCTCCCGCTGTTTGTCTGATTCTTCTATCACCGCTGTATAGATATCGTTAATTCGACTTGCTTGCTTTACCAGGGGCTTAAGCTGATAAAGAGCAAACAGTTTATTCTCACCAGAAGCTTGATTATCCATTTTCAAACAGTCATCTTTGAGACGCTCAAAGCTGGGAATGCTCTGATTCTCCAAAGTATCTAAGCTCTGAGCTAGCACCGACTGATCGTGCGGAGTCTGGGCGCGAACTTGCCTCAAATAATCTTTGGCGGCAGCAAAAGTTTCATTGGCAAGCCTTAAGCGTTTGCCATCGGTGGCACCACTCGAAAGATAGCTAGAAAAGAACCCTGAAGCACTTATCAGCGAAACGTATAGGCGATTGAGCAAGCGAAAAACGTTGGCTTCAGATTGTTCTAGCTGTAAGGCGCTGTTAAGGCGACCAATGGCATCCTGCATCAAGAAGACACCATACGCATTAAGCGAAATTGGTATGAGAGCGAGGATAAGGGTCTTCTGCCAGATTCTCAATTTACTTACTTACGTACTTACAAATAGTCAGCCTATAATAGCTTAATTGTACAAGGTCAATCGGGGGCAAACTCTTGGCAAAACTCCTAGTGGTAGATGACGACATCGAACTCGCCGAGAATACGAAACGCTGGCTGACACAGAGCGAAAACCACCAAGTAGACTGCTGCTACAACGCCGAAGATGCAGAACAAATGCTCTCCCAGTTTCGCTATGACCTACTCATTTTCGACTGGGAAATGCCCGGTATGTCAGGGGTAGAGCTATGCAAAAAGGCCAGAGCAGCAGGAGTACACACCCCCATTCTCTTCCTCACCGGTCGTTCTGCCATGGAAGATTTAGAGACAGGCCTTGAAAGTGGCGCTGATGACTACCTAAGAAAGCCCTTTCACCTGAGAGAGCTTACAGCCCGCTGCAAAGCCTTGCTGCGTAGACCAGAAGCAATACAAGAATTGTCGGATCAAAGTACCAATATCAAGTTAGAAGTCGAAAACCGCGTTCTCAAAGTCTATGGCACAGACATCTCCCTCACGCGGCTAGAATGCGCATTGACTGAGTATCTCCTACGCTACCCTAACCGCACCTTTAGCGCTGCTGAACTTCTCAAAGCCATTTATCGCGCCGATAAAGATAGCTCTGAAGAAGCAGTGCGAGCCCTGGTGAAAGGGCTGCGTAAGAAGCTAGCCAGCTGCGGTGAACCCAGGGCAGCAGAGATACTTACTACCATTCCAGGCGCTGGCTACTGCATCAGGGGCTAATCGGTTCGCTCCAATACGCCCCCAGCAGAAACCAAGGAAGCCGCAGTTATTGCTCCGAGAAGATTGGGACAGGTCAGCCTGCAAATCCCCGAAAATTCTCACGGCAATCTCCCGGCCGGCTTTGTATTCTCAAATCGAGCAAGCGGTTCAGGCGAGGATAAATACATGGGCAGTCCAGCAAACGAAAATTTGACAGACAAAGCTAACAACAAGAACATTGAGTCGCATGACACCTCGAAGAACCATTCTGAGGGTCAATCGCACTTGCAAGAAGAAGCATATGAACTGCTCTCCAAGGTAGGCCAAAAGGCGTCTAAGGCGGCAATGTCTGTACTCGACTTCGTGGTCGACATTGTCGCGCCAGTGAAAGCACGCGATGTTGCACTGGCCAATCTTTCAGTGATGAAGCCGGGCCCAATAGCCATAGATGGGCCTCAAAAAATCGATGCAGTCGTAATAGAAAAGCTAGACAGAGAGCACCTAGAAAGATTGACCACCAATCGAGAAACTCAAGAACCGCGGGTCATTATTCCTTCAGCAATACGCGGAATGGCAAAGGCAGCTATGCCTGCAACAGCACCAGCAGAAAGCAGCAAAGCGAAACCTGAAAATGACCTCTTACCAAATCTAGAGATTGATGGCCTGACCCCTTCTCATATGCGTAAGACACCAGCGCTCAAAGCCGCAAATTAGTCTTAGCAAAACAACCTCGGAAGCATTCTCACACTAATCTCCCGCCGCCTTTCCTATTGTTATAGAACAGACGACGGTATCGAATTTACTAAGGAGAACCACCCCCATGGCAAAACACCCTCAGGCAGACAGCACCACAAAAGCTGACACCAGCGACAGATCTCAGGCAATAAACGGCTCTAGCTCCGAGCTATCTTCTTCGACTTGGCTCGACATGCGCAGTGCATCAGGCTACTTAGACGCGCAACCACAGCGCTTCGCGCTATACGACAGCGCCGCCTCGAGCAATAGCGCTGCCAACGCCAGCGATGCGCCTCTTACTATTAGAACTGGGGTCGCCACAGATGGCGCTAGCTCAAACGCTTACTCACTACCCCAGATCGACTTCTTTGATTCTGCTGTGCCAACAAGCGAGAAGCCTCAAGCTGGCGGAATAGATGCCTCCCAAGCCAAACCATCGAGCGATGCTGGCAACGATATAACAAACGCTAAAATGAAGTGGGAGACCTATTCTCCTAGCTATGTCGGCAATTCCAACGGTGCTTACAAGTAGGTGCCGCAATGTCAGACAAAGCCACAGCAACAACTGCCGAGAAAGCCAACCCGCGCGAGCTTACTACTCGTATAGAACAGCACGACCTCAGTGCCAATAAAGAACTGTTAGATCTCAAGGCAAAGATGTCGCCAAAAGAATACGCTCAGCTGCTCAAAACCATTGAAGCAACAAATCTGCAAGACCGGGAGATTAACCAGAAACTGCCAAAGTTGCTAATCATTGGCGACAATAAAAAAGCTGAATTCGTAGGCGTCGACTATGCGCCGATGCCATTTGTAAAAGCCAAAGATGGCAACGTCACAGCTGTCGAAAAAGGGAACGGTAAGGAGTCAAAATCTTCACAACCATCAAATGATGATGGCAACTACCCAAACACCGCCGTTGGCAGAGAAAAGCTATGGAATGCCTTCTTTGGTTCAGCAAGAAAATAATTAAATCCAGAACAAAACACCCTAGACCTGTTTGATTCAATCAAGAATCTTCTTGCTTTTAAAAAATTTGGAACTAGCAAGTGTTGCTACCGTCATTGGCAGGTGATCTAGAAAATCTAGACCAAAGCTAAAATCGAGGAGCAACATGAAGACAAAATGCCAAATCCAACTGATGTTATCTCTGGCTTCGGCAGTGTCGCTCTTTGCGGCAAGCACGGCTATGCCTGGGCAAGCTGCAGAAGTCATAGAGACTAATACGCAAACGACAACCCAGACTAGCCCAGTAATAAATCAAGCCACTAGTCAAACCACAACTGAAATCATTCAGCCTGGGCTTTCACAACCAAAAGTAATTGACAGCTGGATGCAGCCTTCAGTGACAAGAACGAAGAGTGTCACCAGCAGCGATGGCACCACAGAAAAAACTGTAGAGCCGATGAGCATGGAACGCCACGAAGCAGTGGTCGTACCAACAGAAGCCAAAGTGACGACAACGACCTCAGTCACTCCAGCTCAAGTTACCCAAGTGACCAACTCTGCTGTAGTCAAAACTGCTGTCGTCAAAGCTCCAGTAAAGAGAACTAGACACTATGTCAAACGGGTCTATCATCACACCCCAAGACGGCATCATGTTGCAGTGCGCCACCATGCTCAAACAAAAACAGTGGTTGTCCAACCGCAAATAATTCAACAGAGACAAACAATCGAGCAAAAATCGGTGCTGATAGAAAGACCACACCCGGCTCTAAAGTTTAACTAAGCCGAACTGAATTGACCTAAGTAAATCTAAGTAGATTTACCGGCGCTCAAAAGCTGTTCGCCGACAATTTCGCGCCAGCTATTGCGGCCAATATTGCCACCACAGACAACCACACCCACACGTTCGCGTGGCTTGAAGTTTATGTACTTGGCAGAAATGGCTGCAATGGCGCAGGCTGCGGCACCTTCAATCAACATTCCCTCATTTTCAAGGAAGTCGAAAACGGCCTGGTGAATGTCGCGCTCTTCAATTGCCACCCATTCGTCCACAACTTCTTGCACGAGAGGGAAAGTAATTGTCTCTGGGTCAATGTTGCCAGCAATGCCGTCAGCAATGGTGTCTTGCTGCAAAACTTTGACCACACGACCAGAGTGAATAGCTGTTTTCATAGTCGGTGAAGCAGCGGCAACGACGCCAACAATGCGCACCTTCGGATTAATCACTTTGGCAACAAGACCGATGCCTGATATCAATCCACCACCACCCACGGCCACAATAACCGTCGAAAGTTTGGGGATCAACTCATACATTTCCAGCCCGACAGTGCCTTGACCGGCAATTACTTCTCTGTTGTTGTAGGGCGAAATGTAGAGACCCTTTTGCTCTTTAGCCAAGCGCATGGCGTAGGCTTCGGTCTGGTCCATGTCTTCGCCATGCTGCAAAAGGCCAACGCTGTAGCGTTCGAGCTTCTGCTTCTTCATGGGATTAACATTAGTAGGAAGGCAAATGCGCGCTTCGCGCTCGGTCGTCACGGCGGCTTCGGCAATACCGAGGCCATGATTGCCAGCCGAGGCAGTGAATACCTTGGTAAAGCCGCGTTCTTTGGCCCAGGTCATGGCATTAAGAGCGCCACGATACTTGAAAGAACCAGTTACCTGTAGATTCTCTAGCTTCATGAACACTTCGGCTTGCGAAAGGTCACAAAGCCAATGGCTCTTGCGCAACGGAGTATTGGTCACCAAACCGCTGATGCGTTTTTTGGCAACTAGTACGTCACTTATGCTTAGTCTCTCTTCCGTCACCGCAAACCTCTTATCTATATAAGAATTGTCATCGCTATAGGAATTGTCATCTCTATAGGAACTGTCATCACTATAGAAATTGTCACTGCGTTTGTTATGACTTCAAAATGGAGCGGGTGAGGGGAATCGAACCCCTGTATGAAGCTTGGAAGGCTGCCGTTCTACCATTGAACTACACCCGCGTGAAGGCAAGATTAGCATAAAGTGCATCGCGGTAGCAAAAAGCTTAGCCAGAAAAGTAAGCGATTATGTAGCCTCAATTAGCTTTCAGAGCGGTTCTTGTCATCAGCTCGCCCGGAACCGGCCAGAGTCACAATTGACTACGAAAAGTTGCCAATACCACAAATCCTCTTGGCATTAAGCCCCGAGAGCTTAGCAAACTTGCGTAGAAATCTAAAAGTTTCCTAAACAAGCCTTAAATGGGCCGTCTTAATTTGTGTTTGGGGGTGGTTTAGTGATAACTTTTATATCGAAGAGGAGATCGGAAGCCGAGGCGTCAAAGTCGAGGTGCCCGTTAAACCTACGTTTTGCGACTCAAAAGTGCAGGGTGACCATGGCAACATTTATACAAACTTTAGCTTCGATGTCGCAACAGCTGGCGTTGGTATCAGACCCGAAGAACACGATTCCTTTCTCACCGCAGAAAGACCTGCCTAAGCGTCTCGTACCGCCTCACGTAGAAGCCCTCAAACCCTATCAGCCAGGCCGCCCTCCTGTTGAGCTATTGAAAGAGCTCGGCATGGAGCGCTTCATCAACATGGCCTCCAACGAAAACCCACTAGGACCACCTCAATCGGCTCTAGATGCCATTCAGAAGGCTTTGCCTCAGATCAACCGCTATCCCGACCTTTGCGGTACCAATTTGAGAGAAGCTTTAGCTGAGCGCTTTGCTACCAAGATCGACAATATTGCCCTTGGCAGCGGTTCCGAGAGCACCATGGCAAACATCATTCGCGCCTTCTTGCACGAAGATGATGAAGTATTGACCTCACAAGGTACATTCATCGGCTTATATGTATTGGTTAACGCCCAGGGCATCAAGCTCAATACTGTGCCGCTGAAAAACTATCACTTTGACCTTGAGGGCATTGCCGCAGCGGTAAACCCTAAGACCAAGATGATTTACCTCTGCAATCCAAACAATCCAACCGGCACAATTTTCACTCGCACTGAATTCGAGAACTTCATCAGAAAGATTCCAGACCATGTTTTGGTCATTCTCGATGAAGCCTATTATGAATTTGCTGCCATAAATCCCGAGTATCCAGACTCAATGCGTTATCGCTTAGACAACGTTTTGACCTTGCGCACATTCGCCAAAGCCTACGGCATGGCTGGTATTCGCTTGGGCTACGGCCTCGGACACGAATATCTAATCGACTACGTCAACCGCATCAAACTACCTTTCGAGCCTAATCTATTGGCTCAAGAAGCTGGTTTGGCCGCCTTGCAAGACGATGAATTCTTGAACAGAACCCTCGAAAACAACGAAGAGGGTATGGCTTATCTCACCGGTGAATTAGACAAACTGGGCTTGCAGCGCATTCCTTCGCACTCTAACTTCATCATGATTGAAATGGGTTCGCAAGAGAAAGTAGCCAAAATACACGACGGCTTGCTGCGCAACGGCATCGCGATTCGTCCACTGGCTGGTTTCGGCCTACCTACTTGCTGGCGCATAAGCATCGGCCAACCAGCCGAAAACAAACTGTTGATCACAGCCTTGAAAAAGATTCTGCAGCCAGAGCAAACTAAGAAGTAGCCCAAAACGCCTGCAGTTCGCAAACAGCGTGAGCGCATAGCACTACCAGCTAACACTAGTAGATATACAGTAGTCAATTAAACTTGGCACTACTGTGCGAATGCACCTATTTGTCAGCCTCTGAACACGTAAACTAGTGAGACACAAGTATGAGGGTGTCCCATGGCTGTTTTCGAACCAGCAGTTCAACGTGCTATTGAGCGAGCAAATGAGCGCGCGTTAAATACAGCCAACGATCCAGTAGCGGCCGCGCCGAGCCTGCCGCAAGAAGAACATCAGTCTATGGATATGGCCCTCGACTTTGCCCTCGACCATGCCATTGACGGCAATTTCGATAGCTCCATCGAAAAGATACTGAAAACCCGCTTCGGCCTAGATCAACTGCGACCAAAACAAAAAGAAGTGATCAGCAATATTCTTGCTGGCCGCCACACCCTGGCTTTCTTGCCCACCGGCTACGGCAAATCACTTTGCTATCAACTACCAAGCCAGGTGCTTCCTGGTGTAACCGTTGTAATTTCGCCATTAATTGCCTTGATGCACGATCAAGTGAACGGCTTGATTCGCCGCGGCATCAGAAACGCCACAATGCTCAACAGCTCCCTCGATGCCGAACAGCTAGATGAGCGCATCTCAGGCATCAGACGCGGTCAATACAAACTCGTGTATGTCGCTCCCGAGCGCCTGGAATCACCAAGATTCCGCTCCCTTCTGCAAAGTTTAGATATTTCCCTTTTGGTAATTGACGAAGCCCACTGCATCAGCCAATGGGGCCACGACTTCAGACCGCAATATCGCAATATCAGAAGCTACTTGAGCCTCATGCCCAAAGCCACAATATTGGCGCTAACTGCTACGGCCACTCCCCGGGTGCAACGGGATATTCCTGAATCGCTCGGTCTGCCGAGCATGACCTGTGTCATTGGCTCATTTGACAGACCCAACTTGCGCTTCGAAGTTGAGCAATGCGCCAACAATGCCGACAAAGACCGGCATGTATTCGCCATGCTGGCCGAGTCAAAGTTAGGTATTGAGAAGAAACCTTCGATCGTTTACACCAGCAGTCGCAAAGAAGCTGAAGAATTGGCTCGCCGCATCAAGGCAGCCAAAATTACGGCCGCTTGCTATCACGCCGGATTGTCACCGGACATTCGCAAGAAAGTTCAAAACAGTTTTGAGAACGACACTATTTCAGTAATTGTCTCAACCGTGGCCTTTGGTATGGGCGTAGACAAGCCCAATATCAGACGAGTGATTCACTACAACATGCCAGGCTCGCTAGAAAACTATTATCAAGAAGCGGGTCGTGCTGGGCGCGACGGTAATCAAGCAACCTGCACCTTGCTCTATCAAGCCAAAGATATTTACACCCAGAAATGGTTGATGGATAAAAACTTCCCTGATGCCAAAGAAGTGGCACACCTGCTCAAATTCTTGCACGACAATTCGCAGCAATCACTGCGACCAATGGATTTGCACAAGCGTATGCGCATGGAAGATTCGGCCATCAACAGTGCTCTTGATTTACTCAAGCATCTCAATATGCTCGACGTTGACGCCAACGGTGTCAGAGCCCGTGAAATTTCAGGCAGTCGCATGCCTGCAATCGACATGAGCTGGCTTGATGCCCGCAAAGAAAGAGATTCACACAGGCTCAATCAAATAATCAAATACGCCCAAGAATCAACTTGTCGGCGCAAACATATACTGGTCTATTTCGGCCAAACTCTAGATAACAGTTGCACTGGTTGCGACACTTGCCACCCGGTCGAGAAACGATTTGTCAGCATACCTACGCCAGCCAAAATGGCTGTGACCGAAGCCAGTCGCTCGCCGCGTTC
>JAUPUU010000109.1 GCA_030917395.1 Cyanobacteriota bacterium erpe_2018_sw_21hr_WHONDRS-SW48-000092_B_bin.40
CCCCAAAAGCGCTCAGGCAGCGCGCTTTCAGGTTAGCCTCAAAGAGCCAGACTCTTGCCATACTGATGGTTGCCAACAAAGCCACCGGCTATGGTGACACATATGGTACCAACCATATAAAGTGGCAGTTCTCCAGCTGCCCATGGCCCACAAAAGAGAAACCCCAATATACCGCCCCATACGATGCCGAAGACTATCACCACAATTGGTGAAGCCTTGCGGTCTGGCAATGGCGTTGACGGTGATCCGCCTATAGGAAAGCGAAATGCCTGCCAGGAAACTCCGCAACTAGCAAGAATGCAAATGATGCTTAGGATGATCAGTGAATAGTTCATTTTATACCTCGTGTTTAAGTTGATGTTGAGCGTCGGCTGAGAAGCAGTCAGTCGCAAAGACTTACTCAGGCTTGAACTTAAGTGAATCCATGGTCAACGTGAAGACATCGTCGAGAAGCTCAGCCTCTGTCGTACCGACCAAAGCAAGGAGGGCGCCACCAAATGCCGCTACCGAAAAAGCAGCCAGCAGATTGTCGCCAAAAAGAGCCCACACAGCGCCGGCCAAAAGCAGCAGCACAGCCAAAAATATTAGGATCTCAGCATTTCTTTTAATTGTAGATTTCATGAATATTTCCTCAAATGAATGAACGAATGAACGAACGAATGAAGCCAGAGGCGGTCACTTAGTGTGCCTCTGGCGAGGTTGAAAATTAACTGTCAATGCAGCACAGCTTGTTGCTTGTTGGGTCAATGTAGAAACTGCCAGAACTAAGCTGCTGACAGCGATTACTAAACACAACACCATCTACTACAAAAACATTTCGGCGAATCATACGCCAGAAATGGTGCATCAAGTGAAAACCCAACACTGTTCGAGTGCTGGCTTCTTGCCGAATCTCCGAATTGAGATCATTCCAATCGCTACCCAGTCGGGTTTTGAGAAAGCGTCTCAACGGTGATAGGTGGTCGTTGAACTGTTTGCGACGGTCTTCTCTGCCAACTAAGCGCTGAGCCTTGTAGCGACGATGAAAATGCCAGTGCACTTTCATTGACTCACGCTGCGGAAGGGTCTCCCAGTCGCACTGTAGCTTCCTTCGCTCACCTTTGCAAATACGAAAATCATGATTCAAACGCGGTCGATCCAAAACAACAAATTTCATATCTTCACGCATACAAATACCTCGAAAAAAGTAGCTTTTATTGTTCTTGTGCCTGCACTAAAATCGAACGGGCTAATCTTCGCAAAAGCCTGCATTCTCTAGCGCGACTCTTGCTTCCGCCGGGCACAAATGCTCGATTTCGATATGAAGCAAAACGCGCATCATATACTTGTCGTATTCACTATCACCAAACTCGATTTCAGCACCGTCATTACCAGAATCAATAAACTTGATACCGGCATCGGCAAGCTGTTTGCGAAGAAGATCAGCTAAAGCGACAGCACTCTGAATGCTTCTCAAGTAAGCTCCAGATGCTATCAGTACAGTGGCTTTAGCACCCTTTTGACCCTCTGGGCTGCTCTTAGCCAACCTGTAATAAAATCGTGCCCGTGGAAACATTGAATCAGGCACAGTCGAGCTAGGTGCAACGTTGACTTCATTGATGGCATCGACCTCGGCGGCAGTAGTCACCTCAGGTAAGCAAGGCACATCAATAGTCATCCCCTTGGGCTCATCACTGCTTGGGCCGGCAGCAGCATCAATGGCTTTGAACCAGTTGGCAGCAGCTCGCTTGGCGCGACCATGCTTGCGAGACAGTACCACGCCAAAAACAGTGGCTGCAACTGCTGCAATTAGCCCTACATACTTGACAGTGATCGTAAACTCACCAAAGCCTGCATTTAAACCAATATAGCCACTAAACCACAGTCCAAAAAATGCACTAGCCGCGCAAGAAATAAAATCATCATCGGAGAAAGGACTAGCACCATTATCAGTATTAGCATAGTCTTTGCGGTGATTTATATAGGCCATAATAAAGCCAAGAACACCGGCGCCAAATGCAGCCAGCAGACAAAGATATAATGTGTTCATAAATAACTCCAAAAATTTAGGCTGTCAGCTCAATCTTGCCAACAGTGTGTTTAAAATCTAGGGTGTCAATGCGACCACCCCCTTGTACTCGTCAAATCGATCGTCGTAGAGCATAAATTCAAGAAGCGAAGGAACTACCGAGTACGATATTCCTGGCGAAGCAGTAAGTGGTAGCACTTGTCCACCGTAATGCTCTATTTGCAATCGTCGTTCCACATCGCTTCGAGGGTAGAGACGCGGGGCTTGATCTAGCAACGCATCCAAACTCATTCCATTGAGGTCATAGAGCAAATCAAAATCGTTAGGACAGCTCTTTTTGCTAACAAAGCTACCACCAATAAATACTTGCCTACAGCCGTTAAATTTCAAGTCACTAAGCGCTCGGCGCATTCCTTCGAGCAACCACAAACGCTGCTGAGAGTGTCCGTAGATACCCTCCAGTGACGACATCGAGAGGCGATGAAGCCCCGGTTTAAGTCTTCCGCTACAATCAAAGGCAACATTGCTGGTTTGGAATGACAAATCATCCACCACTGCAGCCACGTCAACGCGAAGCTGCGAGTATATAACTCGAAGCTGTTCTAGTCGATGATTTGACAGGTTCTCAAAGTTAGCAGAAGACACCTTTATTCCAAGGAAGCGCCTTAAGCGATTAATCGACGTAGCCATTTGACAAAAGTACGAACTTGACGGACAGGCTCACAAATAATTTCGCCATCAGTAACGCGCACATTTTTGCTAACCAGATATGAGGCTAGGCGTGGCTCCCAACAGAGCAAGCGGAAAGTCGTCCTGGGTTTTAAGGCATAGAGAGCAACATAGGTGGTTGCGAAATAGCCTACATGAATTGCCGATTCAAGCAGGATTGGCTGGAGTGTTGGCTCAAAATCAAGGACATCCCGCTGCTCACCTACCCCATGAACCAAGAGAAAAACAGTGTCCTTCTCCTCGCTCACAACGTCTTGATCAAACACAACATCGAGCAGGCGGATATCACAAGCGACTCTCTCGTAAACACCGTTGACATCCGTTACAGCAAACAGATCTGCGAGCGTTGCAAAAGGTCGAGAGTGAGCCAGACCAGGGACATAATCTGCAGCCCCAGTACCGCTAACAACAATACCTTGCTCAATAACACCGTTTTTCAATGAATATAGTCTTGGTTTCATAGTAGTTCTCTTTCAATGTGAATGACAGTTGCACCGTTGGCGCGCTCAAGCGCCAACGATGCTCGGTAGAACATCAAAACTAAGCAGCCTTAATGCCTAGTTTAGGAAAACGAGTACGCGCCATGAGAATAGCTTGAGGAAGAGCCTCAACCTCCATGGTGTATGTGTAAGGCGACTCGTGATGCATCTTCGTATCTTTAATGCGAACACCCAGCAGAGTAACTAATTCGCTAACTATCTCTTGCGAATCCCGCACCAAAGTCATGAAGCTTTTGTCTTGCTTCACTTCTAGCGTGTAGCTACGGGCCAACTCAGGATATAGTTCGACGTGCGACTTAATCAACGACATGGCAGAAAGCAGAGTCAAATTGTGCAAGTCTGTAAAGGCCGCTGGTGTCTTCGGCATCAGACCTAGCTTGTTCAGCTGATCGGCGAAACCAAAACCAAGCGACTCTCTTTGCACACCACCTTCAACCGCCATAAGTAGCATCGACATTGAGCGGGCACCCACTAAATTGCTATTGCCAATAGAGAACAAAGAGGCAAGCATCTGCCGATCTTCATCGGTCAAATCTTCATCCGAGGGAGTGGGACTAGCAGCAGCTTCAGCAGGTGAGCGCAGTAATGACTCAAAGCCAGAAACCGTTGTCGGCTGACCCAAAGCATCACCAATCTCAAAGAAGAAGATTTTGTTGCCAACGCCATCAGAGCCAACTGTTTCAGCTGTTACTGCACCGACTGGATACTCAACATCAACAATGACAGAGTCGCCTGGTTTAATTGTGCGTTTAGTAGCTTCAATACCCAGTGGAATCTGAATCTCCTTAGTAATCAACGACTTAACGTTACTCAAGTTGCCCTTACCAGCAAGCGCCTGACGCAATACCTCATCAATTGCCGCTTCAGTAACCGACAGGCTAAAGAAGTAGCCCGAAGCATTGATCAACTCCTGAATGTCCTTGAAGTCACGTCTAACAACAAGCTTCATCATCTCTGCGGTCAGTGATTGAAACACAGCGATACCACCCAACTCTTTCAAGCGGTTACGAAACTCTGGTGGAGTACGCTCTTTAATGACCCGATCAACAACTTTGCTTACCTCAGCGTGACTGAGCTTACTCTCAGTAGCAGTAAAACCAATACCACCAGACTCTGCCCGCTCTACCTCTTCCATACCAC
>JAUPUU010000110.1 GCA_030917395.1 Cyanobacteriota bacterium erpe_2018_sw_21hr_WHONDRS-SW48-000092_B_bin.40
AGAAAGGCAGAAATGTCTCTGTTTTTCTGACCTAACTACAATCCGAATTATCGCTTGGGAAAACCGGCCCCACAGCCAACAAAGATAATGTCAGAAATGTCTCCGTTTTTCTGACCTAACAACTATTAGCGGTATCGGGAAAAACCATCATTCTACTCACTACGACCAAGTCAGAAAAGCAGCAAAAACTCTGACCGAATCTCACAACTTGACAAAGTGTCAAATGAACACTATATTAGTGTCATCAAGACACCAACAGAAAAAGCTAGTCACAAAAACCAAAAAGAGGGCTGCGCCATGTTAGGAATCAGCTATCGCAAATCAAAACCAACCGACTATGTTCTGCACTTCTCCCAGGGGCATCTTGCACGAGAGGGAGCTGGTCTATCATTCTTTTACTTTCAGCCAGCATCGACTATTGCCCTGGTTTCACAAGCCAGCGCCAATATTCCATTTGTATTCAATGAGCCCACAGCTGACTTTCAGACAATTACAGTGCAAGGACAACTAACCTACCGTATTGCCGATGCCAAAAAAGCAGCGACCATGCTCGACTTCACCATCGATGCCAAAGGGCGCTATCTAAGTGATCAATATCAGAAGTTGCCCGAACGTCTAATTTACGATTTGCAAACGCAAATTCGTGCCGAAATTCAGCATCTGCAGCTGCGCCAAGGCTTGGTGTATTCAGATCAGCTGACGAGCATCGTCCTCGACAAACTCAAGACCAGCCCAGAGGTCCTCCAGCTCGGAGTAGAAATTCTCAACCTCGCAATACTCTCGCTCAAGCCAACACCAGAAATGGCCAAAGCGCTAGAGGCCGAAGCAAGAGAGGCACTCAATCGCAAAGCTGACGAAGCAATTTATACCAGGCGCAATTCGGCCATAGAGCAAGAACGCAAACTGAAAGAAAATGAATTGCAAACCGACCTTTTAGTGCAAAGCAAGCAAAGAGAACTGCATGAGCGCCAAATGGAAGGCGAGATAGCACTGGAAGAACAACGCTCTAGACTAACCGATCAAAAAACTGACAACGAGCGAAAAGAAGCTGATAGCCGAGCCTATGCGCTGAAAGCAGTGATCACCCCAGTGCAAGACCTTGATTGGCGCCTATTGATGATGCTAAATCCCCAAGGCGGAGACGCAAAAAACACTATCGCCATGGCCTTTCACGAGCTAGCCAACAATGCTGAAAAAATCGGAGAATTGAATATCTCTCCCGACCTTTTGCGCAGCTTAATTAGCACTGGCGCCCAGAGAGGATAAAAAAATGTACGACAAAATCGTGCTAATAACTCGCAAAACTCGCCTTGACGAACTAGTCGATCGCTTCAACACCAGAGCACAGGCGAAGTTTTATATTGAACATAGCGGAGGAGATTTCAATTCATACGTAGTTGAGCATGACACCTACCAACGTTCTCTTTCTGCAGTAAGACGCACTATTGAGTGTGGTTTAAAAATTCAATTGCTCGACCGTAGCCTCATTCCCACCTATGTTTTTGCGGCAACAGACATTGTTATCACCCTCGGCCAAGATGGGTTGGTTGCAAATGCCGCAAAATATGTAGGTGGACAGCCAATTATTGCAGTTAATCCTGATGCCGAACACTTTGACGGGATACTCATCCCATTTTTACCAGCTCAGCTAAAAACAGCTCTAGAGCTAACTTTGCAAGAAAAAGCGAAAGTCCGCGCCGTCAGTATGGCTGAAGCAAAGCTTAAAGACGGCCAGAGACTCTTGGCTTTCAACGATTTATTTATCGGTGCAAGTTCTCACATATCAGCTCGTTATCACATTGTTCACGGTCAGCGTCAAGAAAATCAATCCTCTAGCGGAATAATCGTCTCAACCGGAGCGGGCAGCACAGGCTGGATGTCTTCAGTTTTCAATGAGGCAAGCGGCATCATTTCATATCTTGGTGGCCAACCAATTAAGCCCCAGCCTATGTCATGGGAAGAAGAACGATTGCTATTTGTTGTGCGCGAGCCATTCGTCAGCCTCCATTCACAAGCAGCAATTGTAGTTGGCACAATTAAACACAGCGAACCACTAAAATTGGAGTCGCAAATGCCCTGCGGGGGAGTAATCTTTTCTGACGGAATGGAATCTGACTACCTGGAATTCAATTCTGGCACTGATGCTACCATTGGCCTTGCCCGTGAAAAAGCCAATTTAGTGGTGTCCTAAAACTAGCATCATGAAAACGCAATGACGAAACTTCAAATCACAGTCGATATAGTGCTTTTCACTATCCTAGAGCGACAACTACATGTGCTTTTAATTCGACGCCTGGCCGAACCATTTAGGGGCAGCTACGCCTTGCCTGGTGGTTTTGTCCTCGAAAACGAATCGGTGGATGAGGCAGCTCACAGAGAATTGCAAGAAGAAACCCGCGTAGAAAAGGTTTTTCTTGAACAGCTTTATACATATGGAGAACCCAATCGCGATCCCCGCGGCCGGGTCATAACTGTGGCTTATTACGCCCTCGTCGCCAATAGCCATATTCTCCGGTCGAGTACCGATGCTGCCGACGCCGCCTGGTTTTCTCTAGATAAGCTGCCACCCGTAGCTTTTGACCATCAAAGCATAATTGAATACGCCCAACAAAGACTGCGGAACAAACTTGATTACAGCAATGTTGGATTTGAGCTCCTGCCAGAAAAATTTACCCTGACAGAACTGCAACTAGTTCACGAAGCTATTCTTGGTGCAAATCTCGACAAGCGAAATTTCAGACGCAAAATCTTACAACAGGGCATTGTTGAGCCCAGCAAAGAATGGCAGAAAACTGGTCGCAAGCCCGCCCAGCTTTATCGCTTTGTTGATTGAGAACTATCTGCTATCGTGTTAGCAAACCAGATATAAGGCCTGCCGTGGCAATTGCTATATACCTAGAATATAAGTCCAATGTGGCCCTTTACAGGCGCCTCTCGGACGCCCTGCGCAAAGCTATTATGGAAGGTCGCCTCAAACTCGGAGAGCCAATGCCCTCAATTAGAGAGCTTTCCGAAACTTTAAAACTATCGCGCTCTACAATTCTCAAGGCCTACGAAGATTTAAAGACACAGGGCCTGGTAGTAGCCCATTCTGGCTCAGGAACCTTTGTGGCTAGCACCTTACCCGGCGACCTGGGTGAGCTAGCACCAGCTTTCCTCTCAGCAGCTAACCGTCCAGTAAGTTTTAAACCCCTTCCGCTCTCCGATCGGGGCCGCACGATTTTTGAAGTGGGCAAAAGACAAGCTACCGAACATGTGCACGTGCCTGCCCTAGAATACGGTGGCACGCCAATTGAGCTTTCACCCATGCGCGACTGGAAAACGCTGATGATAAAGCACTGCGATGTCAGCCGCGAAGAGCAAGTGGCTGAAATGATTGACCCCCTCGGCCTAGAAAAGCTCCGTGAAGCTATCGCAGCTTATGTATTACGTCGCCGTTCAATTTCAAGTGGCCCTCAGAACGTCTGCATCTTCGGTTCTAAACAATTGCGCCTGGAGCTAATCGGCCGCCTGCTGCTCAACCCAGACGACATAGTTGCCTACGAAGAACCAGGCTATCCAGAAAACAGAAATACACTTGAATCGATGGGCGTAAAGATCACGCCGATTGCCGTCGATACAGAAGGTTTATCAGTAGCAGCCTTAAGGCGTTTACCAAAGCCTCCCAAACTAATTTATGTTTCGCCCTCACACCAAGACCCCCTCGGCCATGTGATGAGCATGCCTCGCCGTCATGAGCTTCTAGAATATGCCGCCGCCACTGGCGCATTCATAGTCGAAGATGACTTTGACAACGAATTTCGTTATGGCCGACCGATCTTGCCTTCGATAAAAGCCTTAGACCAGTACGACTGCGTCATCTATATGGCATCCTTTTGGAAAGTCTTATATCAATCGCTACGTCTAAGTTTTGTAGTGTTTCCTGATTGCCTGGTAAACATCGGAGCGTTAGGCAAAAGCTATTTAGAAAGACACCTACCACTGCTGGAACAGTTAGCCCTCATAGACTTTATAAACGACGGCTACTTAGAAAAGCACCTCAAACAAACCCAGCGAGTGCTGGCCTTCCGCAGACAATCGCTAATCTTAGCAATTACGCGCTATCTCAAAGATATGGTTGATCCACTAACAGACGGCGGTGGCACCCATCTAATACTGAACTTCCAAGCAAATTTTTTCGACAGCGCTATCGAACAAGCTGCCCAGCAAAGCGGTTTCAATCTAATGAGCACCAAACCATACTACGCCAGCACAACAAAGAGTGGCCAGTACATAGTGCCCTTCGCCTCAGTCGACCAAAACAGTATCGACAACGTCGTCAAGACTTTTGCCCTAGCCCTCCAGAAACAATCAGGTCGTAACAACGATGCTAATTGATAGACTAGATTTAGCTCTAGACCCAACCTCAGGCGTTCCGGCATCAAGACAAATTGCCGAAGCACTGAAAGAAGCGATCATTGAAAAACTAGTTAGCCCAGGGGTAATTCTGCCCTCAGTGCGTGACATTGCTAAAGCCTTAGACATTTCACGCTCAACTGCCGCCAGAGCAATTGATGAACTTTCGGCTCAAGGTTATGTTGTCACCGAGATGGGCTCAGGCACCCGCGTATGCCCACACCTTCCCGGTCAGTCAGAGGAGCTACCTCCTCGCGACAAAGTGCACAAAACCGTTCATCTATCTCAATTTGGCAACAGACTAAAAGAACGATTTGACGCTGGCGTAATTACTGCCAAGACTGCCTATGTCGGCCCCCTCTTGCGCGAATTGCCACTGAGCACCTGGCGTGAGCTTCTAGTTAGGCACTGCCATGCGGCCTCAAAAGAAGAATCTCAATATGTACCAGAACCCTTTGGTTATCAACCTCTGCGCGAGGCCTACGCCTCATATCTGACTAGGGCCCGCGCTGTAAAGGTCAGTCAAGATCGTCTAGTTACTTTTGCATCACGCAATTTACGCCTCGACTTGCTCGCTCGATTGCTTCTCAATGACGGCGATCTCGTAGCTATGGAAGAACCTGGCTTCTCTGCCGCAAGAGAACAATTTTTAGCCAACGGTGCCCAAATAGCTCAAATTGGCGTAGATAACCAAGGCCTGATCGTAGAACAGTTGCATGAGCTTAAAACAGCTCCACGCTTGATTTACGTCACACCATCACACCAAGCTCCAACCGGGGCCGTGATGTCAATGAATAGGCGCAAGCAACTTTTAGAATATGCCGCTAAAAATCAAGCCTATATTATCGAAGATGACTATGACAGCGAATTTCGCTATGACGGTCGCCCGCTTCCATCACTACAGGGCATGGATAACAACGACCGCACAATCTATCTTTCCTGTTTGTGGAATGCCATGGCACCAGTTTCTAGAATAGGTTTCATGGTAGTTCCTGACCCCCTGGTTGAACCGCTCACAGCAGCGAAAGGCCTTGTAGAAAGAGACGTTTCTTTAGTTGAGCAGGCGGCCCTGGCCGATTTTATCAACGAAGGTCATCTGGAAAAACTAATCAGAAAGCAACGCTCGCGCTATGCAGTGCGCCGACAAAATTTATTGAGCCTTCTAGCAAAGGCCTTAGACACAGCCTACATTGCACCAGAAAGCGCGGGTTTGGGCTTGCTTGTGCGCTTAAACAATCACTATGAGGCTGCTAAAATCGACCAAGCAATTGCTTCGAGTCAACTACCAATGACAAGCACCCGCAGCTATTATGCCGGAGCTGCACGCGATCTTGAGTTCATTCTCTCTTTTGCCGCCCTAGAAGAAAGCGATCTCGCCCAGAGGCTAGAGCTGTTTGCAGCCGCCTTAAACTCATAGCTAAAAAATACTGATAGCTCATAAGTACTCACAACCGATGAACAA
>JAUPUU010000111.1 GCA_030917395.1 Cyanobacteriota bacterium erpe_2018_sw_21hr_WHONDRS-SW48-000092_B_bin.40
CAATGTCGAAGTGCAGATTGACAGCATTGTTGAGAATAGCCATCCCATAAACCGCAGCTTCGTGCAGATCTACAACTACCTTCTGCGCCATCAGCAGTCGGCAATGAAGTACTACTATTGGTTCATTGAGACTTTCAAGCCGAACGACTCTAAATTTGGCTGGATGATTACACGGCCGTATGTAGTGAAGACACTGCACGATATGAAGGCAGATCTGGTTGTGTCTGTTCACCCTATGTCGAATCAGTACATTGCTCGCGGTCTTCGTGAAAGTGGTCTGCGCAGCAAAACCAAGCTAGTTACTGTGGTCACCGATCCCAATGGTGATTTCTGGAGCGGCTGGGCCTGTCACGATGCCGATTTAACAATTGTGCCGAATGACTTGGCACAGCAGCGCTTGATTGAGCTTGGTGTTGAGCCGTCGAAAATTGCCATCATGGGAATGCCTGTTCATCCAGCTTTCATTAGCGCACCCAGTTGCAGCCCTGAAGAGTTTCGTCAGTCACTAGGTCTAGATAAAGACCTGCCTACTATTTGCATTAACTCAGGCTGGGCCGGTGGCGGCAATATGATTGCCATTTATCGTGCTCTCAAGGCCGTAAAACGCAAAGTGCAAGTAGTATTTCTTTGCGGTCACAACGTCAAACTGTATGAGACTTTGAAGAAGGAAGTAGGTCAGTCTGCGATACCAACAGCGGTGCTGCCCTTCCACGATAGTATGGCCGATGTCATGGCCGCTTGCGATTTAATGGTGACTAAAGCTGGTGGCTTAACATCGTTCGAGGCTGTTGCCCGTCGTCTTCCAATGGCTATAGATATGATCACCACTCCGATGCCGCAAGAGTATGGCACAGCAAGAATGCTAGTTGAGCAGGGCCTAGCTACAGCTATTGAGCGGGCTGATGATATTGTTGCTGTAGTGGAGAAAATGACTTGTCGGCGAGACATTGAAGCTCGGCCACTTCCCGTTAAACATCAATTAGACCAAGTTGATGCTATTTTCAATATCTCTGAATCATTGATTGGCATTGCCGTTGGAGAAGTGGAGACTGCAAATTTTAACAGTCGCTTGCAGCCTTCACGAAGCTCCAGCTCGTCGTGATATTTCTGCTTGGTTGGCTCTAGGCAATAGTCAGGTAGTTCCTTGCTTCTTTCACTGCAAAAATTCGAACCCGTACAAAGTGTTGATAATCTTCCTGACTTGATTTTCATCCACGGCACGGGATCGGCTGGTGAAATGTGGCAAGCACAAGTGCGCTTCTTCACCAACCGCGGTTACCGCTGTTTTGTCGTTGATTTGCGGGGCCACGGCTTTTCTTCTGAACCGCAAGAACATACCGATTTAGATGTCCACATAAGCGATGTACTTGAGACTCTCGAAAACTCAGATATAAAATTTCCCGCTGCCTTTGTCGGTCATTCGCTCGGGGCAATTATAAGTGTCACCCTGGCCGAGCAACGACCTGAGCTGTTCGCAGCTGTTCTTGCTGCCGGTTTGCCTGGGCGTGTGCTCAAGCCAGTTTCGTTTATTTTCAAACTGTTCATGCTCTATCTCTATGACTATATCAAGCGTTCTAATATGCATAAGGGCTGGGCTTGGCGGCCTCGTACACTGATAGATACTAATAGGCATGCTCTTGAGCAAATTTTGCTCAATTTTGAATCGGTTGATTTTATTGATCGCAAGCCCCAACTGGCATGCACTCTACACCTGGCTGCTGGTCGCTTTGACCCGGTGGCACCTTGCCACTTCGCTGAGAAAATCCACAAGCAAACGCCCAATTCAACACTGAAAGTCTTTACTCTTGGTGGCCACAACTTTATGGATACTTTCCCTGATTCATTTAATCAGTGGATTTTAGATGGATTGCGCTAGCCTTTATTTAAGGTAAGTGCAGTGCTTTTTTGAACCAGCCAAACAGCTTTTGAGTTTTGTCCAACAGCGAGTCATTGACTGGGTCTTTGTTGAAATCTTTCATTGATGATGGCTCGGTGCTTTCCAAGTTTGGACCCTTGGTGGCATCATTGGGAATGATCGGTGAAGAAGCTTTGTCGCGATGCGAATCTTCTAAGATAACTTTGTGGGTGAACTTATTGTCTGAATTATCTGTGTCTTCATTGCTATCCATTAGTTCGCCCAAGGTACCTTTTTCGGGCTTGTGCTTAGATGACTTTTTGGCAGTGGTATCTTCAGCTTGATCTTCGCTGTCTAAGTCAGCATCAAAATATTCTTTCTTCTTAGCTGGTTCTAAATCTGGATTTTCTGCAGCGTTTGTGTCAATCAAGGCTGAAGGATCGCTGGCTACGAGCTTGCCCAGAGTTGAGAGTTTGTAGAGAAGGTCGGCCGGTATCAGCATGTCTGGGCGCCGAGCTTTGACCAATTCATGGGTATCTTGCGGGGCGGTGATGATGCGACGAATGCGTGTGCCATTCGTCAAAAAGATCACTGCTTCGCCGGTCTCTTCTGAGAACATAAATGCTTCGCCAGCTTTGAGAGTGCCGGTGCCGTGAATGCTTAGATAGCGCAGTCGTTTTGCCCAGTCGTCGTTATCGATGGGGCGGCTTGCTTGGCTCTTGGTCGTAGCTGTTCTATCTGAGTTTGGCGAATCTTTAGGGCTGCCACCTTCAGGAGTAAACTGCAGACTGCTTTTGCGCTGATTTAGTTCGCTTGTCGCTGGAGCACTTGATTGTGGTACTGCTGGTAGTGCCGGGGC
>JAUPUU010000112.1 GCA_030917395.1 Cyanobacteriota bacterium erpe_2018_sw_21hr_WHONDRS-SW48-000092_B_bin.40
TAATTGCCAGACGCCAAAGTCGTTCCATACAGAAAGCCAGGCTTCCGGCATTGATATGTTGCTTTGGTCGAACTGACGGACGGGGTAGACAAGGTTTTTGATGGTTGATATCTTGCCTGGAAGGTTGTTATTTGAACGTTTCATACAATGTCTCCATTAATAGAGAAAGTAAAAATGTGATCTTCAGTTTGATTTGCTGCAAGATCGAACTTGGTTTTTTATCAATAGAATTTGAACTCACCACCACCCGGGGGCCTTCTTGGAAGGTGGCCCAGGATGATGAAGTATCGCCATTGGTAGCACATGCTTCTTTGATCACGCGCACGAAGCAGTCTTGCTTTCTTGCGCTAAGACCCCAGGCTGTGCTTTTTACACAGGCGCCAATGAGCACTCCGGTAACTCGAAAAAACTGATCAGGCAGTTTTTCGGCCTGACAGATTTCGAGCACCTGCTGCGAGCCGTCGTCGCCTTCTTTTAGTACAATTTTCAAGCGTTCGTACTGGCCGTCAAGCAATTCCATAATCGGTTTGATTGTTGGCCCATAAGCCCAGGGCTTAACTTCGACAATAACAATGCCCCAGTTTCGTGATTTGGCCAGCTTAACCTGATCAATGACGGCGGCAATAAATTGCGGGCTGGCGCAGTGTGCCAGAAATGGCTCTTGCATGTCGATGATTACAAGGGTGACTCCTCCGCTCTCAAGCTCGAGAGCTGTTGGTTGTTGTTTCATGGTAATAGCCCTGCTACTAGTTGTTTAGGCCATTCTTTCTTTGCCTAGGACTATGCCAATAAGCACACCACCGATCTGCGGCAGTAGCACAACCAAGGCTGCTCCTGCACCAGCGAGACCAGCGATGGTCACTAATGTGCCATGGAGGGCGTAGGCTGCGCAAATTACTAGCATTGTTGCTAGCATGCCAAAGCCAATGACACCGAAGCCAGCGACTAAGGTAATGATCGATTCGCCAGTCTTGGCCGCATCAGCAGAAGCTTTTGCTAGACCTCTGGCAGCAGTTGTAGACAGGTAGATGACAAAGCCGGCGGTTATGGCTAAGAGCCCGCAGATAAGAGCAGACTTTATATGCCAGGTAAAATCTGCCGAGATTAATAAATTGTCCGGCATGGCCCACGGTGTGAGCACTACACCGGCAAGGTATAGAACAATGCCGACGATCAGCATTTTGTGCGTATTCATAGTTTTCGCCTCGATAAGAGTTTTTGGTACCACCAAATCCCTTTGGTGGTAGATTGTCTCGCTTCTAAAAGCTAGCTTGAGCTTATTCTTTGGTTTCTGCGATGAAGCGCATTAACCAAAGCCAGAAGTTGACGAAGTCTAGGTAGATGTTCATTGTGATCATCACCGCGTTAAAGTCATTGTCTTCAGAGCGAGAAAGACGGAAGAAGTCAAAGACAAAGTAGCCAGCAAAAATCACCATACCGGCAACTGAATAGAGCAGGTTGAAGGAATGGCCAAAGCCTGTGAACATACCAATGACACCGACAACGATCAGGCCCAGCAAGCCGATGAAGAGCCATTTGCCCCAGGCGCTAAAGTCGCGTCCAGAGAAAGCTCCCCAGCAGCCTAAGGCTGCCATGATTGCCGCTGTGCCCATAAACGAGAAGGTCACGGTCTGCCAACCAATAACGGCAGCGTACATGTTAACGGCTGGTCCGATGGTCAGACCGTTGAGGAATGTCCATATTGCTAAGCCCGCCACTCCAAGAGCAGGTGAGGTAGCAGCTAGGGCAGCTACACCAAATATACCGACAAACAACACGACAACGAGGCCAAAGATAACCCAGCCTGAAGTAATGCCGAGGCCCATGTAGCTGCCAATGGAGCTAATTACCAGTGATCCAGAAAGCAGCATCATAACTTTGGCCATGAGGCTGTTGCTGCAGGTGGTTGCGTTGTTGGTGCGTGAGGCGTAAGTGTTCATAAATTCTCCGGGGAATTTGTTGACTTGGTTTTTTCTTGCAAGTTTTCTTGCACGTGTGCTTTGACGTGATGGTAGCCAGTGAGAACAAGCTTGCTCAATTTAGCGACTACATACATGCGAATCAGGTAAAGCAGTACTCCTGTAAAGCCGGCCAAACCTGATAGAACGAAGGAGAGCACGTGCAAGGTCTGGAAGTACCAGCCACAAGCCGCTAGTACTAATGAGATGAGCAAACAGGCGTAGGTAACGATCGATAGAATTCGCACTGGGGGTAGCTGATCGATAGCTATTTCGGTAACCGTTTCGGCGGCACTTTCTTCTGCTAGTTCGCCGGCCCATTTCTTGAATTTTTCGTTGAGCGACATAGGGTCATTTTGGGTGTTTGAAGGCCGAATTATCGGCAGTGGCCAGAAGGGTAATACCCTTGAGGGTAAGGTTGGGGTCAGCGATATCGAAGAATTTCTTGCTGCTGTTATGGGCAGCTGAAATCGCTTCGCTCCAGCCCCCAGTAACAATAGTTAGCGCTTTCTTGCCGATTTGCTGTTTTGCAATTGCTTGCCATTCGCGAATTAGTCCGATATGACCGGCAAAGACACCATTGCGCATGTGCGTTTCGGTGTCATAGCCTAATGCAAGAGTTTGACCTTTCATATCGAGCAGAGGCAGAAGAGCTGTTTGTTGATGCATGGCAGCCAGGGTAAGGCCGAGACCGGGAGCAATGAAACCGCCTTCAACATGACCAGTAGCTGAAATGGCAAGCATGGTTGTTGCTGTGCCCAAGCCTATTACTACCACTGGTTTGCGACATTTACCATGAATTTTCCAGGCGGCTACAGCGTCGGCTACTCTGTCAGCTCCCATGGCTGCGGCCATTCCTGTCAGAAATGGTTGCTCAGTGGCGCTAATAAATGTCATTTCGTGGTTCTGCAGTAATCGGCGTAGAGTCGCTTCTGCTGCGGGTACCACTGATGATACTGCTACTGGGAATGTCTTCTGGCAAATTAGCTCTGCTGTGCGCTGTTCGATTTCAGCAGTGGGATAGCAATGTCGCTCTTGCAGCACGCCGTCAACAAAGTAACCATATTTAGTGTTGCTATTGCCGATATCTATGGCTAGTAACTCTTTCATAAAATTTCCTTGCTCAGGGTGATCAGGTTGCGTGTGGCGGAATAATTGGCATTTCAACAATATCAAAGACTGCCTGAAATTCTGCGTCGTAGAAGTGGACGGACATGCCGCCATTGCCAATCCAGAGACTGCCTTCTAAATGGCCGTCGATGGTGTGGTGCCGGCCTGCTTGAAATTCTGCCAGCTTGGCAGCCAGTTCGTCGTTGTCGACCTCTGGGTTTTCTTTTAGAACGGCATATCGTGTGGTCTCTAGCTTCTTTACTTTGATTTTATCCCTTGTTTGCAGGCGCTTGACTTTCAGTTGGTCTAGAGCCACTTCTGCCTTCAGTACTGAGATTTCTCTAGCAAGCAGTTCCCGGAATAGTTCTAAGGCCACATCATGTCTACCGCAGAAGTTTTTATCAGTGGCTATTTTGTTGATAAAGTCGCCGCTGTTGCAGTAATGGAAAACTTCATTGAGAGATGCCAGAGAGCCTGGGTTTTCGTATATCACTGAGTTGTCAGCTCGTTCTTTTAGAAGCGTGGCTAGTTCTTTCAGCTGCAACATCAGCGCTTTCAGGGCTTGGACAACTATTTCGTCGATATTAGCATAGCGATAACCAGCTTGTTGATTGTAGTGGCTATTGATTTGTGTTTGCGCCGCATCGCATTGAGCAATGTTTGCATCCAGTTTTTCTGCGATTACTGCTGCGTCAAGCAGGAGGTTGTTGTTGTTAACCATATGATTGTTCCGATTGAGAAGTTATTTTGAGGTGGCTGAATCTAGTTAACTTGCCAGTACCAAATAGCCCAGATCTTAGTACCAAGATCACCAGCCATGTATTTGTTCTCACTAGTTTCGCTGACTGTGACCAGGTTTTCTTTGCCTACGCTGTTGATGAATTCTGTCACGTTTTGCAGAACCTCGTCTAAGCTCAAACGTCTATACTGAGGAATGGTAATTTTGTTTTTCTTGAACAAGCCTTCTTCGAGCTCAAGGTTGGCTAATTGCACAAGTACCTCTCCACGGTCATCAAACCATTTTTTTGCAAATGGATCTCCCGGCGTTACTTGGATCGGCTGTAAATCTTGTCCAACTGTGTATCTAAATTCTTTTCTGCAAATTTCCATAATCGTTGCCCTCTTGTCTTTTGTTGCCGTCGTCAAAGCAGATATCAATTTTCCGCTTGTTCTCTTGGAACCGGGTCGTACCATCGACCGTGTAGCTGCCGACCCGTTCAACTGTGCGTTTAAAGTACGTTTGGCTTGCTCGGAGCTTAGTGAGCAGGCTGACTGTATCGTTGCCGTTTTAGTCACACGACATGTCAATGCTCCTGTCTGAAAGTTGCTCTGTGCCGGGATTTTCCTTCCTCCAGGCACGAGCAAATTGAGTGCGCCACTACTCTTAGTGGATGGTAAAGTAACTACTGGTTGGCTTATTTGGTGTCAGCAGGATAGATATTGGTGCGGTTGGCGGCGTGCTCAGCCAGTAAGTTGCAAGGCACAAAGTTTTGACGCCATGACTGACCGGGCTGTTCTGCACCACTAGCAATGTTGCGACTGAGGTCAGAGAAGGTTTTCACACCTAACTGGTCGATATGGCGCAGTGGGCCACCCAGGGAAGCTGTGAAGCCGGTGCTGATGACGAAGGCCAAGTCAATCAAGAACGGGTCTGAGACCACACCTGCTTCAAGAACACGCAGGGCTTCGTTTTCGATGGTGCCAATCAGCAGCTTGACGATGGCTTCTTCGGCCATTGGCGTGCTGCCCAAGTTATGAGCCTCTGCCATAGCGCGATAAGGAGCACCTAAAACGGGCTTGCGTGTTTTTGCGTCTTTGACGGTTTTGCCATCTTCCCAGACATAAAAACCGTAGCTACCTTTGCGGCCCAAGAAACCTTGTTCAACCAACTTGCCTACCAGGTCGAGAGATGGTAAAGCTAAGCGGTCTCCGTGGGCGCTAGAGAGCGTTTTGGCAACGCTGGCTACTACGTCTAAGCCAACATAGTCCATGAGTTCTACAGGGCCCATAGGCATGCCGAAGTTCAAGATCGCTTTGTCTATCGCTGCTGGCGCCACACCCATAGCAAGTAGGTGAGCTGTCATAGCCAAGTATGGCCCGAGGATAGCATTGACAATGAAGCCAGGGTAGTTTTTGCAAGGCAGGGGAATTTTGCCTAAGGCACTAACCAGGCTAATTGCTGTGGCCATTGTTTCTTCTGAGGTTGAAGAGGTGCCTGGAATTTCCACACCGGCCATCTGTGAGACTGGGTTGAAGAAGTGCATACCACTGAAGTTGGCAGGATTTGCCACCCCAGTTTTCAATACTTCTAGGTCGCGTGCTGAGGTGTTAGAGAACAAGAACCAGGGTGATTCTTTGCTGCGGCTAGCCATAACTTCATCGACTTGCCTGTAGGTGGCAAATTTGATTTCGTCTTTTTCCGGCACGGCTTCGATGATGGCATCGCAGTTGGCCAGGTCGCTGTACGAAGTTGAGAAAGTCAGTTTAGCCAATTTGAGATCGGCTTCTAACTTCATGTACTTGCCAGATTTGACACGGCCAGCCATCAATTTTTCAGTGTTAGCCTTGGCCTTTGCCAAAAATTCTTCCTTGATATCAATCACCACAACTTTTTCAATTTGCCATGCACAAATTGCTTCAAAGGCAATTTCTGCTCCCATGATGCCCGAACCAATCACTCCAATTTCGGAGACTCGGGCCGCGGTAGCGCCGCTGGCTAATTTCTTAGCTCTGCTGCGGTCAAGGAAAATGCTAACCAGATTGGCCGACTCTTTCGATTGCACCTGTTGAGCAAACAGAGCTGATTCTAGCTCCAGGGCTTTGTCGCGGGGCATCGTCAAGGTGCGCAGGGTGAGAGCGGCCGCTTGAGCTGGCGCGTTGTAACCTCGGGCACGTTTGCTGATTTGTGCTACAACTTGCTTGCTTGCAAAGCCGTGGGTTGTGGCGCTAACAAAGTGGCGCATGCCAGAGAAGCGGTCAGCTTCGAAGGGTTCGGTAACATCTAACAAGGCCGCCACTGCTCTTTCTGCCCAGCCAGCTTTCTTGCCTTTACTAATGCTGGGTGCTTTTTTGCTCTTCGCGCCGAGGGCGATAGCCTCTGCTCTGGCAAGCAGTTGGTCTGGTGCGACAACTTCGTCAACCAAACCGCTTTGCCATGCTTCTTTGGCACTAACGTCTGCGCCTGTGGCGATCATTGTTACTGCTTTGATTGTGTCTATCAAGCGCGGCAACAGGACGCAACCGCCGAACCCTGGAAAGATACCGAGTCTGACTTCTGGCAGTGCTAACGCTACGGCCGGGTTATCTGCGGCCAGACGATGGCTGCACCATAGAGCAAGCTCCAGGCCGCCACCTTTGCAGGCGCCATTGATAGCAGCTACCGAAGGTACGCCGAGAGTACGCAGTTTAGCCAGAATGCGTTTAGCATTCATGGTCACCTGGTAGGTTTTCTCTTCGCCTTCACTTTGTAGAGCGCGAATTTCATTAATGTCAGCACCGGCGATGAATACGTCAGGTTTAGTCGAGGCTATCACCAGACCTTTGAGGCTTGGGTCGTTAGCCAGTCGGTCAAGAATGCCATCTAGCTCTTGCAGGACGGCCATCTGTAAGACATTCACTTTCGGTACGTCCAGCCACAAGATTTTTACACCTGAGGCTTTGCTTTCGATATGAAAGTATTTGCTGCGGTTGATTGCTGGGGTAGTCATTTTAGTCTCCTAGTTTTTTGTATAAGGTTTAATCAAGACAGCACCGGCCATGCCACCACCGACGCACAGTGAAGCAACGGCATAGTTTCCGCCGTTGAGTACTAGTTCCCAGGCCGCCGCTGCGATGATGCGTGCTCCGGTCATTCCTAGTGGATGACTGAGGGAAATGCCGCCACCATTGCTGTTGACTTTATTCGGGTTAATAGCGAGGCATTTGATCACCGATAGAACTTGATGACTGAAGGCTTCGTTTAGCTCCCATGGGTCAATTTCATCTACTGTCAAGCCGTTGGCGATTAACAGTTCTCGCACCGCTTCAACCGGGCCGAGACCCATCGATACGGCGTCGCGACCGGTGAAGCAGAAATCGACGATCTCAGCCAGTGGCTCAAGGCCAAGCTTCTCAGCCATTTCTTCGCTGCACATGACCAGGGCACAAGCGCCATCTCCCATGCCGGAAGCGTTGCCAGCTGTAATTAAGCCGGTTCCAGCTAAGGCGGGTAGTTTGCTCAATGATTTTAAGTTGGTGACCCGGGGATGCTCGTCGGTATCGAAGACCCCATAGCCAGGGATGACCATGGGGTCAATTTCGTGGGCCAGGCGACCAGAGGCTATTGCCGCTAGAGCATTGGCATGAGAGCGAGCGGCGAATTGGTCGGCTTCAGCGCGGCTGACATCGACTAAATTGCCGACAATCTGAGCCGTTTTCATCATGTTTAGCTTGGCTGGATCTTTGGCTAAGTAGGCAGGGCCTAGGCCGCTGTCAGCTAGACCAAAGAAGGGCAGTGGGCCAAAGACTTTGAAGATTTTGCGCAGTGCCTTGGGGGCCTGTTGAGTCAACCATTTGTTGAGCCCGGTATAGCGCTTGGCGCCGTTGACGATTAGCGGCGGTGATGACATAGATTCGACACCAACAGCGATGCCAAGTTCATTGCGGCCGCTGGCGATGTCAGACCAGATCTGAAAGGCGGCGTTCATACCACTGGCGCACTGCTGATGAACGGTGTAGCAGTTGATGCTTTCAGGCAAGCCAGCGTTTTGCAGCGCTACGCGAGCAGTGTTTGGCTCGTAGTAGCTTTGCACCGCATGACCAAAGACAACCTGATCAATCATGCTGAGGTGCTTGATGTTTGCTTTTCTTACCGCACATTTGAGTACATGGGCGCCCATTTCAGCGGGGCTATGGCGATGTAAGGCTCCGCCCATTTTGCCAATCGCTGTGCGACTGCTAGCGACCAGAACGACTTTGCGTTTGGTTGAGCTTCGATTGTTACTGTTGTCTGACGACATGATAATTCTCCTGGTGATTAAAGGTAAAAGTTCCTCTTGCAAAGAAGTAGCAGGCAATAAATTGCTTATCGCCTGCTACGGTGCCGAAGAAGGACCGGTTTATTTGTATGGCTGTTGAATTTCGCCAGCAGGAACACCATCTAACTGATGGAACTCTCCGGCCAGGACATAAGTTGCTACTTCATCAACAGCTCTTTCGTATTGACTGGCCGTGTGTTTTTCGCCAGCTAGTTTGCAGCGCATTTCTAGGCAGAGCAAGTTCAGAGCGGCAACGGTTGCTTTGTCTCCGCTTGCTGCTGCTGCACGAGAGGCGGCAATAGCACAAAACATCGTAGTGATGCTTGCCACAGGTTCGTAGATGCTTTCTAGCATGGTCAACTGCTTGTCACCCAATCTTTCTTGATATTTTAAGACGTTGAAAATAAACTGCTTACGCCATTTGAACCAGGCTTTGTCAGCAAATTTACGGTGGGCTTCGAAGCGGCTATCGAGACCCTCAAAGGCGAATTGAGCACTGGCTTTGGGTGTGCTGCGAATTTGCTTGAGGTAACTGGCTAGCTTGATTGTCGCAGCCAGAATTTTCTTGCGGTTCTTCACAAGCTTGCCTGTATTAGCAAGTAGGTAACTACAAGTTTGGCCAAAGTTCTTGGCGTTGAAGACAAGCTTGTTCGGGTCGATACCAGCGTTTTTAAACTCTTGCATCACGGGCCCAAGGTAAGGTTCGCCAAAGGCTTTGATCAATGATTTGACACAGGCCATGCCCAACATGGGGTTAGGCCCTTCGTACACTGATGTGACCAGGTCATCAGCTAAGTTGTCGCCGATGGTGCTGCCGTGCAAGGTGAAGCGGCCGCCGATAGTGAATAGGCCCAAGTCAGTTGATACTTGACGCAGCCAATCAGTGGCTTTGGTTTTTGCGATCATTGAACTGACATCGCCTTGATAGCCGGCATCGATCAAACTGGAGGACCAGTCGACTAAGGCGTCGGCACCAGCGATATAAGCTGCTTGCAGTGCGAGGTTGTAGCGGATGTATTGACGATCTTTTAGGAGAACGCCGAAAGTATCACGGTAGTTTACCCATTGTACGCACATGGCCAAGATTCTGCGCATTCTTGCCGCACCAGTGGTGGCAACGGCGAAGCGACCTTCGTCTAGGTCGTGGAAAATGATGGCTAAGCCGTCACCTTCTAGTAAGTTAGCTTTGGGTACACGCAGGCCGTTGAACTTCAGGCCCGTGTTGTGGATATAACGCAGAGCGTGGATGCCGTAGTTGTTGATAGAGAATACTTCGCTATCTTCATCAGGCAAGGTGGTAATTAGCACCCTCAATTTGTTGTCAATCAGCAGCAGTAGGGCAATTTCGTGTCCATACCAGGCGTTTGAGATGAACAATTTCTCGCCATAGACGACAATGTCATCACTATCGACAACGCCGTAGGTACTGGCTTTGGTGATGTTGCAACCCACCGATGGCTCGGTGCCACCAAAGCCTGAACGCACATGGCCCGCAGCTAGAGGCCGCAGTAAACGCTCTTTTTGCTCAGGGTTGCCTTTCCAAATTAATGGACCGGCTGTGCCGATTAAGCGTTCGATTGAGAGCAAGCCGCCAACTATTTCGGCAACTGTTGCACCCATTTGGGTCATGGTGCGACCAAGGAAGAACTTTGACGCCCCTGAACCACCGTATTCTTTGGGAATAGGTAGGCCCCAGTAGCCAGCTTCGGCTAGTTCGGCAATTAGCACCGGATTGACTTTGCCATCGGCGCCAATAACTGTGCCTGCGTCTCTGTGTCTTTTGCCGACCTCGATGCTAGCCAGTAAAGCGGCAGCAGCTTCGGAGTCAGTCAGTTCAGCTTTGTTGGCCTGACAAGCAAACAAACGCAAGTCGACGCTTGGCGCTAGCAGTGCTTGTTGCAGCACTCCCTGCTTAGCGCGTCCGCTGTCTGCTGCAATTTGAGCCTGGTCAATGGTGACAACGCTGCCAACTTCTTCTTTGTTCTTGCCAGCTTTTTCCATTGAGTCTTTGATTAGGTCGATATCGCCACCGGGGTTGCGATTGTCGGAACTATTGATTGTTGTATCTTGATTAGACATGATCAGTTTCCTTTGATTTGTGATTGATAGGCGCACGAAAGAAAGAGCAGAGCGTTGTCTAGACTTAAAACTCGGCCTTTCTTTGCTTGTGCGGGCTGAGACCTGTTTGAGGTCTTGAATTTTTACTTTGAATGGCTTCCTAAGCCATTACAGGTATTGCCGCTATTAGACCAATTGCTGTCATAAACAGGGCAATTGGCAAGCTTGCAATTGCTGCCCAGCGTCCGCTTGTGACACTAATTAGCGATGGCATTAATTTGCTGCTCATCACTAAGGCCGCTGTTGTTGCTACCAGGTTGGTGGCTAATTCATTGATGGCATATTGCCCAGGGCTAGCAATAACGACTTCCAGATTCAGTGGTATTCCGGCGATGCTCATGGCAAACATTGTGGCAATGCCGAGGCCACAGATCAGCATTATGATGCTCATTGATGCAATTAAAGCTGGTGGCACCATTGAGAGTGAAAACTCGCTGACCGTGACGTTGCCTTTGGTGATTTTAGGAGCGATAAATGTTAGAGATAGCCATACCAGGCCGATTGTTGCAATTAAAGTAGACATAAAAACCTCCAGCTAAATCTAATGATTAGCCTTGAAGTGGATATAGAACCCGATGTTAGGGCACGGGGCGCTTGCGGCCTTTGGGCCGAACTTGTTTGGCGTTTTCTGGACCCCATATTAGCGCTGGTGGTTCGTCGAAAAAACGACGATACGATTGCAGCGTTTTTTGATATTGTCCATGGAACATTTGATCCTCACCGGCCAGGCCTGAGCCAGGATTGTGATGAATCAAGTGACCTAAGATGCCGATACACATCTCGTCCCAGTAAGAGCGGCTGTAGATGAGATGCAAGTGCCAGACTTCGTCTGTGACGAAGGAGGGCGTTACTCTGTGACCGGCAAAGGCCGCTAAGAAAATGAAGCGTTTGTACTCTTCGATTGCTCTAGCGGTGAATTCACTTGTCCAATCTTGTTCTTCTTCCAGGCGGAGCGAGAATGGATAGGGTGCGTTTTGTTCGTCTAAAGAAAAGTCTTGCAGGCGTTTCCAGATTGCCATTAGATCAGTGTTTTTTGTTCTTTTGCGGAGTTTCCAAAATCTAAACATGATTGCCACACTAGTCTGTGCCTTAGCTGCCGCAGCCGCCGCCACCGCCGCAACCACCGCCGCCGCCACAACTAGTACCACCGCCACAGCTGCTGCCACCGCTAGGTGTTGAACAGGTAGAGCCGCCGCTAGGCGTGGTGGTTGAGTCACTGACGACAGCAGGAACAATTGTGGATGAGTCGCTGGTACTACTGCTGGTGTTGCCTGTACTTTTGCGCGGCTCTTCGGGTTTCTTTCTCAACTGCTCTGATAAGAGGAAACCGCCTGCAGCAGCTGAAGCTGTCAGGGCTTCATTGGTTGTGTCCGAATCGGTATCACCGTAGTTGCTTCTGTTGTTTCTGTCAGTTCTCAACCGATTCTCGAACTCTGATCTTGATCTGGAGCTTTTTCTGTTCTTTCTGCTACTGAAGAGGTCCAGGAATTGGATGGCGACTAGAAGTAGTGCGCCAAAACCGACAATTGCCATGATGTTCATATTTCCTACCGCCGTTGTGTTATTTGTTTCTGGAGTGGCTACAGGCTCAATTACAGGCTTAACTTCTGTGTTTGCTGTTACCAACGTGTTGATTTGCTCGGCTATGGCCAGCGGAACTCGCGCTGGGCTCGTGCTCAGGTACTGATTTCTGGCAGTGAATACTGGGCCTTCTGGGTCATTCATCGTATTGCGATTTATACCGAGGCCGTTGAGATAGCTGCCTGCTCTGACACCAATGGTAAGTAATGGTCCGTCTCTGGGTGCGGTCATTAGAATTACTAATGCCCTTGATTCACTGAAGCTTGGATTGCTATTCCAGCTCTCCCACAGCTTACGCACTAAGGCAGGGCCTTTGTTTTCTTCATCTATATTGTTGCCAGTGTTGCGTGTCACCACAACATAGACTTGCAGGTCATTGGAACTACCGAGTGTTTGTAGCTCTTCGGCATATCCAGGGGCGCTGAAAACCTCAACTTCTTCTGCCGACAATGTTGGCGAAAGATAGACTCTTGTTCCTTCTTTGAAAGGAGGCAGCCAGCTGTCTTGGGCCAGGAGTGGTGTGGTTATTGCCAGCATAAGTAGTGCCACTATAGCTGTTGCTGATTTGCAGTTTTTCATAGGTGTCCTTTGATGGATGGTTGAAGTTGTTATTTTCTGGTGAGCCAGGCGACTATCACTGCTGCACTTATTAGCCAGAGCCAGAAGCTAGTGGACATGTAGGCGAACCAGCCGAAAAGTGAGAGCCAGAGCCAGGCACTTGCTGCAGGCCAGGTGTAAGAAAGGGGCAATGCTTTGGCTCCTCCTGCTCTCCAGCCCACGTTTAAAATTAGGCAGAAAACCATCAGGCCCATGGTGAACATTAGTACTGGAGCTGTGCGAGAAAAGGCGAGCACCACAGCAATCGATGTGCATGATGCCGCCGCTAAAGTAAGGAAAATATTTTCGTGATTTTTATCGTGTAATTTGAGATTCATATGAATTCCATATTTAAAGGTGTTTTGGAGGGAGGTCGGCTCTAGTCAAAGAGCTTTACTATCTCGGCGGCGATGTCGTATTTGAATAAGACATAGATTGCGCCGGTTATGGTTAGAGGGGCTTGAAGCATTAGAAAAAGCAGGCCCAGCAGTGGGTGTGCCTTAAAGGCTCGCCATAGACCGATTAGCCAAAAGTAGAAGACGAGCAATAAAATCAGCAAGTAGATGATTGCAATTGAAATAGCCATGGCTGTTCCTCGTTTGTGGCTGTTGCAGCGGTTTTATTAGTTAAGGAGTCTAGTTAGCGTTTTGTCAGCAACCAGTTGATGGCAAAGATGCAGAGCCCGCCGACAGTGGCAGACTCCCAGCTATCTACTGATAGATAACCTGGAAACCATGAGGCCATCAGTTGCAGTTGCAGCACCGGAATGAACATCTGCAGGACATAGATGATCACAAGACCAAGGCCTAGGGTCGAGAAGGCGAATATGCTTAAAATGAGGCCGAGAAACCAACCGGCCACGGCGAAGAGAAAGCCGCAGATAATGCCTTGAGGAAGGAAGCTGCCATGCATTTCAATACCAGGCACGATAGCCGGAAAGACGAAGCTAAAGAGAATTGCTGAAAGGATGATGTGGGCGATAAATTTCATATGGTCTAGTGTGGTTGTGTTGGTTTTAAGGGTTGGGGATAGCAAGAACAGAGACCGTGGCACAGACTTTGTTTTCGTTGCCTGGTTCTGGGTTCAGTTCGTAGCGTATGCCGTCTTCAGCTACGATGTAGCCGCGTGCTGTTAGCTCTGCGGCTAGAGTTTGATTCAGCCGGTGTGGCGACAGAGTTACTGCGCTGCCGTTAGAGTGTTCGCTACTTCCGGTTTTGACGCTTAGGTTGGCGCCGATGGCTTCAGCCTGGTCGCCTGATAGCGATACCTTAGAGAAGGCATATCCTGCTTTCTTGCCTGAACTCGTGATCAGCTCTTGCAGTTCTTCGTTGTCGAAGAAGACGCTTACAGGGGCTGGAAATGTCACTATACCTGGCGAAGAGAGTGGTGTGGCTGACCAATTGTCTTCTGTCTGACTTTCTTCGGCAGCAGCCAAGGCCGTTGCTTTAACAACTGTTGCCCCTGCTTCTTTGCTGTTGCTGAAGACCAGGCTATGCAATGCCAGGGGAGAACCTTCGTCGCTGGCTGCTTGATATATGGCCGTGGTAATAAGTTCTGTGCTCAGGGCGACAGTAGTAGATTTCTTATCGAAGGCATCAGAACTCGCACTGGGGCGCATGAACATATAGCCTGTCACTTGGCCTTGCTCGTCACAGTCGATATTGACACACTCAAATTTGGCGTCGCCATTGCTCCACTTTCTCAGAGATAGGTTGAGTAGGCGAGTAAGATCGTCGCGGCTAAAGTGGTGTTGCAGTTGGACCATAGTTTCTCCGTGATCGTATTTAGATTGTTTAGTAATTGGCTTAGTCATCTGAGGTGAAGGCGTGAATGCCAAAATAAAAGACTTGCTGAGCGACAACAAAAGCTAGTTGCCACCAGGAAATTTCGGGTTTGAGAGTTACCATTGGTCCAGGGATTGAATTGAAGAGTATGGCTGCCAACCAACAAGCTACTCCGAAGGCGAGACCCCATAGAACAACGTGTACCTCGATATTTGACTGCTCGATCTGGTGCGTCAGAGAGAAATAGCTGAGCATAGCAATACTAAGCACTGCTGCTATAGGCAGTCCAATGTGCTGTGGTAATAGCTGAGATGCTGCTGCTGTAGCAGCGATGCCAGCGATATATGCAGGAACCACAAGAAAAGATTTTTTGATAGTCATGATTTTTCCTCAGAGATTTTGATGGATAAAGCAAGAGCAACACCGCTTTATTGGTGCTGCTCTCGCTTGGCAGTGATTTACTTGAAGCTAAAAAGGTTTAGGCCAGGCAATCTTACTTCTTGTCGCAAAGCTGGTCGAAAGGTGTTTTACCGTGACCGGTTTCACTCAGGCGACCATGCCATTTCGAACGTGCCGTGTAGCACAAAAGCTCAGGGTTTTTCGCCAGTTGTTCAGCTTTTTGTGTCATAGCCTGCGATTCAGCGTCAGCATTCATTCTGATGTTGGCAGCTTCAGCTTCGGCGTTACGAGTAATTTTTGCAGCTTCGCCTAAGGCTCCCTGTACTTGTGTTTTCCTTTTTGAGTCAGCACGGTCAAGTTCTTGGGCGCGAACGGCTTTGTTTTGCAAAGCGTCTTCGAAGATTTTGGTGAAGTGAGCAGCAGTTAACTGGATGCCTTGAATTTCAATCAAGCGAGTATAGCCGCGTGCTTTGGCTGACACATCTACCCAGTGTTGCAGGGCTAGTGCCATATCTTGTTGCGCTTTTTCTCGTTGATAGAAGAGGTCTGTTCCTGTGTAATGAGCTGTCACTGCCTTGGCTGCTTCCTGCAAGCCCGTGATCACAACATTATTTTCAACATCTCCCTCAAGACCTACGACTTGATAAGTCTCAGCCGCAGCGGAACCTAGAATGGTGTATTGCACTGTTGCTGTACCGTCTAAGAGCTGAAGGTCGATGGTGGGTGCGCTGATTTTGATGTTAGAAATAGACCGAGCTTGCACGTGCATTTCGGTAATTTCACACCAGGGAAGCTTGACGCCGGTGCCAGCTTCTAATGGCTGCCCGCGAACCGCTCCGTAGCAGGTTTCGATACCAACGTTGCCGAAGCTCACTGTGTAGAATGGTTGACCGAAAAACAGCATCAAGAGAACGAGAGAGACCGTATAGAAGCCAGTGTTGATTAAGAATTTGCTAGTGATATTCATGGTTTCTCCTTGTTTAGTTTGATGGTTGGTCGTTAGTTGCAGCCGTTGCTTCAGCAGCTTTGCCAACCGGTGCAAGAATTACCGAGGTGTGGCCGCCTTCTGGCAGATCGGTATTGCTTGGCTCGCCGTTCCATTTTTCCAGTTGAATAAATGGCGCCAGCAAGCTGTTTAGTTTTGATGCTGCACCCATCTTTTCAATGGCATAGGCATTGGCGTCGCCGAGTAGTTTGGTACTGGTGGCTTTAGCCTTGCCTTCAATTTCTTTCGACTGTCCATCAGCGTCTGCTTGGATGATATCGATCTGTTTTACAATTTCCGCTGTTAAGCGTTTTTGTTCTTGTTCAACTTTAGCCTCTACACTCTTGTTGAAAGGCTCAGAAAAATTGAAATCAAGACAGGCAATTTGAATAATTTGCACAGCTCCTGCCGGCACCTTGTACTCAGCTAAACGAGCATCAACAGCTGTTTGCAAGCGTGTTTGAATATTCGCTACCAGCTCAGGCCGTTTTTTTACCAGGTCCTCAGGTGAGTAGGTTGGCGTTTCTGCTTGCGCTGAGGTCTGAATCAAAGGGTCAAGAATCTTTTGCTTCAAGGCCTCGAAGTTGCCAATCTCCTTAAGCAGAGCGCCCGAGTACTCTGGGTGGACAAAGAGCTCGACACTCCAGTCAGCCGACAGTACTTGTTGGGTATTATCGCGGGGCTGTGAAGTGTGATTCTCTGCACTAGTGCGAGAGGGATAGAGTTGAACAGACTCCACTAGTGGCCATTTAAAGTGCAGGCCGGGTTCGTAACGCTTCTCGACTTTCATGCTGCCCATGAAGTTCAAGAAGGCAGAATTACCCGCCGGTACAGCGAACGTAAACATATGGAAGAGTAGGCCGAAGACGAATGTGCCAGTCAGTACTGATAGGCTTACATTGTGGTTCCCTAGGGTGGTTTTTACGTTGAACTCATCATATTGATCAGTCATGGTTTGGTCCTGTTGGTTTGTTTGTTTGAATGCGCCTCTGCCCAGGGCGAAGACTAGGCAGAGGAGTTTTGTGGTCGCTCTTAGTTGCCGCTTGAGCCGTTTATGCCAGCGAATATCTCGAGATCGCGCTTGTCGTGCTCAGCTTGCACTTCGATGCTGCGCTTCTCTTTGGCGGCTATAGCAGCTTGGCTGTGTGCTTCTTCAAGAGCTGCTTGGCCTTTTGCCAAAACTTCAATTGCCTTGGTTAGCTGCGTGTCTTCGCCAGTAAATGGATTATCAATGAAGGCATCAGGCAGCTGTACTTCATAGTCAGGGATAATACCGGCACCAAGTGCGGCACCTCCTGGTAAGAAGCGGAAGGTTGTGATTTTTACAGCTGAGCCAAAGTCGATAGGCTTAAAGGCTTGCCCTACTTCTTTGCCAAAACTAGGTGTACCAACGACTGTTGCCAGGCCGTTAACTTGCAGCATGCCGGCCAGTATTTCGGAGGCGCTAGCGCTCATGCCGTTGACTAAAACGACAATGGGCACATCAGGTAGTACGCGAAAAACGCGCGGTGTGCTGCGGCTTTTCACCACATTGCCATTTTCCAGCATCTCTTCTACATAATGGTCGGCTTCTAGTCTTTGCCGTACCTCTATGCTGCGATCGCCGTCCCGCTGTTGAATGCTGATAGTGGTGCCTTTTGCCATGAGCGTTTGACCCATGTCTAAGGCTTCGTTCATTACGCCACCGCCATTGTTTCTGAAGTCAATCACTAGCCCCTTGAGAGAGCAATCTCTATTGGGGTCGTAGGCTTTGATTACTGCCAACAGTTGCTGAGTATCGTAAGGCAGTGTTTTTCCGGTACAGGCTAAGTAAAGCGCATCACTGAATTCACCAGCTACGGCATGGGTGAAGTTCAGCACTTTGACCTGAAGAAAGTCATTGTCCAGTAGTTTGGTGCTAACTTGGGGAAAATGCACAGCCTGGCGAGTTATGGTAATTTCTTTGTCTGTAAAAGAATCAT
Organism: Cyanobacteriota bacterium erpe_2018_sw_21hr_WHONDRS-SW48-000092_B_bin.40; assembly: GCA_030917395.1. Classification (GTDB taxonomy): domain Bacteria; phylum Cyanobacteriota; class Vampirovibrionia; order Obscuribacterales; family Obscuribacteraceae. Next base: position 17,509 of record JAUPUU010000112.1, read on the forward strand.
CAATAGGTCGTTTCACCGAGAGAACTACCTGCGAACCTTCTTCACCGCTACCTTTGATGGCGTCAACTACTTCATTCAAGGTTCTGCCTATGGTAGTTTTGCCATCAACCGCTACAATCTGATCTCCACCTAGTAGGCCTGCTTTTTCTGCCGGAGTGTTGGCTGCAGGAGCAGGGTAGACCACAACGGGAGTGCTTTCACTGATCAAGTTTAGGCTTTTCAAGGCTTCTGCTGATGGGTTTTCTCCTAGTGCTTTTAAGGCACTCTTCATACCCATGCGCATCATTGGTGCTCCGATACCGACCAGATTACCTTGGGTTGATTGAAGTAGCGCACTGGCTTCTTTCGGTGGCAGAAAGGCCGTGTGCATTTCATGTAAGTCGTTAACCATTCTTTTAATGGCTATGTAAGTGTGCTCTTGATCATCGAGCATGGTGCCCTGATCGTAGCGGTGCTGCCATTTTTCAATGTAAGCAGTGCGCTTGGCTGGGTCCATTAAACTCAGATCAGACTTGACCACAACACCAAAGACGCAGTCGTAGAGAACTTTGCCGTTAAATGGTTCGTTGTTTTCACTGTTGCAAGCGATTGGTATTTCGCTTGAGACAGCGACTGCTTGAGGTTGTGGCTCGGAGGATTGACTAGATGGCAGGATTATCCCTACCAGTGCAAGGGTAATCACGACTGACGCAAGGCCAGCTGCGAATACCGATTTTGAATACGACAGCTTCATAGGTAGCTCCTAAAAATGTTTGTGCCGATGGTGTGCATCAGGAAAGTGAGCGTGGCTATGCGCCAGGGGCTCGTGACTGTGAACATGGGTATGCGGTTCGCCCTGGTGCATATCGCTGGTATGCAAATGAGTATGATTGTGATGCTCGTCATGGCTGTGCTTGTGGGCATGAGTTGTAGCTTCGTGCCCATGGTAGTGACTGTGGCTCTCGCTCAGGTGCAACCACAGGCCCAATGCCATCAGTGCTGAGGCGGCAATGAACGATGGAGTTATCGGTTCATTGACTAGTACGATGGCAATCAGTGCGCCGACGAATGGAGCTAAGGCGAAGTAAGCACCGGTGCGGGCTGTGCCCAAATGGCGCAAAGCGAGTACGAATAACACCAGGCTTACGCCGTAGCCAAGAAAACCCACCAGAAGAGCAGCGCCTATGTAGATCGGCCCTGGAGCGGTAAGTGCTGCAGCTGTGAATTTTATTGCCAAAGAGACGTTTACCAAGCCAGCAAATAGTCCTTTGATACAGGTAATTTGGGCTGGGTTAGCGTTGGATACTTTTCTGGTCAAATTGTTGTCGACGGCCCAACCTAAGCAAGCTCCAGCTATTAGTAGCAGGCCACTGTAATTGGAATTTGTAGAGCTAGAATCTAGTTCTGCTCCTGATAGTACGATTCCTCCAGAGACGACGGCTACCATGCCGAGAAAAATGCGCTTGTCGCAGTTTTCGTGAAAGATAAACCAGGCAATCAGAGTCGTAAATACCCCTTCTAAATTGAGAAAGAGTGAGGCTGAAGAGGCACTGGTTGTCGACAATCCGAGCATTAGCATGGCGGGGGCAATGATGCCACCAAATAAAATGGCACCACCTAGCCAGACTATGTCGGCTCTTTGCAGGGAGGCTTCGCCGTTGTTGGCTTGGCCGAAGAGTCTCGTGGCTAGCAGGTAGACGCCCAGGCCAATGCTTGAGCCAAAGTAGAACAGGCCAGCTAAGAGCAGCGGTTGGATTTGAGTTTCAATCAGCAGACTCTTAGCAAAGGGGGTGGTAATGCCGAATAAGACAGCGGCAAGAAGAGCATAGACAACTCCTTTTGCTGGCATTTTTGTAGCAAGGGCGTTCATGGCTGACCATCGCTTCAAAACAGCAGCGGCTCTTGGAGACCGTTGGTGATTGCTGTTATTTCGTGATTGGAGAGCTTGATGCAGACGCTCTCGCCAGGCAATTGGTCTGTGCTATTGACGCCGGCTATGCTTAGTAGTCTAATGATGCGCTCTTTTAGCTCTGACGGCTTGAGTCTTTTCCATTTGGTAGATTGGGTAGTGGTATCGCCGTGTTGCACCGTCACTATCATGCCCAGGTTGCCGCTTGGGCTTATTTCTATGGCAAAGTTTGATATTTTCGCTGCTATAAATTCAGACAAGATATTCTCCTGATTGATTTGTTGGAAGAATTCAGTCGACTCCGTGTCTAGTAAGGCTTGAAGTATTATTGCCAGGCTCAGTGGTTTTAAAGTGTTTCGGGACCGAACGAGTCTGGTAAAAGCTCCACTAGGGTGGTGCGAATCAGAAAACGAGCTTTATCTGCCAAGATGATTTTGGCATCACGACCGAATTCGCGTAGGATCTGCAGGCATTCGCCGTCGATAGGGTTGGCTGCTGTGATGTTGTCTACAGTCACAATTAGGGTCGGTTCGTGTATGAAACCAGCCAGTCGAGCGGCTGTCATAGCAGCGCTTTCGCAGCCGACTGAAGCACCATAGGCAGCGTTGTCGATGACAGCTCCTTTGAATGCCCGCTGCTTTCCATTGCTATTGGAAGCTACAAATACAGCGCCACGAGCATTGTTTGAATAAGGAACATGAGACTTGCTACGCTGGCTCAGGGCTACCTTGACCAACTGGCGCTCTGAGGCTGTTTGAGCTTCAGGCGCGATGGCCGGACTTCGGGCTGCTGGTAGTAGGTCGTCAACCAATGCTCTTTGCACATTGCCTTCATGGTCGGCGATACCGAGCATGATAGCGCCACGGCCGAATTGCATTAGCACCTGGCGACAAGCGCCACAAGGAGAGCCGCCTGGATGTTTGCTACAGTATAAGGCTACGGCGAGAATCTCCTTGTAGCCTTCCATAACTGCTGTAGTGACAGCATTGCGCTCGGCGCAGATAGTGGCCGGGAAGAAGTCATTTTCGACGTTGCAGCCATGGAAGGTGCGTACTTCGCCCTTGTTGTTGCAGGCCAGTATCGCACTGCCTACGGCAAAGTTCGACTGGAAGCAATGAGCGCGCTTTGAGGCCTTCATGGCTGTTCTTACTAGTGTGCGTTCGCTGCCCGAGAGTTCGTCATATTTGATGGAGCGACCGAGAACATCATTCATTTGAAAACTCCTCGCGGAAAAGTGCCGCGATAGATGTATAAAAATTCTTGAGATTAGCCGTATCTTGAGGCTGTCAAGCGGAAAGGTCAAAAATGAGAACGTCCTTGTTCTCTGCTCTGTGTGTTAAGCGATTACTTGTTTTCGTTTGAATCTTTTTCGGCTTGTGTGCGCTTGTAGTGGCGGTTGCCCATAAAGAAGCTGCCACCGAAAGCAATACCAGCGAAAAAGACGATGCTTATGCCGCCTTGAAGACCTAGCAGTGTGCCAGCAAATATGGAGGCCGCAACTGCGCCAACTATAGCCCAGGTTTTAGCTTGTTTTGACAAGCTTGGACCTTTCGCGCCTAGCCAGTAACCGATAGCAAAGGCGACGGCGATTACGATAGTGCCGACAGTTTGTACGTTTTGATGTGCGGCAATATAGCCTTCGCTGCCTTCGAACATCAAGTCGTTTGGATCTACTTTGTTGAAAATGGCCATTGTGTTTACCTTTTGATTGTGATTGTTGAGTGTTTCTTGTTGAAACGAAAGTTGGGATCAGGCAAGAGCGTCCTTGTTCTTACCTGAATGATATTTGCTGTTGGTGCTGGTCGCTAATTAAGCTCTGCGAACCGAAAGTCTTTCAAACCGAGGCCACAGCTTTTTCAGCTCTGCTTCTACTTGAGCGTCGCTGATAGAGACTGGTTCGAATTTGTTCCACAACTCTAGCCATTCGGCCCGAGCAATGGTTTCTTTCACCAGCAGCACATCAACTAGGGCATGCAAGAACTCTTCTCTTTCAAGCAGAGCACGAATAGCCATGCGACAGCCGGTAGCCAGTTTGCCCAAGATTTCTTGGTCGATCTGGTTGCTAGACTCATTTGACAATCCATAAGCGCCAGAGCCCATACCCATTTGTCTACCCAGGTTGGGGTTCTCTTGGTCTGCACCAACAGAGATGGCACCAAGTTTTGACATGCCAACTTTTGTCACCATTATTTTGGCGATGTTGTAGGCTTGTTTTAAGTCGTTGCTGTTGCCTGTGGTGGCAGTGCCTAAGAACATGCGTTCGGCAATAGTTGCGCCGACTGCCGAGGCGATTCTACCAAGCAAAGCTTCTTCGGTTTGCACAGGGCTGGCGAGGTCAGGGGTTGCTTGCATATGACCGCCAGTGCCAGCTGCGCCAACAATTGTCAGACGACGCAGCGGGTTGCCCCATTGGTGAGCCCAATGTTTCTTTGCCGCTAACCAACGTTGATGGCCAGCTTCAGTCACCAAGCCATGGCCACCTTCGTGGTAGGCCAGCATTCTTTTGACCGCAGGGTCTTGTCTGCGTGAACTGCTTTTTGATGCCAATGCTTTCATCGTACCTTCGATGATGGCATCTTCTATGTCGGCAGAACTGATTTCAGCAGGGAGCTTTTCGCCTAGTTTTTTGGCGGCAGCTACTCTGCGAAGCATTAAGACAACCGAACGGTTCATCAGTTCAGCAATGTCAGCACCAGAAAAGTTCCAGGTGCTGTTGGCGATGTGATCGAAATCTACATCTTTAGCGAAGTTTTTGCCTTTGCGGTGAACATCCAGAATCAGTTTTCTAGCATGTGTGTCTGGTGCTTCAACTGTGATGTTTTTCGTAAAACGACCAGCACGCAGCAAAGCTTTGTCTAATACGTCAGCTCTGTTAGTTGCGGCAATGACATAGACGCCGGGAATTTTGTCGAAGCCGTCCATCTCTACCAATAATTGGTTCAGAGTTTGTTCTCTTTCGTCGTTGCCGCCGCCCATACCAGTGCCACGTTGACGACCGACTGCATCAATTTCGTCAATGAAGATGATGCATGGTGCTAGTTTTCTGGCATCTTCAAACAAGTCACGTACAGCTTTAGCGCCCATGCCAACAAACATTTCTACAAAGTCAGAGCCCGATATGCTGATAAAGGCAACACCGGCTTCACCAGCTATACAGCGAGCCAAAAGGGTTTTACCGTTACCAGGTTCACCCACCATCAACGCACCTCTAGGCACCACAGCACCATGTTTGGCAAGAGCTGCCGGGTTTTGCAAGAATTCGATGATCTCGACACTTTCTAGCTTCGCTTCGTCATTGCCAGCAAATTTGTCGAGCTTATCGGTTACTGTGCCTGCGGGGTAGATGCGATGTTTAGGAGTTTTGTTCTTGCCAGAGTTCATCGGGTTGAACCGTTTGAACAGGAAGAGCATCACGCCAGCCATAATCAAGTATGGAATCCAGGCTGCGAAGATTGTCCAGACGGCCTCACGCCAGGTACCCGTTTTAGCTTTTACGGGAAGTTGATAGGTGCCGTCTATCGGAATATTTTTCTCTTCGGCCAGGGCTTTGATTGTGGGCCATTCTCCTGGGGGAAGACCGGCTGTCATGGGTGTTGTGCCGGTTCTTTCGATGGTGATAACTGGATTGCCCCAGGTATCTCTGCCGTAGGTGATGCGTTCTACGTCACTACTGTCTTTCTTGATTAGGCTGATAGCGGTGTCGAAGCTTCTGATGCCGTCGCCTCGTTTGGCAAACTGCAAGGGGTCGTATTCGGTAGGACCAGCGCTGAAGAGATTGGTAATAAAGAATATGACCAAAAACACGCCGACCATGATTAACCATTTTGGCATTGTTTTTAGCCAAGCTGGTAATTTGGGGAAGTTAGGCTTTTTCATGAGAATTCCTCGTATGCCATCAGAGCTGCAGTCTTATGCAGCTCTTCAGGCTCATTGGTGAACGGTTGATAAAATGGATAAGATCGATAAATGTATTACTTGTCTTGCTCTGTCAAGCTGCGCTTGTAGCTGCGGTTGCCCATGAAGAAGCTTATGCCCAGAGCAATACCGGCCCAGAAGACGATGATGATGCCACCTTGAAGGCCTAAGATAGTGCCAGCAAAAATGCAGACCAGAACTATGCCCACGATGGTCCAAGTAATATTTTGCTTGGACAGACTTGGACCTTTGACACCAAGCCAGTAGCCCAGGGCAAATGCCAGAGCTACTACAATGATGCCGACTGTTTGTGCATTCTGATGAGCGGCGATGTAGCCTGGGCTGCCTTCGAACATCAGGTCGTTTGGATCTACTTTGTTGAAAAGTGCCATTGTGTTTACCTACTAAGTGATTGATTTCTGTAAAAAGAAAGATGTGGATTGTGAGCTAACAGTCGGCGTCCTTGCCTTCTGCTAGCACTTGCGGTGCTGTGATTGCCTATACTTCAACTGCGTCTGAAAGTTCGGCAAAGCGAGGCCAGAATTTTCTCAATTCTTCTTCGATGCGCTCATCGCTAATGACTGCCGGTTGGAATTGACTCCACAACTCTAGCCATTCGGCGCGAGCAATGGTTTCTTCTACTTCCAACTTTTTCACCAAGGCGTGCAAGAATTGCTCTCTTTCTAGCAAAGCGCGCAGTGCCA
>JAUPUU010000015.1 GCA_030917395.1 Cyanobacteriota bacterium erpe_2018_sw_21hr_WHONDRS-SW48-000092_B_bin.40
TTGCTTATTGGTCTTACCCAGCTGGGCAAACTTTTGTTTCTTGTTTTTCTCGGTCATGGCAACCCTTGCTTCCAGAATCTAGCGGATAAGTCAATTTATTCTAGCCAATGTATTAGCTAAAGCCAGCAAAATTGAAAAAAATTGCCGGCTGGTCACTTTACAACAATCCGCCATTTGACCGATTCCGTACTGTTCAAATCAGGGTTATGGTGGTGAAAGATGAGGTAAAGCCATGGAACCTGTAGTACCAAAATTTATTGATGAATTAATCGACTTCAGCACCGAAGCCAAGAAAAAAGACAAAGGTACAACCCTAAAGGCGATTGGGCAAGAGTCAGGTTTGGAACCGCCCCAAGAAGACCCCAGAATTCAGCCGGGTCAAGAGAAAAGCCTAAAACGCCACTAGGGGCAGTGGCAAAAGCAAAACTAAGGTTTCTATCTGCCATTGTTTGGTATAGTTTTAGACTCTATGACTAAACAGATATCCGTACTAATTGTTGAAGATCACGATATCTTGAGGCAGGGCCTGCGCCTTGTTCTTGAACGTGCCAACAAGTTTACTATTGTCGGTGAAGCCAATAATGGCCGCCTGGGAGTGGCAATGGCCGCCGAATTGCAGCCAGATGTAATAGTCATGGACATCGGCATGCCCGAGCTCAATGGCATTGATGCCACCCGGGCAATCAAGCTAGCACGTCCTGATGTGCGCATTGTCATGCTTACAGCCCATGAAAATGACAATGAGATTTTTGCCGCACTCTCGGCAGGAGCAGCCGGCTACTGCCTGAAAGACGCTGCCTTTGACTGCATACAAGTGGCCCTATCATCAGTCGCCGATGGCGCAGCCTGGATAGATCCGCGCATTGCCCAGAAAGTACTCAAAGCTTTCGAACAACATGCCAACAGCCAGTCTGGGAAGCAAATTGCAGTGGAGGAGAAGCCAATAGATGTTCTTTCCACTAGAGAAAAAGATGTGCTACGACTGATGGTCGACGGTGCCAGCAACAAAGAAATAGGCGACAAGTTGATAATCAGCCTGTCAACAGTACGCACCCACGTAGAACACATTTTAGAGAAGTTAGCTGTAACAGGACGCACAGCAGCAGCAGTGAAAGCCATGAAAGAAGGCCTGATTTAGGTTTACTGCCAGGTCATAGTTATGACACTGGGTCCTAATTGGGGCATTTTTAAGTTATGCGGTTTAGTCTCGGCCCTAACCAGGCCCTTAGCGTTGTAAACAGCTAACTTCAATTCTACTGACTCTCCAGCTGGCATGGGCACAGCCAGCATATAGGGCTTCTCATCACTATCTTGATTGACTAGCATGGGCCCAGCCATATCATTTGGCAACAAAGAGCCTGCTCCTAATGCACTGGTATTGCCACTGATATAGAGCTGCTCACCAGCAGCAAGCTTTAAATCAGACACTACAAAGCGAACGAGTACTAACTTATTTTCTACAACTACCAATTCTGATTTGGCCTTGCTTGAGTTAGCAGCTTCGACCTCTAAGACGAGACGACCATGCTTGAGCAGAGGGGCATTGAAAACAATTTTGTCATCAGCCCAGGAGGAAGTAGTCAGAGCTTCACCAGCCAGACTGAGCTTTCCACTGGTACCGAAGCCCTTACCATAGACAGTGACGGCCTTCCCGGCGGTGGCTGCTGGTGGTCTTATGGCGGCGATAAAAGCACTCGACTTATTAGAATTAGTCAGCCAAATCGAGAGCGACTGAGGCGGCAAAGATAGCTGCTTAGCGCCCTCAAGGGCGATACCTGAGAGAGCACCAGCTAAAGCATCTTGCCGAACTTCATTGTCAACCAGACCAAGGCTAGTGGCAACTTCAGCCGCATCTAGCAATGCTTCTTTCGGCTTGAGCGAAAGCGCCACGACAGCGACATCAGCGCCAGCCCGACGTTCAAAGACATAGAGATCTTTTGAGCAGAAAAGAGTTCTCTGCTTACCGGAGCTGAGGGCAAGATTTGTCTGTCTTAGGGCGGTAAGTTTTTGAATCAACTTATAGTTATCAGCCGATTGATCAAAGCTTTGCATCATAGGACGATCATAGGGGTCTTCACCACCCTTAGTATCATCGTATAAGCCCTGCTCAGTGCCATAATAGATTATAGGAATGCCGCGACTGGTAAGAAGAGTTGCTAGAGCCAGTTGAGTTACTTTCTTATCTTTAACAATATTGGGAAAGCGCGACATATCGTGATTATCAATGAAGGTCAATAGCTCATTACTATCGATAAAATCTTTGTTCTCCTGGCTAACCACTTGATCAACCAGGGTAAGGTCGCCTCCCTCTGCAAAGGCTTTGCGAATAGCATTAGCCAGAGGAAAATCGTAAAGAGAAATGCCACCCTTATTAGCAAATTTGACAGCATCTTTATACATAGGATCATCAATACCGGTGAGCCACCACTCGCCCAGCACCAAGTGATCAGCACGGTTGTATAAGCTATTCGCCAGTACGTGTTGCCAGCCCCAGTTCATATGTTTAGCAGCATCAAGCCGAGTGCCGTCGGCCCCATGGCTCTGAAACTTAGCGGCTGCTTGTTTCAAATAAGTATCAACATACTGATTCTCTTGATCGAGGTCGCCAAGATAAAATATGGTGCCGTATTGCAGTTGGTAGGGATCATTGAAATCACTCACTGCCGGCAAGTGATGAAAATACTTATTGCGATCGTTCTCCACGTCGCTTCTAAACTGACCAGCATCATACAAAGCACCGTACTCAGCATGATTGTATGGGCTTGTATGATTGAAAGGCATATCTACAAATACGCGCATATCGAGATCGTGAGCAGCCTTGGTCAAGGCATCAAAATCTTTGAAGCTCATATCACTATCACCAAAATGCTCATCGACTCTCATAAAGTCACGAGCATGGTAGCCATGGTAAGGTGCCACCATATTGCCTGCAGCATCATTGTCTGGTTTGTTGATGTTATCAATGCAAGGCGATATCCAAATAGCTGAGCAGCCCAGACTTTTGATATAAGGAAGCTTTTCTTTAACCCCAGCGAGATCGCCGCCCCAATAAGCTTTCCAGTTCTTACGACTAGCGTCGAACAGGCCTGGACTCTGGGGTGGATTATCATTGTCTTTGCGACCATTGAAAAACCTATCTGTAAAAACCTGATAGATAATATCTCTATGGAAGTCTGCTGCTTGCGCCATAGAGAACGACTGCAAGACAATAAAAGAAGATACAACAAGTGCCACTCGACTAGACTGTTTATTCATTGAATTACCGAAAATAAAATTGGTACTTGGCATTTTAGAAGCTCTCGCACTTCTACATCTTTTATCAAAGCGCTGAAGTTTTGCCGTGAGAGCGCCAGGATAACAAGTTCATCGGCATGGTCGTTTTGACTAAACTGCTCAATGATTTTACTAGTTTTTTCACTCTTTACGGCAATCACTTTGAGGCTGGCATCTTTGGCTCCAGAAGTTTGTTTAAACAACTGGCCCGTGGCGTGAGCAATGGCCGTCTGCTCTTGATCTAAGCCCACAGTGCTGAGCACTATTGCCCTAGCATTGCCAAGGTAAGGAGCAGAACTAGCCAAAATAGGACAGGTCGTTTGCTCTACTATAAGTTCAAGCTCAATTAAGTCGGTGGCTGAGTTCAGAGCCAGCACCACCATTTCTATTGGTCGCCTATCAATAATTTCGCCCACTGCTGTAGCTTGGTGTTTTGCCAAACGAACACTAGTATGGACAGTAACAGCCAATTCACTTGCCACAGCTTCGGCCTGCTGCACCAACTGGCGATGGTCTTTGTCATTTTTATTGCTTGCCTGCACATGCAAACATTCAAGATCATAAGACTTATTTTTGGCAATTATGGCAGCCAGTGAAACAAGAGAGCGACGATTTACTTCACTATCCTCTTGCAAGACAACTAAAACACGTGATTTGCTCTCGCTCAGGGCTCTTGTCTCATAGGTGACAAATGAGGAGACCCTGGGGTCGCGCCTATTATTGTCAGCGCCTCCAGGCAGAGTCGAACTCTCAGCAGAAGCAACATCTTCGCGAGTAACTATCCCGACTAGGCGACCATTTTCTACCACAGGAATACGACTGATTTTATAATTATCAAAAAGCAAAACTGCTTCTGCCAAAGACTGCTCTGCATCTATAGTCACCGGATTTGGCACCATAATCTTCTGAGCCGTTATGTCTTCTTGCTCATGATTAAAAGTCAGCAGATCATGCTCTGTTAGCATCCCCACAATATTTTTGTCTTGATCTAAGACAGGAAAGCCATGATGACGAGAAGCAGCAAACTGAGAGCGTATTTGAGCCAGAGTAGAAAGCTCTTCTATGGTTTCGACTGGTTGCTTCATTATTTGACCAGCAGTCATGGTCTTCATGATTGACGGCTTAGATTCAAGAGATTCAGCGTCAATACCACTCCACTCTAATAATTGATCATAGATAGAGCCAGGATCTAATTTCTCTGCAACAAGATAACTCACTACAGAACAAATCATCAGGGGTAGTACCACATTAAAATCTGTGGTCATCTCAAAAATTATCACCACTGCGGTCATCGGCACCCGTGCTACAGCACAGAAAACAGCACCCAT
>JAUPUU010000113.1 GCA_030917395.1 Cyanobacteriota bacterium erpe_2018_sw_21hr_WHONDRS-SW48-000092_B_bin.40
GTCAATCAACTTGATACCTATAAATGGAGCAACAATGCCACCTAGTCCGTATATGAGCAAGTTATCGCGCAACAGAATAGAAGCACCAACCGCGCGATAACGAACTCCCTTTAAAGCTAGCGGCAAAAGAAATAAAATAACCAGAGCATTGAATATAACCGCCGATAACACTGCACTCTGTGGCGACTGTAGTTGCATAACATTGAGTTTGTTGAGGACGGGATAAGTCGTGGCAAATGCTGCCGGGATAATGGCAAAATATTTGGCAACATCATTGGCGATACTAAAAGTTGTCAGCGCGCCGCGAGTCATCAATAGCTGCTTGCCGATCTCAACAATCTCAATCAACTTAGTCGGGCTTGAATCGAGGTCGACCATATTACAGGCCTCTTTGGCAGCTTGTGTCCCCGTATTCATGGCCACAGCAACGTCAGCCTGTGCTAAAGCAGGAGCATCATTAGTGCCATCCCCGGTCATAGCTACAAGCCGACCGCCAGACTGAGCCTCGCGAATCAGGCGCAACTTCTCCTCCGGTGTAGCCTGGGCCAAATAATCATCCACCCCGGCCTCGGCGGCAATGGCAGCTGCAGTAAGGGGATTATCACCAGTAATCATAACGGTCTTAATACCCATGGCCCGCAGGGCAGCAAAGCGCTCCTTAATGCCACCCTTAACGATATCTTTGAGCTGGACAGCTCCCAGCACACGCCCCCGGTCTGATACTACTAGCGGTGTGCCGCCGTTACGAGCAATATTATCGACAGCTTCGCGCACCTCTTCCGGATAGGTACCGCCCTGATCAAGAACATAGGCTTCCACTGCGTCAGCGGCACCTTTACGAATCTCACGACCATCAAAATTAACACCACTCATTCTTGTCTGGGCAGAAAATGGAACGAACTCAGCGTCAAGCTCTTGCATATTGCGCTCGCGGATGGAAAATCTCTCCTTAGCCAAAACCACTATACTTCGGCCTTCCGGCGTCTCATCGGCAAGAGAAGAGATCTGAGCGGCATCGGCAAGCTCCGACTCGGAGACACCCTTAGCAGCAACAAACAAAGTCGCTTGTCTATTTCCCATAGTGATTGTGCCAGTCTTATCGAGTAGCAACATATCCACATCGCCAGCGGCCTCAACGGCACGTCCCGACATGGCAATGACATTGGCTTTGATCAAGCGGTCCATGCCAGCAATGCCAATAGCAGAAAGCAAGCCGCCAATGGTCGTAGGAATTAGACAGACCAGGAGGGCGACCAAAACAGTAAGTGAAACTGGCTGACCATGGGAGACGCTGGCACTATAACTAGAAAAGGGATAGAGTGTAAAAGTGACCAGTAAGAAAACTAGAGTCAATGCCGCCAACAAAATATTGAGAGCAATTTCGTTAGGAGTTTTTTGGCGCTTGGCACCCTCGACCATTGAAATCATACGGTCAAGAAATGTCTCTCCCGGATTAGCTGAAATTCTCACAATCAGCCAATCTGACAACACACGAGTGCCACCAGTAACGGCACTGCGATCGCCTCCACTTTCTCGAATCACCGGAGCACTCTCACCAGTAATGGCACTCTCGTCAACAGAGGCCACACCTTCTATCACCTCACCGTCACAAGGAATTGTATCGCCAGCCTCAACCAGAGCTATATCGCCCTTTCTCAGCTCGCTAGCAGAAACGGCAGTAATAGCTGATTTCAATGAAGCTTCAGCCAGCTTCTTAGCCATAACATCTTTGCGCGACTTCCTCAGAGAATCGGCTTGCGCCTTGCCTCTACCTTCGGCCATAGATTCAGCGAAATTGGCAAAAAGTACTGTAATCCAGAGCCAAATTGATATTGAAAATATAAATGCCGGAGCGGCTTCACCAGGCTGAGAAAGCGCAGCAAAGAATAGAAGCGTGGTAATGACACTCCCCAGCTCCACCACAAACATCACTGGATTGCGAGCTTGAACTCGCGGATCTAATTTGACGAAGGAATCTATTACAGCCTTCCATAAAATTGCTGAGTCAAGAATAGATTCGGAGTTATTTTTTGTTTGAGTCATCACTTTGTAAATATCATCTGAAGCTGTTCTACGATCGGTCCAAGCGCCAAGGCTGGAACAAAAGTCAATCCACCAAAAATCACGACCACTCCCACAAGCAGCAGAACAAACAGCCAATTGTCAGTTTGCATGGTTCCAGCACTGACGGGCACTTTCTTTTTCCGCACCAACGAACCAGCTAGGGCCAGAACGGGAACGGCCAGGGCGTAGCGGCCTAGGAACATAGCCACTCCCAGGGCATAGTTATAGAAAGGAGTATTGGCACTAAGTCCGGCAAAAGCACTACCGTTATTATTTGATGCAGAAGAAAAAGCATAGAGAATTTCACTGAAGCCATGGGCGCCACCATTGAGCACACCAGCTGTACCATCTTTAAGAGAGACAGCCAGCGCCGTACCCAATAGAACAGCCATAGGCGGGAAGAGAATCACCAGAGAAGACATTTTCATCTCAAAGGCTTCTATTTTCTTGCCTAAATATTCAGGAGTCCGACCAACCATTAAACCGGCAATAAAGACAGTAATAACTGCAAAAATCAACATGCCATAGAGGCCAGAGCCCACACCACCGTATACGACCTCTCCCAGCTGCATAAGCAGCATGGGTGAGAGTCCGGCCAGGGGAATAAAGGAGTCATGCATGCTATTAACAGAGCCATTGGAAGCAGCTGTTGTTGCAACCGCCCATAGTGCCGAATTAGCGACACCGAATCGCACTTCTTTGCCTTCCATATTGCCACCACTACTCTCAGCCGAAGCATTTTGCTCAATACCCATGGCGGTAAAAGCCGGATTTCCTGCCTGCTCAGGCATGTAACAAAGAGCCAAGCAGGCAACAAATATGGCCGTCATGGCGGCTAACAGAGCCATACCATTTCGAGAGCTGCCAACCATTTTGCCAAAGGTCTGGCAGAGAGCTACTGGTATTAAAAGAATTGCCAGCATCTCAATGAAGTTAGAAAGCGGTGTTGGATTTTCCAGCGGATGGCTGGAATTGACGTTGAAGAAGCCTCCACCATTGGTGCCAAGTTGCTTTATAGCAATTTGGGAAGCAGCTGGTCCTCTAGCTATTTTGTATACCGTAGGCGCAGCGCTCGAAGAAGAGGAAGTGGATGAAGAGGAAGTGGAAGATGATGATGAAGAGGGTGAAGAACCAGATAGCCCGGCCGCCGTTACCATGTGCTCCAATGGCTTGTATTCAACGTATCCGCCAAAGGTCTGCACCACTCCTTGCGACACCAGAAAAATTGCCAGTAAAGTAGACAAAGGCAGCAGAATAAAAATGACAGAACGAGTCAAGTCGACAAAGAAATTACCTATTGTCTCAGCCTGCTGCCGACTGAATGCCCTTGTTAGAGCGATCAAAACGGCCATGCCTGAAGCTGCCGAAAGGAAGTTCTGAACGGTAAGCACAAGCATCTGGGTGAGATAGCTCATGGTAGTTTCGCCACCATAACTCTGCCAATTAGTATTACTGGCAAAGCTCACTGCTGTGTTAAAAGCGCAGTCGGCCGACACGGCAGCCAAGCCTTCACAATTGCCAGGCAGAATAGATTGCAAGCGCTGCACCAAGTAGGTAAAGGTCATGCCCAGTAAGTTAAAGACCAGCATGGCCAATGCGTATTCACGCCA
>JAUPUU010000114.1 GCA_030917395.1 Cyanobacteriota bacterium erpe_2018_sw_21hr_WHONDRS-SW48-000092_B_bin.40
ACGATTTGCCAATCGCTACGGGAATTCTGGCGGCCACCGGTTTGATGCCCTTTGAAAACATTGCTAATTTGTGGTTTATCGGCGAATTGTCTTTGAGTGGTTCAGTGCGACCGGTGTCTGGAGTTTTGCCGATAGCTGTTGCTGCCCGTCAGAATGGTGCTCGCGGCATTGTTGTGCCAGAGGGCAATGCCGAGGAAGCAGCTCTAGTTGAAGGGCTCAAGGTCTATCCCGTGTCGCATTTGATGCAAGTATTTAAGATAGCGCAGTCGTTAGAAAATGGCACCATATATGAAGGCGCCAGTCGTGAGCAATTTGCGCGGGCTGCTGCTAATGTTGTGCACCACAAAGACTTTCGTGACGTCAAAGGGCAGCCTCAATCCAAGCGGGGCCTAGAGATTGCGGCGGCTGGTCGGCACAATATTTTACTTGTGGGTTCGCCTGGTTCAGGCAAATCTATGTTGGCTGAGCGTTTGCCGAGCATAATGCCTCCCTTAGAGTTTGAAGAAGCTATTGAGCTAACCAAACTCTGGAGCGTGGCTGGTTTACTGACTGAGCGTGGCAATATTGTAGCTGAGAGACCTTTTCGCAATCCGCACCATAGTGCATCGGTGATCGGCCTTGTGGGTGGTGGCGCTCGGCCTAAGCCTGGGGAGATTTCGCTCAGTCATCTTGGTGTGCTCTTTCTTGATGAGCTGACAGAATTTCCTCGGGCCCATCTCGATAACCTGCGACAGCCACTAGAGTCGCGCAAAGTCATGATTTCGCGGGCGGGGCAAACACTGACTTATCCGGCATCGTTTATGCTAGTTGCTGCCTGTAACCCTTGCCCCTGTGGCTACCGCGGCGATCCGGTCAAATTTTGTCTCTGCACTTCTTCTCAAGCTGAGCGTTATTGGGGGCGATTGTCCGGGCCGTTTCTTGATCGTATAGATCTACAGATTGTAGTTTCTAGGCTCAATGTGGGGGAGTTAATTGGTGAAGTGAAAGAGGAGTGTTCTGCTTCTATTCGGCGAAGGGTTGAGCTGGCTGTCGATCGACAAAAGCTGCGCAATATATCAAACAGTGCTCCGGGTGGGTTTAATTTCAACAGCAGCTTGAGCCAGAGGGAATTGCATAAATATTGCCAAGTTGAGCAAAAGACAAAAGAGTTCTTAGCCAGAGCGGTGTCGCAGTTTAACCTTTCAGCTCGAGCTTACGATCGCATTTTGCGTTTGGCGCGCACAATTGCAGATCTCGCCGGTAGTGAAAATATTTTGATGGAGCATATTTCTGAGGCTGTGCGCTATCGGCTGCCTTTAAAGGTCGCATCCTAAAATCTATTTGCCCCCTGACATGGTTTCGCCTGCATCACATTGTGGTTTGATATTGTCTGGCGCTAAAGCAAGTAGTAACCATAGCGGAACTGATGAAAAAGACAAAGAAAATACACTTACCACCGGGCTGGACCTTTAGTTCGGCTAACAGTGAAGATTATGATGCTGGCATTGATGAGAAGGTTAAGCATAGCGGTACCCGTTGCGTTTACCTCAAGTCAGATGTGCCGGAACCAAGGCCACTGGCCTATCTTAGTCAAGGTTTTTCGCCAGAACCATACTTGGGTAAGCGTTTGCGCATGTCTGCCTGGGTTAAAAGTAATTGCCAAGGTGGTCGGGCGCAGCTCTGGCTCCGTATTGCTGGTGATTGGACAAGCACCAATGCCAAACCTAACTGTTTTGACAATATGGATGATCGACCAATTCTCGATGTCACCGATTGGACCCAATACAAAATTGTGGTCGAAGTACCTGATACCAGCACTTACATAGATTTTGGCTTGATGCTAAATGGTGCCGGTCAGGCTTGGGTGGATGATTTCTCTTTTGAAACCGTTGGCGATGATGTGGAGCTGACTAGCAGTTCTAATCATGCCAAATCTGAACCCTTCAACCTAAATTTTGAGGTCTCTAAGTAGACGCTAAATAGTTCCAAATTTTTGGCGATTGGCGATCAATGAGAACCTCAGAAAACCCTAAAAAGATACTTGCCGCAATTCTTGCTTGTTTAGCAAATTGCGGCTATTTTTTGTCTGCTTCGGCAGCCGAAAGCGCGGGGCAATCAAAAGCACCAACACAGTTTGATTTGCAGGCCGATCGCAAACAGGTTCTTTCTAGTTTGAAATTAGACGATGCCGTCTTTCTTTCAGCCATGCGACTAGCGCCGGAACGGCCGATAATTCTTCCTCCTCAGCCTGTCAGCCCTGATTCGCTGACGGCATCGACGAGTCAGTCGTTGGCTACCTCTTCGATAATTCCCCTGCTTAACGCTCCCAGCGATCTCTACGATTTGTTGAAGAGCAATCAGCTAGTGCAGATAGTCTCTGATGTGGAGCTGAGTGGAACGAAATCGGATGCGGCCAAAGAGGGCAACGGTAAAGGCTTGATCCGAAATCTCATTGTCACTTTGCAGAATGACTCTCCACAGCTTGTTGAGTTGGCCAAGAGCAGCACAAAACAAAAGCCTGGTCATAACCATACCCTAGAGGCCGCGCCAATGGAATGGCAAGGAGAGGGCGATTATTGGTACGCCACGGCCCTTGATGCAAAGCATCTTTTGGTGAGCAATAAGCAAGGAAATTCAGGCAGAGTTAAAAGTCGCTTTGTGCGCTTGAAGCCTGGAAAGTCCGCTGCTTCGGCAACAGTAACGGCAAAAGCACAGACAACAGCATTTGACTCTTTGCCTAATCGCATGAAGCTTTTATTTGCTGATGCTGCAGGTGACCCCGAGCTCTGGCAAGTTTTAGATACTAGTATCGTCAATAGAAGTAATGCTAGTCGAGCATCTAATCAGCTCTGTGATTTCGCAGACGACAAGACTTCTATAGTTTCCTTTGTCGAGCCTGGAGCTACAGTACTTAAGACTGTTGTCTACTCAACTAACAAATCAGCGGCCGATAGACTTAGGCGCGAGCTAAATGACTTTAAGGAGCCGGCGGAATTTGATTTGAAGAAAATCGCCGACAGCAAATTTAGCATCACCATATCTGGTACCGAGCCAAAGTCTGTCAAAACTAAGGTTTTTTTGCTTTTGCTAACGGGGCCCCTGAGCGCTAGTTAGCCAAGATTATCGAGGGTATTTAATTAGGTTATTGCTGGTTTTGAACCTAGGCTACTATTTGTCCGCTGCTAGTCCCACCAGAAGTTCCAAAAGTGAGCGCCGCATAGTGTCCCAGCTAGCTTGCCGAGGCTTCCAGCTCCTTGTTTGACACTGTCTGGGCAGTAGATGAAATGCTCTCGCGCCAGCTGCATGGCCGCTGCTTCGTCTTGCGGCGGCCTGCTCACGTAAAACTCCAAGCTATCATCTTTAACTGAGATTAGATCGGCGCCATAAATTTTGTGCCAGTGCTTCATCGCTGCCACATGCACTGCAGTTTCGGGGTTGCTGTCAAAATTGCCAAATCCGATGTAGGCTGGTGCTTGCCACGAATGGACTGTCGGAACGAGCATAACTATGACATTCTTTAGCGGCACATAGTGCGCAAGTTTTAAATCATATTCGTAGGTGAACGCTGCGTGACTTTCTGTTTGAGGGTAGTGCTTGCCGCTATACTTGCCACGTTCCACCCGGTAGTAGTCACTAGATTTTTCGGTTTTTCTCAGCCAGTATTCAAAGTCTAGCTGTTCGCCTTTGCGGCAAATTTCGGCGGTTTGAATAGCTGTTGGTCTCAGCCCGTTAAGCATGTTCTGTCGATCTGCGCTGGTTAGACGGGCTTGGTCATTTCGAATGATGTTCAGCATTACAGGTATATAGGTCTGGTTGAGTTTGGCCACATCAGTTATTTGTTTCATGTTACTTGGCATAGTCCCAGGCCGAAAGCCTGTTTTAGCTGTTTCAGCCTTGAGCTTAGCTTGCAGCTGCAGCAGTGCATCAGCTCGTTTAGCTTGTTCTTGAGTGACTATTGCTTCATTCATGAAGGGATAGAATTTGGGATCGGGTCTATTGGTGATTCTTTGGTTTAGTTCTTTGATATCGATAGGATGTTTTTGGACTATGCCGAAATCTCGCAGTGTGGCATCGAGTGGTTGTATCAATGAAGAAGTCATTACTTTTTGACGAGCATGTTCTTTCTTGTCGAGCCAAATGATTGGCCAGAAACCGGTTTTGACGTTGTTATTTGCTAGCTTTTGCCACAGCGCAAATGCGTCGCCGCCGGGCACCGTCAAGTAATGCATGTGTGGGAAACCGAACAAGCCGTAATTGACTGACTGGCTGATACCTACTTGCTTTAGCTTTTGTTCTATTGAAGCTTTAGATTCTGGCATGGCATTCTCCTTGGCTCAGTTTAGCTCAATCACATAGCCGTAACAACTCTCGTCTAAATTGGCTTCCATGAGGCAGGCAACGTCGTTCGCAAGTTAAGTAATTAACGATGACCTGCAACTTTTGAAACCACTTAATAGAGGAAGAGACAATGAAAGAATTTGGCAATCAAGCTCAATTGAACGACTGTGTGGCAGCGGCCCTTGATAAAAATGATAGTGCCATGGGCAATGTGGCAGCTGATACATGGAGTGGCCGAACACTTAGCTCGGATAAGAAGGTCGTGAAGGCGGATGACCAGAACGTAAAGTGTCTCGTCATAACCGATCTTTACGGTAATACGACCAAGGGTGGCTGCATTCCTTCGCAGGACTTTTTACCAGGGAAACCATCGCCCCTAGACACACCGACAAAGCCACCATTTAAGCCCGAAATACCCGCTGAGGGTGGTCCAAAATATCCTATCAAAGAGCCTATCAAAGACATCGTTAAAGACCCGATCAAAGACACTGTAAAAGAGCCTATCAAAGTGCCAGGCCTTGAAGGTGCTATCAAAACCCCGATGAAGCCTGTCATTATTGATTCTATCGAGTTTGGCGAAACCTTCGTTAAGCCTGTGCCAAAGCCCGGCAAAGTTATCCAACCAAATAACAGTCAGAACAATACTTTCGAAAAATAACGGCGACCCTATGGAGTACAGCCCCGGCTTGGATAAGCAATTATCCAGGCCGGGGCTGCCGTTCTCCTAAGTTGTGAGTTGTTGTTATTGCTCTACTAGGAGCCGCTCATAAAGCTTGTATAGGAGGCCAGCAATCACTAGGCTCAGCACTTGAGCTGCGGTCGTAATCGCGATTGTTAGAGGCTGGAAAGTCGTGGCTACAGTCTGACTGTCAAGATCATTTGAGTTGTTTGCTAGATCTGGATAAACATAGAATGCCACCAATATTAGTACCGGCAGTCCCATGTAGCGACTAACCAGCCAATATTTACCCTTTGTAAGGGCCCAGCTTCGTTTGATAGCAGAGAGCGGTTTGTAGCCTTGGATGGCGTAGATTGGCAGAAACAGGCAACTTCTAACAAAAAAGATCAGACCAGGTATGACAAAGAATATCGATCCTATTGAGCCGAAGGCGAGAACAGCTATGTCAGAAATTACGTAGATCGTAAGAGCCCAAGCTCCAATGGTTGCCACTCGGCCGGGATACTTTGGCGCGGCGAGGTAGTTGACATAGAACAGGTTCAGTATCCATGAAATTACTGCAGACCCGAAAGGTAATAGAAGCATGGATGGACCAAGCTCGGCCTTTTCGCTCAGATCTTGTACTGGCTGAAGTTGAAACCAGGTAGCCACAGCTAGCACAACAGTAAGGATTGGCCACTGGGCTTTCAAAAATGGCAGTGAGTCGGGCCAAAGCTGCTTAAGGTCATCGAGAAAATAGTTTCTTGTAGAGCGTGTGCAGATTAGGCTTAGAACCCAGTTAGCTAGTGCTATTGCCAGAGGGGCGAACAGTATTGCCGTCAGGATTTTATCTAGGATTTCCATGGCAGCACCTCTTACTTATTTTGTTGTGCCCCTGTTTCATCCCTTACCTTGATTGTCTTTGCGCTCGTTGGTTCCCACCTTAGTTGCCTGCCTCTTCCGTCAACCGGTCGTAGAGCTTGTAAGTTAGGCCCGCTAAAACAAGGCTCATGGCTAGAGCTGCAAAATTGAAGGCAATCATTGCTGGCCAGAAATAATCGAAGGGATATTGACCCACTGCTCTAGCTGTCGCGGTTAGCTGAGGGCTAGCGCTGAGAAGTAGAAACAAAATAGTAGGAAGTCCTAGGTAGCGACTAACTAGCCAATATTTTCCAGAAGTCAAAGCCCAGCTTCTTTCAAAAGCAGCAAAGGGGTGGTGGCCTTCCAGAGCGTAAGCTGGCAGAAATAGGCAAGCTCGTACCATAACGAGCAGCCCAGGCAGGATGAAAAACATCATGCCTAGACCGCCTAGAGCCGATATCAACCACTCGCCAAGCACGTATAAGAGAACGGTCCAGAGGCCAATCATCGCCACTCGCCCAGGGTATTTCGGCGCTGCCAGGTAGGACACATAGAAGAGTTTTATAATTGGCAGGATTCCTGCTGAAATAAACGCTGCGGCAACTATACCAAATGAAAAACTTTGTCTGAGCCCGATGTCAGCGAAGAGGTGGGCCTGGCTCATGTTCGACCCAACCATACAGATTGCCACAAAAGGCCACTGAGTCTTTATGAATGGCCGCGAATCTGACCAAAGCTGTTTCAGGTCGCCAAGGAAATAACTGTTTGTTTTGGGGGCAAGAAACAAGCTTAATACCCAGTTGGCCGTTGCCAGGCAGACTGGTATAAGTTGAGCAAGCATGGCGCCCCAAAGTCCGATATCCATGAAAATCTCCCTTGCCTCTTCTATTGTTCCACCGGCAGCACTATTTCATCTATAATTAGCCAACATTTCTCAAGAGGTCTTTCGGGGCAGTGTTTCAGCGGTTTAAGTTGTGGTTGATTGTTATGGCTTCCTCTGTTGCTTTGGCCGGGGCAGCCGACGCTCAGGGGCCTAAAGCAGCTGGATCTGTGAGTGCTTCTAGCGCTTCTGGCTCATCTGTCACTTCAATGACAGCAACGCCGGTTGCTGACAAATGGGCGGTAGTTGTTGGTGTCAGTGAGTTTGCAGACAAGGCTATCAATCTCAAGTATGCCGCCAAAGATGCTGCTGATTTTCGTGCCTTTCTTGTTGAGAAGTGTCATTTCGCCCCTGACCATGTCAGGCTGTTGACCAATGAACAAGCCACTAAAGAAAATGTGCTTGATTTATTGGGTGATTCATTTTTGCCCCGGGTGGCTTTGCCAGATGATCTTGTCGTAATTTATTTCAGTAGTCATGGCAGTGCATCAGATCTAGATTTGCGCGGTGTCAATTATTTAGTGGCGCATGACACTGCTGTTGATAGGCTCTATAGCACTGGTATTGACTTGCAGACATTGTCTAACATTGTCAAAACAAGGATTCACTGCAATCGCGCTTTGATTATTTTAGATGCTTGCCATTCTGGTGGTGCCAGTGATACCAGCGACAGCAAAGGCTTGGTGCGTACATCCAATGTTGATGCTGCTGCCATAGCGCAAGGCACGGGCCGTGCGGTTATTTGTTCCAGTAGCAAAACCCAGTCAAGTTGGGAATCCAAGAACTACGCCAATGGTGTTTTTACAAAGACCTTGATAGACGGATTTAAGGCTCAAGGTGAGAAAACAACTTTGAGCGATGCTTTTAAATATTTGAAAACCAATGTAGAAGCTCAGGTTGCTGCGGAGCGCGGTGTTCTGCAAACCCCAGTGTTAGAGGCCGGTAAGTGGAGCGGTGGAGAGTTACTTCTGGCCGTCCAGCCTGCTAGCCCAAGAGCTGTTCCAGCCAGTGTAATCGAGACTCTGGAAGCTCGCTCTAGAGTGAAGGTTGCTAGTAGCAACTCTGTCCAACAGATTTCTTCTTCTTCTTCTTCTTCTTCTTCTTCTTCGCTAGATTTGCAAGACAAAGGTGCGGCAGCGCCGCCCGCAGCAGCGGCTGGGTCCAAGACCATACCGAATATTCTAGGCAGCTTCATGGGCTCTAATGGTCTGAAGTACAGTTATTGGCAAAGCGGCAAAAAGTGCGGCTGGGCTATGCCTCAATTTGGTGTGGTGGGAAATTGTCTGATTTCAGATGACGGTACCACTTTAACCTCAAGCTGGAAAGGTTTCGTCAGCGGCACTAGCACTGCGAAGCTTGAGCTTGATGCTTCTGGCAAAGTTGTGAAGATTAGCGCTGACGATGGAACTATTCTCACAAGAATGGCAGACTAGATTTCAGTTCGATAATTACTTGGATTTGCCCTTCGCTACTTTTTTAGTCTTTGGCTGGGCCTTCTGCTCTACTTGGTTTGCTTTTGCCGTTTCTTTTTCTTTTTCTTTTTCGGCTAAAAGAGCTTTTTGCTTAAATTCCTTCTCGCCCTGCGTTTCTTCCTTCTTCGCCTCTTTGCCTTGCTTGACGATTTCATAGCGTAGTTGAACTAGACCGCTTTTAAAGACTTCGTAGGTCACTAGTTTTAGATCGACTGCGCATTGTTTAGAGGCTACCAG
>JAUPUU010000115.1 GCA_030917395.1 Cyanobacteriota bacterium erpe_2018_sw_21hr_WHONDRS-SW48-000092_B_bin.40
ATAATTTTAACGGCACCATTTCATACGATTGTGTCATCAGGGCTCCTGAAAGCAAATTTCAAAGCACTGACGTTCTTGAGGTGCCAAGCGGCGTGACTGTTCACGAAATGTGGCCAGGAAAACTAGAACAACTTATGGTGCGAAACTTTCGACGAGTTAACAGCAATACTCAGAAATAGAAACGATCACAAGAAGGAACACATTTGAAAGACGGTGTGGACAACTATCCAGCGATGGTGGCTCTGGAGAAATCCATTGGCGCTAGACTGAAACAAGCTAATTTCAAGAAAAACAAATACAGCTACAAGTATAGACGCGAGAACTACCACACAAACTACACTCGCCTTAGCTCAGATGAAAAATATATACACGTCGTATCAGTAGCGATCTATTGTCCACAATCGACACCAGAACTAGAAATCTATCTGGCACCGATGGCAGTCACAATAGAAGCTGGCGTGGAATTTCGCCCGGCTCTAAGCAATGGCTCTAGGCCTCGACAAAGTCGCGATGAAACAAAGCTTGCTACTATAGATATCACGTTCAAAGCAAGTGAAAATTTTTCTACCGAAGCCGCAGCAAAGCTAGTAACAACCTCTAAATTTGACGTTCCACGAGCCCAACAACTAGTAATACTACCGGATATCGACGATCAAGCTGAGCGAATTGACGAGCTTATCACATTTCACGATACAAGCAGTAAGCCATTCTTCGAACAATTCATTTACCCATTTCCGTTCGATGAACTAACAGTAGAAGATCTAGAGCAACTTCACGAAAATCGCGAATTCAGATTTAGTAATCAATTTACAGCCAGCCCCTACATGCTCTCAGCTGCAGCTGAAGAATTTTGGAGAGATCGAAAAGAACTACCGCGTTCAGTACCATTCAAGTTATTCAGACAAAACCTTATGACATTTTAAGCCACTGGCGCGATGAGCGCGTTCTTGCCTTGCCATCTCTGGAAGAATATGGATGTCCTGCTTTATCTCAAGTTATGGAGACGCACGGAAATATCTTCCGCATCAAAGATAAAATGCATGCGCAATAGAGAAGAGAGATAGAGTTGCACTATATTTGGTGCAGACAGAACTAAGAATTCAAAATCGAGGAAAGGAACTTAGATCAATCGGTTGTGCAAATCTGGCAGCTGACTCCTAACGACTGGCTCAAATAATGTGGCAAGGTCAACAGGTATAGCACTTGCATAAGTGCGCATATCAAATGCTATAAATGCCTACAACCGGCTATTAAATGCGCATAAAGCGGAATAAGTGCGCATATCCCACTAAAAACAGCGTCATTTTACCAATAAATGCACATAACGCCCACACAAATACGCATAATGGTCGATTAATGCGTATAATTCCACAATAAGAGCGCATAAACTGATATAAACTGCGCATTGTCGAAAACTTCGAAGAACCGAGACGATGGCAAAACCAGAACCCAAGAAACAGCTCGATGAAATAGTAGAGATTGTCACACGGCATCCGGACGGTGCAAACCTCAAGGCAATTGCCGAACAGTTCGGACCAAGGGCTGCGCGACGTACTTTACAGAAATGGCTGAAAGACCTTGTCAAACAAGGCCGCCTAGTTCTTGATGGCGACAGGAAAGGCGCAAAGTACTTCGCTATCAAAAAATCCGCAGCAGGCGTCTTAGCTGAACGAACATTGCAACTTTCAGAAGGTGCACAAGAAGTGCAGCTGCTCATATCACGTCCAGAAGAAGAGCGAAGACCAGTAAGCTACAATCGCGAATTTCTCGACTCATATAAGCCCAATGAGACTTATTACCTTTCAAAGACACAGAGAATATCCCTTCAAAAGATCGGAACAGTTGAGCCCGGAGAACAGCCAGCAGGTACGTATGCGCGAAAAATTCTAAGCCGACTACTAATCGACCTTTCTTGGAACTCTAGTCGCCTTGAAGGCAATACCTATTCCGTCCTCGACACGAAAAACCTTATAGAACTTGGTCAAGCTGCAGAAGGAAAAGAACAGACTGAAACTCAGATGATAATGAACCATAAGGGTGCGATTGAATTTATGGTTGATTCCGCTGACTCAATTGGATTTAATCGTTTTACTATTAAAAACTTGCACGGCTTCTTGGCCGAAAACCTTCTTTCCAATCCGGACGCGGCTGGCCGATTAAGACGCATAGAGGTTGGCATCAGCAATTCCGTTTACCTACCACTGGCGATACCACAATTGATTGAAGAGTGTTTTGACCAAGTTCTTGCCACAGCACAGCGGATCGACGATCCATTCGAGCAGTCATTTTTTGCAATGGTTCACTTGCCATATCTGCAACCTTTCGATGATGTAAATAAAAGAGTATCGCGTCTAGCTGCTAACATTCCGTTTGTGAAAAACAACCTTATTCCACTGGCGTTCAAAGGTGTTCCTAGAGACATTTATACACAAGGACTGCTAGGTGTTTACGAATTAAACCGGGTTGAATTACTCAGAGATGTTTTTGTGGAGGCATACGAGCGATCTGCGCAACAATATGCAGCCGTGCTTCAATCCCTCGGCGAACCGGATCCGTTTCGTTTTAAGTACACCAAGGCGATAAAGGAGATCGTTGGCGACGTTGTCAGGCAAGCCATAGGAAGAGAACAGACTCACCGATTTGTGCTTTCGCGACCGCAGACCATTTTGGTCGAAAAGAAAGATCAAGAACAATTTGTCCGCCTCGTGGAGACAGAAATCTATTCGCTGCACGAAGGCAATTTCGCACGCTATAGAATTACACAGCCTGAGTTCTCACATTGGCAAGACAATTGGAACTCTTCCGTTTCAGATCAACCGTAGCATCACAGATGCCAGGTTTACAGAGAAGTTCTTTGAGCACTTTGTTTCGCAGCGTATTTCGCGAGCAACATTCAGTAGTAATCCAGCAAGGTTGCAATCTAATTGCAATGATAGGTTACAGAGACCAGCTCTGCCGGAGTATTCTTAAGAGAGCATCTCAGCTAAAATATATGGCAAACCAAAGCCTGGACAAATAGCGTGCCTGAAACCTGGGAACTACTGAAAATCTGCGCTGAGAATTCAGCCGCCAATCAGCACTATGAAGACGCGCAGAACTTCATGTGGCAAGCTATAGACGAAGCGGCCAAAGGCAAATCTCTGCTAGTCGTAGCTTTATGCCTGGACTACCTAGGCGATCTTTATTACCAGCAGAAGCAATTCAGCCATGCAGAATCGATATACAACGACTGCCTAGATAAACAGATAACGGCTCTAGGGCTAGATCATCCCGAGCTGTCGTTTATCCTCAACAAGCTCGCCCAATGCCAATGTGTGCAAAACAAGCTGAAAGAGTCAGAAGATAGCTTAAAGCAGGCCCTGCTAATAAACCTCATAGCCCATGGCATAAACCATCCGCAGACGCGATGGACCATAAAAAATATGGAAGAACTCTATCAGCATCAAAACAAAGTATTTGACATACAATCAATCAGTAGTTGGGGAAATGTACCAGCCCCAGAACCATCTAAAGCGAAAGAAGCTTTAATTTGCAAAACCTGCCACCGCCCCTACCAGGGAGCACAGTGCAGCACTTGCACCCAACTGCGCATGGCTGCCATACCTAGCTTTGATAACGAACTAGAGCGGCTCGCGGTGGTATGCGCCACTAGAGATATTAGAGCTGGATCGATCATAATCTTGAGTTCCGTTCACATGGACTTTCGCATGGTATCAAAGACGGACTGCTTGAAAAATGTCAACCACGCGCTAGGCAAGGCAGCCAAACGCTTATTGAGAGAAGGGCAAGCTTTAAAGGCCTCCGATTTAGAAGAGCCTTAAGCTAGTGCTTAAGCGCAGTCTATGTAGCAGCAGAACTAAACTTCAAGTTCAACCCCGGTAGACTTTGCTAGTTTTTCCAGCAGGCGGTTTTGGAAATCAGGATCCAAAACTTTAGCGTGAGGTTCGGTACGCTTCTTGTGATACCAGTAGCCTCCGCTTGTCAGCGCTTCCGGTTCATCACTCACAGCCAGCCACTCTTGTGTAAGGTGCCCCTCTCGCAAGTCATCAGAAGCGCTGGGGCCTCCCATCTTGGTTGGCACCCAACCTGGATCAACAGCATTACAAAAAACGTGCGGCCATCTTCTTGCAATTGCAGCAGAAAATGCAGTGATCAATAGTTTGCTATCAGAGTAGCTAACTGATGAAGCTTTA